>JBDIBF010000004.1:0-78881 GCA_039812765.1 Holophagaceae bacterium
TGGACCAGGCCTTCGGCGTCGAGCACGGTCTCATGACCACGGTGCACAGCTACACCAACGACCAGCGCATCCTCGACCTGCCCCACAAGGACCTGCGCCGGGCCCGGGCCGCGGCCCTCTCGATGATCCCCACCAGCACCGGCGCCGCGAAAGCCATCAGCCTCGTGCTGCCCCACCTCAAGGGCAAGCTGGACGGCGTGGCGGTGCGGGTGCCCACCCCGGACGTGAGCCTCACGGACCTCACCGCCATCCTGAAGGCCGACGCTACGGTGGCCTCCGTCAACGAGGCCTTCCTCAAGGCCAGCGTCGAAGGCCCGCTCGCGCCCTATCTGGACGTGATGAAGGACGAGCTGGTGAGCGTGGACCTCATCGGATGCGAAGCCAGCTGCACCTTCGATCCCTTCCTGACCCGGGCCATGGGCCCGCGGATGGTGAAGGTCTTCGGGTGGTACGACAACGAGTTCGGGTACGCGACGCGGCTCATGGACCTCTGCTGCCACGTGCTGGACCGGATCTAGGGCGGCGGACCTTCCGGGCATGATCGGCATCAACGGCCTCGGCCGCATCGGGCGCCTCGCCCTGAAGCGCCTGGCGGTCCAGGCCCCGGAGCGCCTCGCGGCGGTGAACGACCCGGCGGACCTGGGGACCCTGGCGGCCCTCCTCCGCCGGGACTCCGTGCATGGCCTGGAGGCCCTGGAGGTCCGGCCGACAGCCGAAGGCGACGCCGAGTTCCTCGGCCTGGGGCGCGCCCGGGTGCGGGTCTTCCACGAGACGGAGCCCGAGCGCATCCCCTTCGACAGCCTGGACGTGGGCCTCGTGGTGGAGAGCAGCGGACGCTTCACCCGCCGGGCCGACGCCGCGCGCCACCTGCGGGGCGGCGTCTCCCACGTGGTGGTCAGCGCGCCCAGCCCCGACGCCGACGTCACGGCGATCCACCCCCTCAACGGCGGTGGCCTCGACCTCGCGGCGCACCGCGTCATCAGCAACGCCAGCTGCACGGCCCACGCCACGGGGCCGGTGCTGCAGGTGCTGCGGGACGCCTTCGGGATCGCGCACGCCGGCATGAGCACGGTGCACGTGGTCACCAACGACCAGCGCCTCCAGGACGCGCCCCACCAGGACCGGCGCCGGGCCCGGTCGGCCTTCCAGAGCATCATCCCCACCAGCTCGTCGGCCTTCGGCGCCCTGCGCCACGCCCTGCCCTGGCTGCCGGAGGGCTTCAGCGGCGCGGCCCTGCGGGTGCCCACCCTGAGCGTGAACCTCGTGGACGTCACGGCCCTGCTGGAGCGGGACGCCACGGTGGAGAGCCTCAACGCCGCCTACCGCTACGCCGCCGAGGGCTCGCTGAAGGGCGTCCTCGCCCTCGCCGAGCCCGACCTCGTCAGCCGCGACTTCACCGGCCGTGAGGAGAGCGTGCTCATGGACCTGCAGCTCACCCGGGTCCTGGGTTCGCGCTTCGTCAAGGTCTTCGGCTGGCACGACAACGAGACCGCCTACGCCGCCCGGCTGGTGGAACTGGTGCTGGCGGTGGCCGAGCGGCTCAGTCGCTGAAGCTCCACACCCGGGCCTCGGCGACGCGCTGCAGCACCGCCTGCACGACGACGGGGGCCGCCTCGCCCACGGTCCGCACCTTCGCCTCCCCGGCCTTTGGCACGCTCACCACGTGCACCGAGGCCACCGCCCCGCCCCAGGCGGGATGATGGGCCAGGGGCCGCGCGAGGGACGCGAGGTCCAGCGCCTCCAGCCAGCGCGGCGGCAACGGCGCGGTGCGGGCGCCGGGCACGAGGGCGCCCAGTTCCCGGGGCTGGATCAGCACGAGGTGGTGCTGGCCATCGATCTCCCCATGCCAGCTCAGGAAGGGCGGCAGGTCCCCGAAGCCGATGCCGCCCTTGCGGGCCTCGGGCCAGGCGCGCAGGGAGGCAACACTCAGGTTGTCGGCCACGTCCATGGCCAGCCGCGCGAGATCCGGCCGTGGGGGCAGGATCCAGGGCTCGACGGTGGGGACTTCCATGCAACCAAGGTACCCTTCCCCCCATGTCGACCTCCCGCCCCCTCGTGGTGACCGGCCAGCAGATCGGCGCGGGGTGGACCCCGGCCCTCTCCGTGGTGAAGGCCCTCGCTGCCAAGGCCGAGGCGGACCGCCTCGGCGGCGAGGCGGTGTTCTGGATGGCGGACGAGGACCACGACGCCCTGGAGGTGGCCTCCACGGTGGGGTTCGCGGCCGGGGGCCGCCTGCGCCCCCACCGCTTCAAGTTCGCCGCGCCCCTGGGCACCGCCACGGGCTGGCTGCCCTGGACCAAGGGGCACCAGGCCCAGGCCGAGGCCCTGTGGGGCGACGTCCCCCCTGCGCGGGAGCCCAGCCTGCGCGGCCACTTCCTCGCCTGCGGCGCGCCCCTGTGGCGGCGGGGCCTGCGCGCCTACTCCCCCACGGAGCCCGTCGCGCGGGCGGCCATCCAGGAGGACCTCCTCCGCTGGCGCGCCCTGGGCCTGGAACGCGACCTGGTGGCCCAGGCGGAGCGCCTCGAGCAGGCCCGCCTGGCCCTGCCCCTGGACCCCCGCACCCAGGGCGCCTGGTTCGCCCTGGACCCCGCCACCGGCGCGCGGACGCGCCTGGAGCCCGGCGAATCCTGTCCTCCGGGCCACTGGCTCAGCCCCGGTGCCGCGCTGCGGCCGCTCATGCAGCAGCGCCTCCTGCCGGACACACGGGCCGTCGTGCTCGGACCCGCGGAACGGGCCTACTGGCGCCTGGCCGAACCGCTGTGGGAACGCGTGGGGCTCGACTGCCCCCGCATCGTGGCCCGGCCCTCGGCCTTCGCGGTGCCGGCCGGCGCGAGGCTGGCCGTGGAGGACCTCGAGCCCCTGCGCCAGGGCGACTGGAGCGCCTTCGCCTCCGCCGCCGCCCTGCCCTCCGCCGCCCTGCGCCTCGACCTCGACGGCCGCGGCGCCTGGGGCGAGGCCCTCACCCGGCGCCTCGAGGAGGAGGTCCAGCGGGCGCGCGTCCGCCTCGCGCGCCTGGACCGGCGCCACCGGCGCGACCTGGCCGCGGCCCGCTTCGGCCAGGATCCCGAGCGGCTCCGCCAGGCCCTGTACCCCCTCGGGCGCCCCCAGGAGCGCGTGCTGCCGGGCCTGGCCTGGCTGCGCGACGGCGTCCTGCTGGACCGTTTGGAATCGGCCCTCGCCGCGCATCTCGCCGCCCATCCCGAAGGCGGCGGCACCCTGCTGGTGGAGGCCCCATGACCGCCCCCATGTCCGTGTCACTCGACCTGCTGGCCGTCGGAGCCCACCCCGACGACGTGGAGGTCCACGTGGGCGGCCTCCTGGCCCTGGCCACCGACCGCGGCCTGCGCACCGGCATCCTCGACCTCACCCGAGGCGAGCTGGGCACCCGCGGGACGCCCGAGCTCCGCCGCGCCGAGGCCCTGGAGGCCGCCCGCATCCTCGGCGCCTCCCGCACCGCGCTCGAGCTCCCCGACGGCCGCTTCGACGAGGGCGAGGCCTCCCGGCGCGCGGTGATGACGGCCCTGAGGACCCTGCGCCCGGCCGTCCTCGTGGTCCCCGCCCCGGAGGACCGCCACCCGGACCACCGCCGGGCCCACCGCCTGCTGCGCGAAGCCGCCTTCCACGCGGGCCTGAAGGGCTATCCCCATGAGGGCGAACCCTGGCGAGTCGAAGCCATCGCGTGGGTGGGAGGCGAGAACCCGGACCGGCCGGACCTGGTGGTGGACGTGAGCGCCGCGTGGCCCCGGCGCATGGCCGCCTTCGACGCCTTCGGGAGCCAGTTCAGCCCGGATCCCGCGCAGCCCGCCGTGCGCATCGCCCATCCCTCCTTCCGCCGCGGGATCGAAGGCCGCGCCATGCACTGGGGCTCGCTGATCCAGGCGGACTTCGCCGAGGCCCTGTGGTGCGAGAAGCCCGTGCCGCCGGCCCTGCTGCGGCTGCTGGAGCGCCTGCGGTGATGCCCGACGCGGAGGCGGGGTGAACCGCTTCGAAGCCGATCTCCTCGCGGGCCTGCGCCGCCGGGGCGACGGCGTGGAAGGCGTCCGGGTGCTGGTGGCCTGCAGCGGGGGCGGGGACTCCACGGCCCTGGTCGCGCTCCTCTCGGCGCTGCAGAGGAGCCTCGGCCTCGACCTGGTGCTGGCCCACGCGGACCACGGCCTGCGCGAGGCCTCGGGAGAGGACGCCGCCTTCGTGCGGGCCCTGGCGCGCCACTTCGGCCTGGACCTCGCCGAGGCCTGGCTGGACGTGAAAGCCCACGCGCAGGCCACGGGCGGGGGCCTCGAAACCGCGGCCCGGGAGCTGCGCTGGTCCTGGCTGAACGCCGAGGCCTCCTCCTGCGGCGCAGCCGTGGTGGCCACGGGCCACACCCTCGACGACCACACGGAGACGGTCTTCCTGCGCCTGGGACGGGGCGGGGGCCTCGGCTCGCTCACGCCCCTGCCTCCGCGCCAGGAGCTGCGGTGGTCGCCCCTGGTGCACCTGCGCCGGGCCGAGCTCAGGACGTACCTCCGCGCCCGGCGCATCCCCTGGCGGGAGGACGCCAGCAACCTGGAAGCCTTCACGCCCCGCAACCGCCTGCGTCCCCTCCTCGAGCCCCTGCGCCGCGAACTCCCCGGGCTGGATGCGCACCTGCTGGAGACCCACGCCCAGGTCCGCGAGCTGCTCGAGTGGCGCGGGGCCGAGGTCGCCGCCCGCCGCGAGGAAAAGTGGAGGCTCGCGGGAGGGATTCTCGAACTCAAACGTGGAATCTGGACGGAGCCGGAGCTGCGGGCCGTCCTCGAGGCCGCCTTCCGGGAGCAGGGCTGGGCGAGGGAGGCCGAGGGCCTGCGCGGGCTCGCGGCCTTCCTGCGGCCCCTGGCGGCGGCCCCGGCGCCTCGCCGCGCGAGGTCCAGGACCCACGGCCACTGGCACATTTCCCATGAACCATCGGGAGTCTTCCTGCATCCAATCGGGGACCAGGGACCGCCTCGCGGTTAAACTGGAGAGCCCGGGACCCGTACCCGGGACACACCCGTCCGGGAGCCCGCTTGAATTCCATGATGAAGTCCATGCTGGTCTGGGTCGCCATCCTCGCGATGGTCTTCCTGGCCCTGAAGTACATCCCCGCCGGCGCCGCCGTGCAGGAGATCCCATTCTCCACCTTCATGACCGAGGGCGTGGCCGGCAAGTACAAGACCGTCACCATCGCCGGCCAGGAGGTCGAAGGCACCTACCGCCAGCCCCAGCGCACCGCCTCGGGCCAGGTGGTGGAGAAGTTCAAGTCCATCGCTCCGCCCCTCCAGGACCTGCCCAAGCGCATCTTGGACTGGAAGGTCGAAGGCCAGCTCGACGAGTTCCGCGCCGCCAAGCCCTCCGAGAACAACTTCCTGATGCTCATCATGTTCTGGGGACCGCTGCTGGTCTTCGTGGTGCTCTGGTTCGTCTTCATGCGCCAGGCCCAGGTGGGCGGGAACAAGGCCCTGAGCTTTGGCAAGGCACGGGCCAAGGGCCTCGCCGGCGGCCAGAAGCGCGTGACCTTCGCCGACGTGGCGGGCTGCGACGAGGCCAAGGAGGAGCTGAAGGAGATCGTGGAGTTCCTGAAGGACCCCGCCAAGTTCGTCAAGCTTGGCGGCAAGATCCCCAAGGGCGTGCTGCTCATGGGCCCGCCCGGCACCGGCAAGACCCTCCTGGCCCGCGCCATTTCCGGCGAGGCCAAGGTCCAGTTCTTCTCCATCTCGGGCTCCGATTTCGTCGAGATGTTCGTGGGCGTCGGCGCTTCCCGGGTCCGTGATCTGTTTGAACAGGGCAAGAAGAGCGCCCCCTGCATCATCTTCATCGACGAGATCGACGCCGTCGGGCGCCATCGCGGCGCGGGCCTGGGCGGCGGCCATGACGAGCGCGAGCAGACCCTCAACCAGCTCCTCGTGGAGATGGACGGCTTCGAAGGCAACGAGGGCGTGATCCTCATCGCCGCCACCAACCGCCCGGACGTGCTCGACCCGGCCCTGCTCCGCCCAGGCCGCTTCGACCGCCGCGTGGTGGTGGACCGCCCCGACGTGAAGGGCCGTTTTGAGATCCTGAAGGTGCACACCGCCGACAAGATCCCCCTCGCCCCGGACGTGGACCTCGAGGTCATCGCCCGCGGAACGCCCGGCTTCGCCGGCGCCGACCTGGCCAACCTCTGCAACGAGGCCGCCCTCTACGCCGCCCGCGTCAGCAAGAAGTGGGTGGAGATGTCGGACTTCGAGAACGCCAAGGACAAGGTCTACATGGGGGCCGAACGGCGCTCCATGGTGATGACCGACGAGGACAAGAAGATCACCGCCTACCACGAGTCCGGCCACACGGTGCTCGCCGCCAGCATCAAGGGGGCCGATCCCCTCCACAAGGTCACCATCATCCCCCGGGGCCGCGCCCTGGGCGTGACCTGGCAGCTGCCCGAGCGGGACCGCTACAACAACACCAAGGAGTTCATGGAGGGGCGCATCGCCATCTGCATGGGCGGCCGCATCGCCGAGGAGATCTTCTTCAACCAGTTCTCCACCGGCGCCAGCAACGACATCCAGCAGGCCACGGACATGGCACGGGCCATGGTCACCGAGTACGGCATGAGCGAGAAGCTGGGGCCCCTCAACTTCGGGGCCGGCGCCAACCACGAGATCTTCCTGGGCCGCGACTTCAGCCAGCAGCGGAACTTCTCCGAGGAGACCGCCCGGGTGATCGACGCCGAAGTGCACGACATCGTCATGCGCAACTACGAGCGCGCCAAGAAGCTGATCCTCGAGCGCAAGGAGGCCCTGGTGGCCATCGCCGAGGCCCTGCTGGTGCGCGAGAGCCTCGATGGCAACGACGTGGACCTGCTGATGAAGGGCGGAACCCTCCCGCCCCGCCCTGGCGGCTCCGCGCCGGCCACCGCCGCCGCCGGCGAGAAGGGGGCGGACCCGGGGCTGAACCCGGCCCTGCACCCGGCCTGATGGCCGAGACGTTCGACTGGGGGCCGCGCCTCGGGCGCGGCCCCTCGTATTTCGGCATCCTCAACCTCACGCCGGACTCCTTCAGCGACGGCGGGCGCTTCCAGGCCCCGGAGGCCGCCCTCGCCCAGGCCCGCCGGCTGGTGCAGGCCGGCGCCGGGATGCTGGACGTCGGCGCCGAGAGCACGCGGCCCGGCGCCGCCCCGGTGGATCCCCGGGAGGAATGGGCCCGCCTGGGGCCCGTCCTGGCGCTGCTGAGTTCCGAACTCCCCCAAGTCCCCCTCAGCCTCGACACGCGCCACCCCGAGGTGGCCGAGCGGGGGCTCGGGGCGGGCGTCGCGGCGCTGAACGACGTCACGGGCTTTTCGGACCCGGGGATGCTGGCCCTGGCGAGGGCGGCGGACTGCGGCCTCATCGCCATGCGCAGCCGGACGCGGGAGGGCGCCCTTTGGATGCCCGCCTACGACGACCCGGGCGAATCGGACGATGACCTCGCCGTCGCGGAAATGGCCGCCGTGCGCGACCGGCTGCTCGGCGCCGGCATCGCCCGCGACCGCATCCTCCTGGACCCCGGATTCGGTTTCGGGACGACCTACGAAGAGGACACGGCGCTCTGGCGGGGCCTGGCCACCCTGCCCCGCCGCCTCGACTGGCCTGCGGAGCGATTCTGCCTGGGCCTCTCCCGCAAGCGCTTCCTGGCTTGGCGGGCGGGCCGCCCCGGGCTTCCGCCCACGGCGCGCGACGCCCTCACGGCCGAGGCCCACCGCGAGGCCGGCGTCTGGGGCTTCCGCGTCTTCCGCACCCACGCCCTGCCGGATCCAACGGGAAGAGAGGCTAGGCTCTAGCCATGACCCTCCGATACTTCGGCACCGACGGCATCCGGGGCCCGGCCTTCGCCCCGCCCCTCACCCTCGACGAGGCCGCCCGCTGGGGCCGGGCCTGGGCCGAGGTGGCGGAGCGCCGGGGCATCCGGACCCTCGTGCTGGGGTGGGATCCCCGGCTCAGTTCGCGGCCCTTGGCCCAGGCCTTCGTGGCGGGCCTGGGGCGCGCGGTCCGCCCGCGGGTGCTGGGCATGGTCCCCACGCCGGCGGTGGCCTGGGCCACGGCCCGGGAGGCAGGCCGCGGAGCGGGAGAGGCCTGGGGCGTGATGATCAGCGCCAGCCACAATCCCCCCGAGGACAACGGCCTCAAGGGCTTCAACGGGGCCGGGGAGAAACTGGAGGCCGCGGAGGAGGAGGCCATCGAAGCCGCCTTCGAGGAAGGCACCTGCGCCGAGAACGCGCCGGCCACCCTCCAGAGGGACGAGGAGCCCGTGGAGGCCTATCTGGCCCATCTGGGCCTGCTGGAGCTGGGCCCGGACCTGCCGGTGGTGGTGGACTGCGCCCATGGCGCCACCGCCCCCTGGGCCTGCCGCGTGCTTGGGGGCGCGGTGGCCTGGACCGGCGTGCCCGCGGACGGGTCCCGCATCAACGTGGGCGTGGGCTCCACCCACCTGGAGCACCTGCAGGCCGAGGTCCGCCGCACCGGCGCGGCCCTGGGCTTGGCCTTCGACGGGGACGGGGACCGCTGCCTCCTCGTGGACCCCGAGGGAAACCTGGTGGACGGGGACCAGATGCTCTGGCTCCTGGCCCTGGACCGTCTCGAATCCGGGGACCCGCCCCCGGGCGTGGTGGGCACCCTCATGAGCAACGGCGGCCTGGAGGAGGCCCTGGCCGCCCGGGGCATCCCCTTCGCGCGCACGCCCGTCGGGGACAAGTTCCTGCTGCGCAAGCTCGCGGAGACGGGCTGGGACCTGGCGGCGGAGGCCTCCGGCCACCTCATCCAGAAGCGCCTGGGCCCCAGCGGCGACGGCCTCGCCACCGCCCAGGCGGTGCTCCGGGCGCTGCAGCGACGGCCCGCCGGACGCCGCTGGGACTGGCGCTTCCAGGCTTGGCCCCACCGGCTGGTGAACCTGAAGGCCGCCCGGCGGCGCCCCCTGGAGGAATGCGCCGGGCTGCAGGCCGCCCTGGCCGAGCTGGAGGCCGCCCACGGCCCCAGCCTCCGGCTGGTGGTCCGCTGGTCGGGAACCGAGCCCAAGCTGCGCCTCATGGGCGAGGCCAGGGACCCCGGGCTCCTGGCCCGGGCCATGGCGAGGCTCGAGGCCGCGGCCGCCGGGGACCTGGGAGCCGCCTGAGGCCGGAAGCTTGGAGAAACAGCATAGCTGGTAGGCTTTTTCCATCGGCCGACCCAGCCTGACCTGGAGGATTGACGATTGAGTCCCCGCCTGGGCGTGAACATCGACCACGTGGCCACCCTGCGCCAGGCGCGGGGAGGGCGCGAGCCCGAACCGGTGGCCGCGGCCCTGCTGGCCCAGAGCGCGGGCTGCCACGGCATCACCGTGCACCTGCGCATGGACCGCCGGCACATCCAGGACAAGGACCTCCGGCTGCTCAAGGAAGTCGTCTCGGTGCCGCTCAACGTGGAATGCGCCGCCACGCCAGAGGCCCTGGAGGCGGTGATCCCCCACAAGCCGCACACCGTGACCCTGGTGCCGGAGTCCCGCGAGGAGCTCACCACCCAGGGCGGCCTCGACGCCCTCTTCCTCCAGGCGCACCTGCGGGGCGTCATCCGCGAACTGCGGCAGTCCGACATCAAGGTGAGCCTCTTCCTTGACCCCGTGCCCGACCAGATCAAAATGGCCGCGAAGCTGGAGGCCGACGCGGTGGAGCTGAACACGGGGACCTACGCGGACCTGCCCCTGGGGGCGGATCCGGCCTTCGAGCTGGGCCGGCTGCGGGACGCCGCGCGCTGGGCCGCCAAGCTGGGCCTGCACGTCCTGGCGGGCCACGGCCTGACCCTCCGGAACGTCGGCCCGGTGGCCGACATCCCGGAGATCGAGGAGCTGAACATCGGCCACAGCATCGTGGGACGCGCCGTCCTGGTGGGCTTCGAGCGGGCCGTCCAGGAGATGCTCGGCGCCCTGGCGAGGCGGCCATGAAACGCATCCTGGTGGTGGACGACGACGGGGCGACCCGCGAGCTGATGAAGGCCATCCTCGGCAAGGACGGCTTCGAGGTCGAGGAAGCGGGCGGCGCGCACCATGCCCGGGAGATCCTCGCCCGCGGGCCCGTGGACCTCATCTTCCTGGACGAGGCCATGCCCGGGGAGAGCGGCCACGAGTTCTGCCGCTTCGTGAAGCAGAGCCTCGGCCCCGCCGCTCCGAAGGTCGTCATCCTCACCGCGATGGAGGCCCAGCGGGACTGGCAGGAGGGCCTGGAGGCCGGGGCCGACGTGTACGCGGTGAAGCCTTTCGGCGGCGAGCGCATCCGGCTGCTGGCGCGCAACCTCCTCGGGGAGGGGGCCTGATGTCGAACCTCAAGGGCAACCTCCAGAGCATCAGCCTCACCGACGTGCTCCAGCTCCTCCACGTCAACAAGAAGGCTGGCCTCCTTCAGGTGAACGGGGAGAAAGTCAACGGCGTGCTCTACATCAGCAACGGCGAGGTGGTCCACGCGGAGACTCGGACCACCAAGGGCGAGGCCGCGGCCTTCGAGATCCTGGAGTGGGAGAAGGGGGACTTCGAGTTCCTCGCCTCCAAGGTCTCCTCCCAGCAGAGCATCCGCCGCACGGTGCCCGACCTGCTGATGGAGGCCGCCCGCACCTCCGACTCCCGGCGGCGGTTGAAGTCCCTCTTCCCGAACCTGGACGCGGTGCCGGTGCCGTCCGCGCAGGAACCCGAGCTCACGGCGGGCCTCAAGCTCTACGCCGAGGACCGCAAGATCATCCCCTTCTTCGACGGCTACCGCACCTTCCGCGAGATCATGATGGTGGCCGAGACCAACGAGGTGGGCGTCCTCCAGGCCGCCAGCCTCCTCAAGGACGCCGGTCGGCTCGAGACCCTCGTCACCGACGTGGGCGTCACCGTGGGCCTGCTCAAGACCGGCTTCTTCAAGAAGGCCGACCACCTGGAGCTTTCGCCGATGGTGGAATCCATCTGGAAGGGCATGGCCCCCTACGCCCGCACCACCATCCAGAACGTGCGCCTCATCTGGCCCGGCGGCCCGGCGGTGGAGCCCGTCAAGTTCAACAAGGACCTCAACGAGCGCATCCTCGCCCTCCCCAAGGACCTCCTGGAGGCCTACGGCCTCTACGAAGGACAGACCATCACCGTGCGGCCCGCGCCGTAGGGGGCGGCGAAGCGTCGCTCGCGGCATGAGGGAGGAATCGAGCGCGTCCGTGACGGAGTCGTGGCTGCGTTGACGCGGCCGTGGCGATTGGGCTTCCCGTCCATGCTGCCGACGACATGGCGGTTGGGGTTGGCCTCGGCCTCGGCCTTGCCAATGCCGTTGACGTTGAGCTTGCCGTTGCCGTTGACCTTCAAAAGAGCACCTCGATCGGCGAGCGCCGCGCCTTCCGGCGCTCGCCGATCGAGGTGCCAGCAAGCGATAGCGCGCAAGCTCCGAGCGCGGAAGGTTGAGGTTCACGGAGGCCCGGGGACGGGGGAAGGGATGGGGCAATCCTGCGCCTGACCCACCAATCCCTTCGGCATGGAGACTCTCTTGACTCAGGTCCCTGTCGCGCTATCGCTTGACCGCCTCGCGATCCAGCGTCGCCGGAACCCGCGGCGGCGCTGGATCGCGATGCCTCTTGAAGGTCAAGGTCAAGGTCAACGGCAAGCTCAACGACAAGGTCAATGGCAATGTCAACGTCACCGCCAATGGCAACATCAACGTCCAAACCAAATTCAGGGCCGACATCATGGGCGCGAGCACCAACCAGGCCTCGTCCCTTAAGCCTTCCTGGCCCTCGGGTGCGCCCCCTCGTACGTCCTCGCGAGCTGCTCGAGGTCCACATGGGTGTACCGCTGGGTCGTGCTCAGGCTGGCGTGGCCGAGGAGCTCCTGGATGGCGCGGAGGTCCATGCCGCGGTTGAGGAGGTGGGTTGCGAAGCTGTGGCGAAGGGCGTGGGGGCTGACGCGGCTCCGAACGGCGGTGGACTCCAGGGCCCGGGCCAGGAAGGCGCGCACGGAGGTGGTGGTGAGGCGGCCGCCCCGCTGATTCAGGAAGAGGGCCGGGGAGGGCGGCAGGGCCTTCTCCGCCAGCAGGTCACGGCGGTGGGACAGGTAGGTCTCCAGCGCCTCGGCGGCCTCCCCGTGGTAGGGCACCAGACGCTCCTTCCGGCCCTTGCCGAGGACCCGCAGCGTGCGCTCCGCGGCGAGCACGTCCCCCAGGTCGAGGCCCACCAGCTCGGAGACCCGCAGGCCGGAGGCGTAGAGCAGCTCCAGCAGCGCCCGCAGGCGGGAGGTGGGGAAGTCCACCGCGGGGGGCAGCTCCAGCAGGTCCGCGCTCTCGCCTTCGGTGAGGAAGGCGGGCAGGCGGGCCGCCTGCCGGGGATTCCGGAGCCCGGAAGCCGGGTTCGACCCCAGGCGGCCGGTCTCGAAGAGCCAGCGGTAGAAGGCGCGCACCGTGCTGAGGACGCGGGCCTGGCTCGCCGGGTCGAGGCCCCGCCGCCCCAGCTCCAGGGCGAAGCCCCTAAGGGTCCGGGGCTTCACGTCCCAGGAGGCCCACCGGGCGTCCACCGCGTGCACCAGCAGCTTCTCCAGGTCCCCCTTCTGCGCCCTGGCCGTGTGGGGCGAGACGCCCCGGGCGCGCTGCTCCAGGTGGAAGGCCTGCAGGGCCTCGGCGAGGGGGGACGGCGCGGCGTCGGAAGGGCGCTCCATGCTGCTACATTGACATCTTCCACCCCATCCGGAGCCGCCGCGTGGCCGAGCCGACCACCATCGCCGAGATGTTCTACGCCGGCATCGCGCACGGCCTCCCGGACGCCCAGGCCGTCAAGCGCGACGGGGCCTACGTCCCCATCTCCAGCCAGGAGCTGCTCGACGCCGTGGAACGCCTCGCCCTGGCCCTGGAGGGCCGCGGGCTGCGCAAGGGCCAGCACGTGGCCCTGCTCTCGGAGAACCGCCCCGAGTGGGCCTGGACCGACTACGCCTGCGCCATCCTGGGCCTCCCCGACGTCACCATCTACGCGACCCTGCAGGCGAACCAGGCGGCCTTCATCCTCGGCAACAGCAACGCCGCCTGGGTCTTCTGCTCCAACGCCGAGCAGCTCCACAAGGTCCTCGAGTCCTGGGACGCCCTTCCGGACCTCCAGGTGGCGGTGCTCATGGACGGCCCCCCCCCGGCGGTGGAAGGCCGCACCATCCTTGGCTTCCGGCAGCTCCTGGAGGAGGGCCGAGAGCGGGAGGCCGAGCGGCCCAAGGTCCGCGAGTGGGCCGCCGAGCGCATGTCCTCGGACCTCTTGACGCTCATCTACACCAGCGGCACAACCGCGGACCCCAAGGGGGCCATGCTCACCCACGGCAACGTGGTCTCCAACATGCTGGCCTGCCTGAAGCACCTCCCCATCCAGTCCGGTGACCGCTGCCTCAGCTTCCTGCCGCTGACCCACATCTTCGAGCGGCTGGCGGGGCACTACGTGATGCTCTACATCGGCGCCTCGATCTTCTACGCGGAAAGCGTGAACACGGTGCCCCAGAACCTGCTGGAGGCACGGCCCACGGTGCTCTCCTCGGTCCCCCGGATCTACGAGAAGATCCACGCCAAGGTCATCGACAGCGTGACGGCGAGCCCGAAGCCCAAGCGCATGCTCTTCAGCTGGGCCATGAAGGTGGGCCGCGAGATGGCGCCCTTCCTCTACGAGCAGCGCCGGCCGGGCCTCTGGCTGGCGCTGCGCTACCGCCTCGCCCGGTCCCTGGTCTTCGACCGCATCCACGCCCGCACCGGCGGCCGCCTGCGCTTCGCCGTCAGCGGCGGCGCGCCTCTCTCGCCCATCATCATGGAGTTCTTCTGGATCATGGGCCTGCCCATCCTGGAGGGCTACGGACTCACGGAGACGAGCCCGGTGATCACCTTCAACCGCATGGGCTCGGTCAAGCCGGGCACCGTGGGGCTTCCCATCTACGAGACCTGGGAGGGCAAGCCCTTCCTGAAGATCGCGGAGGACGGCGAGATCCTCTGCCACGGCCCCAACGTCATGCTCGGCTACTGGGCCAACGAGCAGGCCACCCGGGAGGCCATCGACGCCGACGGCTACTTCCACACCGGCGACATCGGCGAGCTTGACGATCAGGGACGGCTCAAGATCACCGACCGCAAGAAGGAGCTGCTGGTCACGTCGGGGGGCAAGAAGGTCCCGCCCACCCCCATCGAGGACGCCCTGAAGGACGACAAGTACATCGCCCAGGCGGTGCTCATCGGCGACCAGCGCAACTTCATCACCGCCCTCGTGGTCCCCAACTTCGACAGCCTCAAGCGCTGGGCCGCCATCAAGAAGCTGGCCTACGCCAACGACCACGAGCTCGCGAACCTGCCCCTGGTGCACGCCAAGCTCATGCAGCGCATCGAGCGCGTGAACCAGAAGCTCAGCGGCTACGAACGCATCAAGAAGATCGCCGTCCTCGAGCACGAGATGACCACCGAGGGCGGCGAGCTGACGCCCACCCTGAAGGTCAAGCGCCGGGTCGTGGCCCAGATGTACAGGGACCGCATCGAGGCCCTGTATGCCGAGGGCAAGGAAGGCTGATCGCGGCTTCGGGCATCATGGATCCATGACCGGAGCCCTTCGCCAGACCCGCGACCTGCTCGACATGATCAAGTTCGAGCACACGGTCTTCGCCCTGCCCTTCGCGTTCCTTGCGGCCTTCGTGGCGGCCCGGGGGATGCCGTCCCTGGAGAAGTCGCTCTGGATCCTGGCGGCCATGGTGGGGGCGCGGACGGCGGCCATGACCTTCAACCGGCTGGTGGACGCCGACGTGGACGCGGACAACCCCCGGACGGCTCAACGTCACATCCCCGCGGGCCGGGTCTCCCGGGCCGGGGCGGTGGCCATGCTGGGCGCCGGGGTGGCGCTCTTCGGGTTCGCGAGCGGCATGCTCGGGCCGCTGTGCTGGAAGCTGTCCCCCCTGGCCCTCGCCGTCATCCTCGGATACTCGTTCTGCAAGCGGTTCACCAGCCTCGCGCACCTCGTGCTGGGCCTGTCGCTCTCGGGCGCCCCCCTCGGCGCCTGGATCGCGATCCGCGGCGAGGTCGAGGCGCCGGCCGCGTGGCTGGCCGCAGGCGTGCTGGCCTGGACCGGCGGCTTCGACATCCTCTACGCCCTCCAGGACGAGGCCTTCGACCGGGCCATGGGCCTGCGCTCCATCCCCGCGGCCCTGGGCACCCGGGGCGCGCTGTGGGTCTCCCGCATGCTGCACTTCACCGCTCTCCTCTGCTGGGGCCGCTTCAACCTCCTGGTCCAGGGCACCGCCTTCCCCTGGCTGGGCTGGCTGGCGGTGGCCGGCATCCTGATGCGCGAACAATGGCTGGTGCGGGACGGCAGGCTGGACCGCATCGACGAGGCCTTCTTCACCATGAACAGCCTCGTGGGCCTGGTCTTCTTCGCGGGCCACCTGATGGACCTGTTCCTGGTGCGCAGCGCCTTCGTCTGAGGGCGAAAAAGGCGCTTCCGGCCCGCCGTCCGGCCGGCATTCCGCCAGTCCCGCGAGGGCGCGCGCCGCAACCCTCGAGGCCCTTCTCCAAGCTCGACAGGGCGCGCCCGGGCTGGCACCTTAGAAAGTTCCATGGCCGCGAACCCCACCACCCGCCGGGCGCAGCGCCTGAGCCGCCCGGACGCCCACCGGTTCATCACGGTGATGCTGGTCTTCAGCCACCGGACCTACCGGCTGTCCATCACCCGGAAGTTCCTGGCCTGGACCCTGGGGGTCACCGCCGGCGTCGGCGCCATCGCCATGATCGGCAGCGCCTACGGCCTCTGGGCCACCAAGAAGATCATGTCCTTCGACCGCCTCCAGAAGGAGACCGAGGCCCAGGCCCGCCAGCTCCGGGACACCTTGGGACAGGCCCAGGGCCTGGACGCGGAGATCAACGACCTCCGCAAGCAGCACGAGCAGCTCATGAAGCTGCTGGATCCCCGGAACCCGGCGAACCAGGGTCCGGTGCTGCCCTCCAAGGGCACGGACCGGGACCGCCCGGCGGATCCGAAGAAGATCAGCGAGATGAAGGCGGAGCTGGAGCGCCGCGCCGAGGCCGCAAGGGCCATCCGCGCCCGCATGGAGCCCATCCTCCAGGCCTGGTCCCACACCCCCTCCATCCCGCCCACCGCCGGCTTCCTCTCCTCGGGCTTCGGCATCCGGGTGAGCCCCTTCAGCCCCACCCGGGACGAGGGGGACGGGCTGCTGGGCTTCCACTCGGGCCTCGACATCTCCAACGCCGAGGGCACCCCCATCCAGGCCACCGCCGACGGCGTGGTGGAGTCCGCCGGCTGGGCGGACCGCTACGGCTACGCGGTGGTGGTCCGGCACAACGACGAACTGGAGACCCTCTACGCCCACATGAGCCATTTCTTCGTCAAGGAGGGCGACCGGGTCAGCCGGGGACAGCTCGTCGGCCGCATGGGCCGCAGCGGCCACGTCACCGGCGTCCATCTCCACTACGAGGTCCGCCTGCACGGCAAACCCGTGGACCCCAAGCCCTACCTGCGGCTCCAGAAGGAATGGCTGGCGCGGCTCGGACTCGAGACCTGACGGGCTTCCCTCTGGGATCATTGGACTTGATTCCGAGGTTCGATTGACCTTCGGGGGATGGTACCCTGGCCCTTCGCCCCTATGGGAGGTCCTGATGTTCGCCCAGAAGAAGCGCAATGACTCCGTGAATCCCGTCCATTCCCTCCTGGGCAAGGGCACCACCTGGAAAGGCGAGATCCACACCGGCGAGACCAGCCTGCGCGTCGAGGGCCACGTGGATGGCGCCATCCACAGCGAGGGCGAAGTCACCGTGGCGCCCACCGGCCTGGTGACGGGCAGCATCCACGCCAAGCACCTCATCGTCACCGGCAAGGCCGTGGGCGTCTTCAAGATCGCCGAGTGCCTCGAGATCCACGGCAGCGGCTGCGTCGAGGGCGAGGTCGAGGTGGGCAGCCTCGTGGTGGACGAGGGCGGCATCCTCCAGGGCACCTGCACCCGCCGCGGCCACAAGGCCACCGTGCCCGCCCCCAAACCCGCCGAGAAGCCGGCGGAGAAGCCCGCCGAGAAGCACCTCGAGAAGAACGGCGCCAAGAACGGCGCGCGCCTCCCCGAGGCCAAGCCCGCCGAGATCAAGGCCGGGGAAGTGAAGCAGCCCGAGCCCGTGAAGGCCGGCGACCCCACCAAGGCCGTGGAGGCCAAGATGGAGGAGCTGCTGGTGGGAGCCGGCAAGCACTGAGGGCCGCCAGCCTTCCCCACCGATTTTCCCTTCGAGCCCAGGCCCCCGTGGGCTCGATCTTTTCTGCCTTCAGGAAAGGCACCGCGATTCGCGAGGACCCCGCCCTTGGGTCCTCGCGAATCGCGGTGCGGCCAAGCGAAGCGCGGCAGGAGCGCGACGGCGGCGACGTCCCGGGCGTTCCGCTCCGGCCTCAACGGCCCCAGAGCTCCGTTTCCCGCCCTACCCCGGGAATCCTCCCGCCATCCACAACCCCGCCGTCTCCTCCATCCCCAGCGCCAGATTCAGGTTCTGCACCGCCTGCCCGGCCATGCCCTTGAGCAGGTTGTCCAGGGCGACGAGCACCACCGCGTGCCGCCCCTCCACGTGCACCGCCAGGTCGCAGGCGTTGGAGCCGTTCACGGCGTTGAGGCGGGGCGTGCCCTCCACGAGGCGCACGAAGGGGCAGCCTTCGTAGGCGTCGGCGAAGCGCGCCTTGAGCACCTTCCCGTCCACGCCCTCTGGCAGACGGAACTGGGCCGTGGCGAAGATGCCCCGCACCAGGGGCGCGCTGTGGGGCACGAAGGCCACCTCGAAGCCGGCCCCGCGGGCCGCGAGGCTCTGGGCGATCTCGGCGGCGTGCTGGTGCTTCAGGGGCTTGTAGGCCCGGAAGTCGGTGGCCCGCGTGGGATGGTGGGTGGTCTCCGAGGGCAGCGCGCCGCTGCCGCTGGATCCCGTCACGCCGCTCACGGCCACGTAGTCCAGGTCCAGGCCCGCCAGGGGAAGCAGCGCGAGCTGGACCGCGGTGGCGAAGCAGCCCGGGTTGGCGATGCGCGCCGCGCCCTTCAGGGCCTCCCGGTTCCACTCGCTGAGGCCGTACACGAAGTCGCCCAGCCGCTCCGGAGCCGGATGGGCCACGCCGTAGGCCCCGGCGAAGACGCCGCCGTCCTCCAGGCGGAAGTCCCCGCTGAGGTCGATGAGCACGACCTTGTCGGCGATCCCGGCCCCGGCCCAGGCGGCCTCCAGGGCCGCCAGCTCCTTCGCCAGCGTGACGTGGGGCTGGGCGGAGAAGACCGCCACCGCGTCCGCCTCGGACAGGGCGCTCCAGTCGGCCTCCGCGAGGAAGGCGCCCGGCACGAAGCCCCGCAGGTTCGGGTGGGCCGCGTGGAGGGGCTTGCCCGCGTGGGACTTCGAGATCGCCTGGACCCGCTCCACCGCCGGGTGGCCCGCCAGCAGGCGCAGCAGCTCCCCGCCGCCGTAGCCGGCGGCGCCGAGGACGGCCGCGTGGATCCTGGGCAGGCCGGCCTTCACGCCTTCACCGGCCGGCCCTGCACCCTCTCAAGCACGAAGGCGCCCAGGGCCTTGGCGTCGTTGCGGGCGTTGATGGCGGGCAGGTGAAGCTCCCGCTCCACGAAGCGCACGCCGACCCGGTTGTCCGTGGCTGGGCCGGTGACCACGTCCACCGCGATGCCGTACTTCTCGGACAGGTCCCGCACGCCGCCGGACGCGCCCACGGGGTCGTTGGCGCAGAGGAGGAAGGCCGCGGCGAGGCCCCGCAGCTCGGGATCCGCGAGGATGGCCTGCACCCCGTAGTCGCCCATGATGCCGTCCCCGGTCTCCGCCACGATGACGTCCACGCCGCTGGCGGCCACGTGGGCCAGCAGCGTCCGCGCCGCCGCCAGGGCGTTGTCGGCGTTGGTGCACACCACGCCCGCGTCGGTGAAGTCGAAGGCCACGTCGGCGCCGTAGTCCTTCATCCCCAGGATGTCCCGCTGGAGGCTCACGCCCGTGAGCTTCGCGCCGCCCACCTTCAGGCCCGCCTGGGTGAAGTGGCGCACCAGGGCGCAGGCCGCGTGGGTCTTGCCGGCGTTCATGCAGGTGCCGGCCACGAAGACCACGGGCACGGCCTTCGGCGCGGGCTTCGCCTCCAGGGCGCCCTGCTGGATGGTCGCGGGCTGGCCCACGCGCGAGCCGAACTCGGGGTAGACCAGCACCTGGCCGAGGATCTCCACCTCGAAGGGCTTCCCGACGTCGGGGTTGTGGGACACGCAGACGCCGATGACGCCGCCCAGGTTCAGCAGGTTCAGCCGGTCGCCCGCCGCCACCTTGTCCGGCATCACGCCCTCGTAGCCGTGGAGCGCGTTCCGGTGGCCCAGGGCGCCCACCACGATGTCGCCGCCGTGGACGATGCTCATGCGGCCGTGGACGTCCTCCAGCTGGTTGTAGGTGCTCTTCTCCCCGAGCACGCGGCCCGCCACCACGGCCCCGGGGACCGCCTGCACCTCGTCGGCGAGGGTGAGGGTTCGGGCCAGGCGGAGGTTCCGCGTGACGCTGGCGATCTTGTCGATATGGATCCGCATCGTCGTTCCTCCTACGCCAAGGCCTTGCGGGCCTTGAGGGACAGCACCTGCGGCACGCCGAAGATCTTGGCGTAGCAGGCGGCCTCGGCGCCGGTCCAGGCCCGGCTGCCCTCGCCGTAGGCGGCGACGGCGGGGTCCATGAGGGCGAAGGGCGAGCGCACGCCCTCCACGAAGGCGCTGCGCGGCCGCAGGGTGAGGCGCACCTCGCCGGTGACCGTGGCCTGGGAGGATTCGAGGAAGGCCTCCAGGTCCCGGGCCAAGGGGTCCAGGAAGGCGCCTTCGTGCAGGAGCGAGCCGTAGAGGTTGCCCAGGGACTCCTTCCAGAAGAGCTGCTTGCCGGAGAGCACCAGCTTCTCCAGCTCCCGGTGGGCCTGGATGAGCAGGTGGGCCGCCGGGGCCTCGAAGCCCACCCGTCCTTTGATGCCGAGGATGGTGTCGCCCAGGTGCACGCCCCGGCCGAGGCCGTAGGCGCCGCCGACCTCGTTGAGCTTCGCCACCAGGGCCACCGGGTCCAGGGGCACGCCGTCGAGGCTCGCGGGCACGCCCTTCTCGAAGCCGACCACCAGCGTCCTGGGCGGGAGCGACGGATCCACCGGCCCGCCGGGATAGGCTTCTTCGGGCAGCGAGGACCAGGGATCGAGGGTCTCCCGGCCGCCCACGCTGGTGCCCCACATGCCCTCGTTCACGCTGTAGGCCTCCACCTTCTCCGGGAACTCGAAGCCCTTTTCCGCAAGGTAGGCCCGCTCCTCCGCCCGGGAAGGCGACAGCTGGCGGATGGGCGTGATGAGCTCCAGGTCCGGGGCCAGGGCCGAGAAGGCCACGTCGAAGCGCACCTGGTCGTTGCCCGCGCCGGTGGAGCCGTGGGCCAGGGCCTGGACGCCCAGGGTCCGGGCCACCTCCACGGTCTTCGCGGCCTGGGCCACCCGCTCGGCGCTCACGCTCAGGGGGTAGAGGCTGCCCCGCAGCACGTTGCCGTAGACGAGGAAGCGCAGGTAGCCGTTCCAGAGTTCGGCCTTGGCGTCGGCGGTGGTGTGGGACGCGGCGCCGAGCTTCGGGGAGAGCGCCTCGATGCGGGCCAGTTCCGAGGGGCTGAAGCCGCCGGTGTCCACGGTGACGGTGTGGACCTCCCAGCCGCGCTCCTTGAGCCAGACCACGCAGTAGGAGGTGTCGAGGCCTCCGCTGAAGGCGAGCAGGACTTTCTTCATGGGGTCGTCTCCAAGAGCGCGTGGACGGTGGCGGCCTGGGCGGCCTTGCGTCCGTCGATCCAGGCCCGGTGCTGGGCGAGTTCGGCGGCGGCGGCGTCCAGGGCGAGGTTGGCGGTGCCGCCGGTGTGGGCGGAGGTCAGCGCCTTCCGGTCGGGATGGAAGGCCTTGGCGGCCAGTTCGGCGGCGACCTCCCGGTAGGCGTCCCGGAAGGTCCAGCCCTCCTTCACCAGCAGGAAGGCCGCGTGGGCGGCGTAGAGCTCGTCCCCGCAGGCTTCGCGCGCGCGCTCGGCGTTCACCTGGAGGGCCGGCACCAGGGCCTGGAGGATGCCGAGCCAAGCCGCGGCGTCGCCCAGCGCCCCCAGCAGGGGTTTCTTCAGGAGCTGGAAGTCCCGGTGGTAGTTGGAGGGCATCCCGCCCGCGAGCTGCTCCACCGTGTGGGCGGCGCCCCGCAGGGAGCGGCAGGTGGCCCGGGCCAGCTCCACCACGTCGGGATTGCGCTTCTGGGGCATGATGCTGGATCCCGTGGTGAAGGCCTCGGGCACGTCGAGGGTGCCGAACTCGGGGGTGCTGTAGAGGGCCACGTCCCAGAGAAACTTCTCCAGCACCATCGCGAGGTTCCCGACCCACTGCAGCAGGGCCAGCTCGTGGCGCCCCCGGGAGTTCTGCACGTCCACGGGGTTGCGCTGCACCGAGGAGAAGCCCAGCAGGGAGGCCGTCAGCTCCCGGTCGATGGGCAGGGGCACGCCGAAGCCCGCCGCGGCCCCCAGGGGGCAGCGGTCCAGCTTGGCGTCCAGAGCCCGCGCGTCCGCGAGGCCCTCCAGCAGCCCCTCGGCGAAGGCCGCCGCCCACTGGCCGAAGGAGCTGGGCATGGCGGGCCGGAGGTGGGTGTATCCGGGCATGGTCTCGTGCGCGTGGGCCTTGGCGAAGGCGAGAAAGGCCTCGGCCAGGCCGGCGGCGAGGTCCGAGAGCTCCACCAGGCGTTCGCGCATCAGCAGCCGCAGGGCGGTGATCACCTGGTCGTTGCGGGACCGGCCGAGATGGATGCGCTTGCCCGCGTCGCCGACCCTGGCCACCAGCGCCGCCTCCAGCGCCGTGTGGGCGTCCTCCTGCTCGGGAAGGATCACGAAGCGGCCCGCCAGGGCCTCCCGGCGAAGGTCCTGCAGCGCGGCCACCAGGGCCTCGGCGTCCTTCGGGTCCAGCAGCCCTGCCCTGGCCAGCATCCGCGCGTGGGCGGCGCTGGCCACGCAGTCGTGGGGCACGAGGGCGAGGTCGGTGACGGGGTCCTCCCCCACCGTGAAGGCGTGGATGGCGGGGTCGAGGGCCTGGCCCTTCGCCCAGAGCTGGGCGCCCCCCTTGGGCTGTCCGTGCGGGGTCTCAGGCATGGTTCGCCTCCTGGGCATGGACGTGGGCGAAGTAGGCACGGATGGCACGGCCGTAGAAGGCGGCGCCGGCCTCCAGTTCCGCAAGGTCCAGCCACTCGTCGGGCCGATGGCTGCGCATCGTGTCGCCGGGGCCGACCTTCACCGCCGGCAGGTCCCCGAGGAAGGCCCAGTCCGAGGCCGTGGCCGAGCCGATGCCGGCGCGGCCCGAGGCCTCCATGGCGGCCTTGGCGATGGGATGGTCCGCCGGCGTCGCCTTCGGCAGGTAGCGGGCGCTGTGGACGTGGACCTCGCTCTCCAGTTCGGCCTCGAGGTCCCGCGCGACGCGCGCGTTGTCCAGGTTCGGCGTGGTGCGCACGTCCACGAAGAACTCCACGGCGTCGGGCACCTGGTTCTTCGCGAGGCCGCCCTGGATGGTGGTGACCTGGGGCGAGGCGGCGCCCAGGAGCGGGTGGGGCTCGAAGACCTTCGCCGACAGCCTGACGATGTCCCGGGCGGCCTTGTGGATGGCGTTGTCGCCCAGCTCGGGATGGGCCACGTGGGCGGAGACGCCCTTGGCCACGCAGCGCAGCATGAGCATGCCCCGCTGGGCGAGGCAGGGCTCGAGGCCCGTGGGCTCGCCCACGAGGGCGGCGTCCAGGGGGCCGAGGTCCTGGAGGATCGTGGCGAGGCCGGCGCCGCCGGTCTCCTCCTCCGCCGTGAAGGCGAAGACGGCGGTGCCGGGATGGGCGGCGGGCTCGGTCATCAGCGCCGCCGCGGCCAGCACCATGGCCGCCACGCAACCCTTGGCGTCGTTGGCGCCGAGGCCCGTGAGCCGCGTCCGGGACCACGCGGGCGTGAAGGGGTCCGAGGTCCAGCCCGCGCAGGGGGGCACCGTGTCCAGGTGGGAGTTCACCAGCAGCCGCGGCCCGCCCTGCCCTACCTCGAACCAGAGGTTGTGCACCTTCCGCGACACGGCGAAGCCCAGGCCCTCCAGCCGGGCCTGCAGGGCGTCGGCGACGGCGCCCTCCTGGCCGGAGACGCTGGGGATGGCCACGAGGGCCTCGAGGAGGTCGGCGGGGTTCACGGCTGGGGGGCCTCGGCGGGCTGCGCGGCGTGGGACGCCACGAGCATGGTCCCGCTGCCCTCGTTCGTGAAGACCTCCGTGAGCAGGGCGTCCTTGGAGACGCCGCTCACCAGGTGGACCGCCGCCACGCCGCCCTCCAGCGCCGCGCGGGCCGCCTCGATCTTGGGCCGCATGCCGCCCTTGAGGGCGCCCTTGGTCTCCAGCGCGTCCAGACCCGCCAGGTCGGCCAGGGGCACCAGGCTCGAGGGCCGGTCCTTGTCCTCCAGGAGCCCCGGCACGTCCAGGAGGAAGAAGAGCTTCTCCGCCTGGAGGGCCACCGCCACGGCGGCGGCGATGGTGTCGGCGTTGGTGTTGAAGACCTCACCCTCGGCGCCGCCCGAGAGGGGCGCGATCACGGGCACGTAGTCCGCGGCCAGCAGGTGGTTCAGCAGGGCGGGGTCCACGGCCTGGATGTCGCCCACGAGGCCGAAGTCCACGGCCTGGGCCCGGCCCTCGTCGTCGGTGACGGTGACCGGGGGCCGCTGCCGGGCCTCCACGAGGCCGCCGTCCAGGCCGCTCAGGCCCACGATGGGCAGGCCCGCGGCCTTGAGGCCCGAGAGCAGATCCATGTGGGCCTTGCCGGCGAAGACCATCTTGGCGGCGTCCAGGACCTCGGGGCTCGTGACGCGCCGCCCGGCGATCTTCTGCACGGGGATGCCGAAGGCCGCGCAGGCCTCGTCCAGGCCCGCCCCACCGCCGTGCACGATCACGAGGCGGATGGAGAAGCTCCACAGCAGGGCGAGCTGGCCGGCGACGGCTTTGAGGGCCACGGGGTCTTCCAGCAGCTCGCCGCCCAGCTTGATGACGAAGGTCTTGCGCCGGAAGAGCCGCACGTACTGGGCGGCGGAGCGCAGGGTGGCGTAGGGGTCGGGGGAGAGGGGCATGGCGGCTCCGGCTCAGAACGTGAGGGCGGTGGCGGGATTGAGGAGGGCGTCGAGGATGGCGCGCTGGACGTGGAAGCGGTTCTCCGCCTCGTCCACGACGCGGCAGCTGGGGTGGTCGAGCACAGCGTCCGAGACTTCCACGTTGCGCCGCACGGGCAGGCAGTGGAGGAAGACGGCGTCCTTCGAGGCGAGCTCCAGGTGCCGCCGCGACGTGAGCCAGTCCGGGTGGGCCTTGACGGACTCCGGACCGAGGCCCGACGCCGTGGCCGGTCCCCAGGCCTTGGCGTAGACGGCGGCGCTGCCCTCCAGGGCGGCGTCCTGGTCGTTCGTGAAGACGACCTTCCCGCCGGTGGCCTTCGCGTAGGCCTCGGCCTCGGCGACCACCGAGGGGTGCAGCTCGAAGCCCTTGGGGTGCGCCACCCGGACCTCGCAGCCGGCGGCGGCGGCGGTGAGGAGGAAGGAGTTGGGCACGGCCTTGGGCAGGGGCTTGATGTGGGGCGCCCAGGTGAGGGTGATCGGCAGGCCCTTCGTGGCGCCGTGCACCTCCCGCACCGTGAGCAGGTCCGCGAGGCCCTGGCAGGGGTGCTCCCGGGCGCTCTCCATGCTCACGACGGGCACGGTGCTGTAACTCCGGAAGGCGTTCAGCACCGGATCCGCGTGGTCGGCCTCGTCGTCCACGTTAGCGGCGAAGGTGCGCACGGCGAGCGCATCCACGAAGCGGGCCAGCACGGGCACGGCCTCCTTCACGTGCTCGGCCCGGTCGCCGTCCATGACCGCGCCCTCCCGGTCCTCCAGCTTCCACACGCCGCTGCCCACCTCCAGCACGATGGCGCTGCCGCCGCCCCGGGCCATGGCGGCCTCGAAGCTGGCCCGGGTCCGCAGGGAGGGATTGAAGAAGACCATGCCCAGCAGCTTGTCGACGAGGTGCTTGGGGTGCGTGCCCTTCCAGGCCGCGGCCTGGGCGAGGATGGCCTCGAGCCCGCTCGGGCCGAGGTCCTTGAGGCCGGTGAAGTGCTTCATGGCTCAGGCTCCGGGGAAGGATCGGACGGCGGCGAGCAGGGCCTCCACGGCCGCGTCGCTCAGGTTCAGGGGCGGCATGAGCCGCAGGACGGCGCTGTCGGAGGAGGAACCCACGAGGATGCGGGAGACCTCCAGGTGCTTCTTGAGGGCCGGGGCCGAGGCGCCGGCGTCCAGGCCCAGGAGCAGGCCCTCGCCCTTCACCCGCTGGACGGCGGTGTCCTCGAGGCCCGCCCGGACCGCGGCGGCGCAGGCCGCGGCCCGGGCCATGAGGCCCTCGCCCTGGATGACCTGGAGCGTCGCGAGGAGGGCGGCCATGGCCAGGGGCCCGCCGCCGAAGGTGCTGCCCAGGTCGCCGGGCTTCACCTGGGCGGCGAGATCGGCCGACATCAGCAGGGCGCCGACGGGCACGCCGCTGGCGAGGCCCTTGGCCGAGGTGATGAGGTCGGGCTCGACGCCGTAGAACTCCGCGGCGAAGGGCTTGCCGAGGCGGCCAACTCCGGTCTGGACTTCATCGAAGACGAGCAGCGTCCCGGCTTCGGAACACTTGCGCCGCAGGGCCTGGAAGAAGGCCGGGTAGGCGGTCTTGATGCCGGACATGCTCTGGATGGGCTCGAGGATGACCGCGGCAGCGCCGCTGAAGTCGGCCGCCTCGAGGGCGTCCAGGTCGCCGAAGGGCAGCCAGGTGGTGGGCGCGAGGCGGGCCTGCAGCCCGGCGTGGAGCCTCGGGTCGTCGCTCACGGACCGGGCCAGGAGCGTCCTCCCGTGCCAGCCTCCTTCGAAGGCGACGTAGGCGCTCCGCCCGGTGAGCTTGGCGGCCAGCAGCAGGGCGTTCTCGTTGGCCTCGGCGCCGCTGTTGCAGAAGAAGGCCGACGCCATGCCGCTGCCCGAGGCGAAGGCCACCAGGGCTTCGGCGGCGGCGGCGCGCACCTTCAGGTCGCCCGCGGCGGAATAGAAGATGAGGTCCGCCGCCTGCTTCGCGATCGCCTCCACGACGGCGGGGTGGCTGTGGCCGGTGGAGACCACGCAGTGGCCGCCATAGAAGTCCCAGAAGGCGGTGCCGTCCTCGCTGAAGACCTGGTCGCCCTTCCCGTGGCTGAGGACGAAGGGGAAGGGCGTGTAGGTGGGGAGGAGGGCGGGGGTGAGGGTCGACGTCATGGGGATCGCATAGGGCTGCATGAATCGGGGAATTCCGTTCATGGAGTTGCATAATATGCTCATTCATGCACACTCCTGTCAATGCTTTCTTTTTCGGCCGCGGCGTCTCTTGCAGTCCCATGCGTGAATATGCAGACTGCAGCCCTCAGGAGGTCAGGCCCATGACCGTCGACCAGGTGATCCTCCGCCTCATCGAACAGTTCGAAGTCCCGGATCAGTTCGCGCTCCTGAAGCGCCTCGCCGACGAGGGCTTCCACCTCACCCAGAGCACCCTCTCGCGCCACCTGAAGAAGCTCAGCGTGCAGAAACGAGAGGGCCGCTACCAGCGCGTGGAGCCCCAGCGCCTGGGCATGCCCGCCTTCACCCTGAAGGAGGCGCCCCCGAACCTCCTGATCCTCACCACCACCCCCGGCTTCGCCCAGGCCATGGCCGAGCTGCTGGACCAGGCCCAGCACGACGCCATCGCCGGCACCCTCGCGGGGGACAACACCGTGTTCATCGCCCTGGCGGATTCCGGGGCGATGAAGGAAGTGCAGGAAGAGATCAAGGAGATCCTGTCGGCGGGGCGGTAGGACGAACTCCATCCAAAGAGAAGCGCCACCCAGAAGGCATCGGTCGCACGGACGAGGTTTTAAACGAGCACCTCGGTCCGGCTCGAGCCGCGAAGTCTGCGGCTCGAGCCGGACCGAGGTGCCAGACGAGCGCAGCGAGTCAAGGCCGGGATGGCCGGGAGGAATCGATCGGACTTCCTCCCGGCCATCCATCCGCCCGTTCCCGGCCTGATCGTCGGTCAGCTTCCCGGCCTCGCACGTCCTCCCGCCGCCCTGATCTGGGCTCGCATCGCTTCGAGCGGTCACATCGGCAGATCGCGGCTGGATGGGGGGAAGGCTCGTGCCGCCACCCTCACTCGAACAACGGCCCCGCCCCGCCGGTCTTGATCCCCAGGTACGCGTAGGCCCGCTCGGTGGCCTTCCGTCCCTGGAGCGTCCGATCCAAAAACCCGATCTGCATCAGGTAGGGCTCGACGAGGTCCTCGAGGCTCTCGCCTTCGACTTCTCCCAGCGCGGCGGCCAGCGTCCTCAACCCCACGGGCCCGCCGCGGAACTTGGAGCAGAGAGCCTCGAGGTAGGCGCGGTCGAGGGCGTCGAGTCCCAGCTCGTCCACCTCGTGCAGGGCCAGGCAGGCCTCGGCGGTGGCGGCGTCGATGATGCCGGCGCCCTTCACCTCGGCGTAGTCGCGGCAGCGGCGCAGCAGGCGGTTGGCGATGCGTGGCGTGCCCCGGGAACGCCGCGCGATGGCCTCCGCCCCGGCGGCCTCGAGGGGGACCTCCAGCACGTGGGCGCTGCGGTGGGCGATGATCTCCAGCTCGGTGCGCGTGTAGTACTCCAGCCGGTGCACCATCCCGAAGCGGTCGTGGAGGGGCTTGCTGAGCAGGCCGGCCCGGGTCGTCGCGCCCACCAGCGTGAAGGGGCGCAGGTCCACCTTGAGGGTCTGCGCGCTGGGGCCCTGGCCGATGAGGATGTCCAGCTTGCGGTCCTCCATGGCCGTGTAGAGCAGCTCCTCGATGGCCGGCGGCAGCCGGTGGACCTCGTCGATGAAGAGGAACTCGCCCTCCTCCAGGTTCGTGAGGATGGCCGCCAGGTCCCCCTTCTTCTCCAGGGCCGGCGCCTGGACGACCTTGCAGGGGGCGCCCATCTCGTTGGCCAGGACGTGCGCGAGCGTGGTCTTGCCGAGCCCCGGCGGCCCGAAGAGCAGCACGTGGTCCAGGACCTCCTGGCGCTTCAGGGCCGCCTTCAGGGCGATCTCCAGGCGGGCCTTCACCTTCTCCTGGCCGATGTACTCCCCCAGGCGCTGGGGCCGCAGGGACAGCTCGAAGACCTCCTCCCCGCGCACGGGGTCCAGGTCGGGATGGCGGTGGGGCTCCATGGCTCCAGTGTATTTTCGATCGCCTCCTTCCGATTTCCGTTTTTCCTGTGGTGCGACGGATTCGCCTGGAAGGACGGATCTTGCTACCGTGGAGCACCCTCCCGGGACCCGACCCATGCCCGAGCGCCACTTCCTGCTGATCCGCGACCGCCACGGCTTCGAGCGCTCCGTGCCCATCAACCGGACCGTGACCCTGGGGCGCCAGAGCCACTGCGACATCGTGCTCAGCGACAGCATGGTCAGCCGCACCCATCTCAAGATCGAGAACCTCAATGGCGAATGGTTCGCCGAGGACCTCAGCAGCTCCCACGGCACCTTCCTGCAGTACGAGCGCCTCACCCGGGCCAAGTGGGAGCCCGGCGCGACCCTGCGCATCGCCGACGGCGCCTACTTCCTCACCCTGAAGCGGGAGAGCAGCACCACCTCCGAGGTGCACCTGCAGGCCATCCTCCAGACCGCCCAGCTCCTGGCCGAGGACGTGGACCTGGACGAGGTGCTGGAGCAGTCCCTGGAGCGCCTGCTGGCCATCTCCAACACCGACCGCGGCTTCATCATGCTGCTGGAGGGCGGCGAACTCATCCCCAAGGTCCAGCGCAACCTGGGCAAGGAGCTGGTGCGGGACATCCAGCTCTCCATGTCCACGGTGCACGCGGTCTTCGAGAAAGGCGACCCCATCTGGATCCACAACGTGGGCGCCGACGAGAAGCTGAGCAGCCACCAGAGCATCCTGGACCTGCAGCTCAAGACCATCCTCTGCCTGCCCCTCGTGATCCAGGGCCGCCGCACCGGCGTGGTCTACCTCGACAGCCGCCGCATCATCACCGAGCCCGTGGACCGCGCCACCTTCGAGGCCATCGTGAGCCTCTGCGCCATCGCCATCGAGCGCACGAGGCTCTCCGAGGACAACCTGCGCAACCAGGTGCTCGCCACCGTGGGCCAGGTGGCCAGCTCCATCGTCCACGACTTCAAGAACGCCCTCTTCGTGGTCCGTGGCCACGCCGAGCTGCTCGAAGTCGTCTCCCCCGACCCCAAGATCCACCACCACAGCCAGGCCATCCTGGAGGCGGTGGAACGCCTCAGCGCCCTCAGCATGGACGTGCTGGACTACGCCAAGGTGCGCGAGCCCCTGCGCAAGACCCTGGAGATCGGGCCCTACCTCACCGGCATCGTCGAGCCCCTGAAGCAGCGCGCCAAGGAGCTCGGCGTCACCCTCGACACCGAGGGCAGCCCCTGCACCGCCAACCTCGATCCCAACCGCTTCGCACGGGTGGTGGAGAACCTCCTGGCCAACGCCCTGGACGCCACCGCCGAGACCCGGGGCACCGTCGTGCTGAGCTGGGAGCGCGTCACCGGCGGCGTGCAGGTGCGCGTGAAGGACACCGGCAAGGGCATCCCCCGGAAGGTGATGCGGCGCATCTTCGAACCCTTCTACAGCTACGGGAAGCGCAAGGGCACTGGCCTGGGCATGGCCACGGTGAAGAAGATCGTCGAGGAGCACGGCGGCAGCCTCGAGGTCCTCAGCGAGGAAGGCCAAGGCACCTCCGTGATCATGACCATCCCTGACCACGGCCCCAGCGCCCAGAGCAGCGGCAGCTCGAAGATCACCGGCTCCTTCGACTCCCTGAAGGCCTCCGGCGAGCACCGCCGCCCGGGCAGCGGCGAGCACCCGGCGCCCCTCTCCGGCGAGTTCAAGCGGCCGGACGCGCCGTGACGCGCCCCACCTTCCGCCAGTCGCTGAGGGTCGGCCAGGGCTTCGACGTGCACCGCTTCGCCGCGCCCGAGGAGGGCCGGCCCCTGCTCCTCATGGGCTGCGAGATCCCCCACGACCGCGGCCTCGCCGGCCACAGCGACGCCGACGTGATGCTCCACGCCCTCATGGACGCGCTGCTCGGCGCCGCCGGGCTGGGCGACATCGGGCAGCACTTCCCCGACACGGATCCCCTCTACAAGGGCGCGGACTCCATGCGGCTCCTCGAGCGGGTCATGGCCGGCCTCCTGGAGCGCGGCTGGGTGGTGGTGAACGCCGACGTCTGCCTCGTGGGCGAGCGGCCCAAGATCAGCCCCCATCGCGAGCGCATGCGCGACCGCGTGGCGCCGGTGCTGGGCCTCGACCCCGAGGACCTCAACATCAAGGCCACCACCACCGAGCAGCTCGGCTTCACCGGCCGCGGCGAAGGGCTGGCGGCCATGGCGACGGTGCTGATCGAGCGCGCGACGGGCTGAGCCTCAGGCCCCGCCCTCGAGGCCTTCGAGCCACCCCTGGGCGATCTGCCGCAGGCCCGCTTCGGTGTTGAGCCCCGGATCCTCGAGCACCGCCTCCAGCAGGTGCTTCTGCAGCCGGCCCAGCCAGGGCCCGCCGGGGCGCCCGGCGAGGTCCATGAGGGCGCGGCCCTGGAGGGCGAGGTCGGCGGTGCGCAGGGGCGGACGGGCGTCGCGGATCCCGCGCAGGCGGGCCATCAGGCCGTCGTGGGCGCTTCGGTAGGGCTCGTCGCCGAAGCCCTTACCCAGCTGATCCGCGAGGCGGAAGGCGCCCCAGCGCTCCAGGTCCAGGCCGTCCTCGTCCAGGCGGCGGAGGAATCGGCGGCAGGCGGCGGGACTCCAGGCCTCGTCCGGATGGTTCCCGTGGTGCCGCACGAGGGCGAGGACGTCCTCCAGGTGGGCCCTGCCGACCTTCAGCCGGCGCAGGATGGCCTCGGCGAGCGCCAGGGAATGCCCCTCGTGACCCTGGAAGTGCACCTCGCCGTCCTCCGAGACAGAACGGGTGCCCGGCTTGCCGACGTCGTGCAGGAGGGCCGCCCAGCGCAGGCCCGGATCCGCCGGGGCCGCCGCCACCACGGCGAGGCTGTGCTCCCAGACCGGGTAGCGGTGGCGGGCGTCCTGGCCGCATCCGATCATGGGCCGCAGCTCAGGCGTCCAGAGGTCCAGCAGCCCCGTGTCCGCCAGGAGCTGCAGGCCCGTGGCCGAGTCGACGCCACAGAGCAGCTTGGTGAGTTCCACCTGGACGCGCTCGGCGGCGACCTTCGCCGCCACGTCCAGGCAGCGGGGGATGGCGTCCCGGGTGGCCTCGTCCAGCCGGAAGCCGAGCTGGGACGCGAAGCGGCAGGCCCGGAAGGGGCGCAGGCCGTCCTCCCGGAAGCGGGCCTCGGGGTCGCCCACCGCGCGGATGCGCTTCGCCGCGAGATCCGTGAGACCCCCGAAGGGGTCCACGATCCGGTCCCGCCAGTCCGGCGCTGCCACGGCCTCCACGGGCAGGGCCAGCGCATTGATGGTGAAGTCCCGCCGGGCCAGGTCCTCCTCCAGGCCGACGCCGAGGCGCACCGAGTCCGGTCGCCGGCCGTCGCTGTAGCCCTCGTCGCCCCGGAAGGTGGTGACCTCGAACCCGTGCTCCCCGGAAAGCAGCGTGACCGTGCCGTGCTGGAGGCCCGTGGGGATGGCCCGCAGCCCCGCGGCCTTCGCCCGTCGCAGCACCTCGTCGGGCATGAGCGCCGTGGCGAGGTCCCAGTCGCCGCCCTGCCGCCCGAGGAGGCGGTCCCGCACGGCGCCGCCCACGGCGTGGAGCCGGGCATCGGGGCCAAGGGCCTCGGCGATGGGGCGCAGCAGCTCGTTCAAGGCGCCCCTTCGGCGAGCTGCTGGAGAGCCTCCCCTTCCACGCGGCAGGTCAGCCAGTCGTGCATGACCCTCGCCCCCATGGCCTTGTAGAACGCGATGCTGGGGGTGTTCCAGTCGAGCACCTGCCAGACGTAGCGGGTGCAGCCGCGTTCGACGGCGATGCGGGCCAGGCGCTTGAGGAGGGCCTTGCCGATGCCGTGGCTGCGGAACGCGGGGCGCACGAAGAGATCCTCCAGGTAGAGGCCCGGCTTCCCCTCCCAGGTGCTGAAGTTGAAAAAGTAGAGGGCGAAGCCGGCGTCCTTCCCATCCCACTGGGCCAGTTCGCAGAAGATGAGGGGCGATGGACCGAAGAGGTGGCGGTGGAGGTCCTCGGCCTTCGCCACGGCCTTCTCCGGGGCCCGCTCGTAGTCGGCCAGCTCGGCGATGTAGGCGAGGATGAGGGGCACGTCGGCGGGGGTGGCTTCTCGGATGGTCAGCATGGCTTCATGCTAACGCCATGGATCAGGCCGCCGCCCGCGCGCTCCACGAGGCCATGCTGCTCACCCGCCTGGCGGAGGAGCGGCTGGTGAAGCTGTTCCGCCAGGGGCACACCATGGGCAGCGTCTACCGCAGCCTGGGCCAGGAGGCCACGAGCTGCGCCACCGCCTTCGCCCTGGGGGAGGAGGACCTGATCGCCCCCATGATCCGGAACCTCGGCTCCATGTTCGTCCGCGGCGTCAGCCCCGAGGAGGTCTTCCTCCAGTACCTGGGCCGCGCCACGGGGCCCACCCGGGGCCGGGAGCACAACAACCACTTCGGGGACGTGGGCCGCGGGCTCATCGCGCCCACCTCGATGCTGGGCGCCCTCATCCCCGTCTGCGCCGGGGCCGCCCTGGCCATCCAGCAGCAGCGGCAGCAGCGGGTGGTGATGACCTGGATCGGCGACGGCGGATCCTCCACCGGCGCCTTCAGCGAGGGCCTCAACTTCGCCGTGGTGCAGAAGCTGCCCCTCATCGTGGTGGGCGAGGCCAACGGCTGGGCCTACAGCACGCCCCCCGAGAAGCAGATGAAGGGGCGGATGCAGGACCGCAACCAGGGCGCGACCACGATGGTGGTGGACGGCAACGACGCGGCGGCGGTCTTCGAGGCCGCCTCGGAGGCCCGCACCACCTGCCTCGCCGGGGACGGCCCGGTCTTCCTGGTCTGCGAGACCTACCGCCTCAAGGGCCACGCCGAGCACGACGACCAGCGCTACGTGGACCCCGCGGAGCTGGAGGCCTGGACCGCCAAGGATCCCCTGCCCCGCTTCGAGGCCTGGATGCGGGCCCGCGGCTGGGAGCCGGATCCGGACCTGCCCCGGCGCCTGGAGGCGCGCCTCGCCGCGGACGCCGAACGCGCCCTGGCGGCGCCCATGCCCGATCCCTCCACGCTGCTGGACGGGGTCTTCGGGGCCTGAGCCTTACTCCGGATGCTCCCGGAGCCACTTCCGCGCCCCGTCGGCGTTCCCGTAGGCCGGCTCGAGCTCCAGCGCGCGGCGGTAGTGGGCGCGGCCGCCGGCGAGATCCCCGGACGCCGCCAGGGCCTCGGCCAGCGAGTCCTCGGCGTTGGCCGAGCGGGGGTAGTCCGCGCACACGCGCCGGAAGACCGCCAGGGCCTCGGGGAAGGCCTTGCGTCCCAGGAGGGCGTAGCCCAGATCGTTGGCCGCGGCCTCGGAGGCCAGGAAGGAGTCCGGCGCCTCCCGACGGAGCCGGTCCATGAGCCCGCCGTAGGCCTCGCGCCCCTGGCGGCCCATCCAGTCCGCCAGCAGCTCGCCGGTGAGCAGGGCCTCGGGATCCGCCTCCGCGAGGCGGCGCAGCCCCGCCACGGGATCGTCCTCAAGCGCCTTCGCCAGCCCGGCCCGCAGGGCCGCGTGGGCCGCCGGCGCATCCTTCCACAGCGACCGCAGGACCTTCGCGTCCCGCCACCGCCCGGCGGCCACCACCCCCGCGAGGGCGCGGGTGGCCCGGACGTCCTTCAGGGGGTCGCCCTCCACGAGGAGGAGGTCCGCCCGCTGCCCCGGCGCCACGGTCCCCTGCTCGCCGGGGCGGTGGAAGTAGGCCGCCGGCGCGGTGGTGGAGGCCCGCAGGGCCTGGAAGGGCGTGAGGCCCGCGGCCACCAGCTCCTCCAGCTCCTGGTGCACCGAGACGCCGGCCACGGGGCCGATGGTGGAGGCGTCCGTGCCCGTCATCAGGGGCACGCCGGCGTCGAAGAGGGCCTTCGCCAGTTTGAGCTGGAAGGGGTGGGCGGCCTTCAGGAAGGCCGTCTCCTCCGGCGTGTAGCGGCCGTGGTAGCGGTTGCGCCCAGGCTCGAGGCGCGTCCGGATCCAGGGCGGCAGGACGTCCAGGTCGGGGTTCTTCAGGAAGGCCTCGAGGTCCGTGGCCTGGCGGACGATGTCGTGGAAGCAGGTCAACGTGCAGGTCACGGAGACCCCCGAGGCCGCCACCTTGCGCGCCACCTCGGGGATGCGCGCCTCGTCGAGGGCCTTCAGGCCGAAAGTCTCCTCAGCGCCGGGGTTGAAGGCGGTGTAGACCAGCTCCTCGGCGTGGGCGATGGACTGGCCGGCGGTGAGGGTGGCCTCGAAGCCGGGCTTGCGGGCCACATGGCCCATGAGCAGCAGGCCCCGGCGTTTCGCCTGGGCGATGAGGGCCGGGTACTCCGCCTTCCCGACCTGGTTGTAGACCTTGATGGCGTCGTAGCCCGCGTCGGCGATGGCGTCCACCCTGGCCATGGCCGCCGCCGGGGTCATGGCCTCGCCGAAGGTGGGGCCGGCGCTGAGGATGCGCGGACCCGCCAGCCGACCCTCCGCCACCGCCCGGCGCCAGGCCAGGTGGGCGGGCCGGCCATTGAGGTTGAAGACCGTGGTGACGCCCTGGGCGAGGTAGAGGGGCAGCTCGGTGGGGCTGGCAAGGTGGACGTGGGTGTCGGTGAGCCCGGGCAGCAGGGTGCGGCCGGTCCCGGGGACGCGCAGGGCGGTCCGGGGGACCTTCACCGCCCCGAGGGGGCCCACGGCCTGGATGCGGCCGTCCTTCACCACGACCACCTGATGCTCCAGGCGACGCTCGGAATCCATGGGCAGGACGGCCACGTCCACGAAGGCCAGGGGGCGATGCGGGGTCCTTTCCGGAAAGGCCTGCGCCGGGGTCCCCGGGAGGGGAGAGGCGATTCCGAACCCCAGCGCGCACACGAGCCTCAGGCCCTTCATGGGTCCTCCCGCAAAGATCCGAGTCGGGTACGGGGGAGCGGGACCGCCGGTTAGCCGTAAGGGGCCATTCACCGGCGGCGGGGGGCGGCTGGCCGGGAGCCGGGACGGGCCGGCCGATCCGCCGGGACGCCGGTCCTAAACGGCCCCAGCCTGGGGTCCGTAGCGTTTCCATCACGTCCGACGAGCTCGGAGTCTTTCAAAGCGGGGGAATCCATGATGAACCTCAAGAATGGGCGCTGGTTGGCCATGGGTGCGGTGGGCGTCGTCATCGTCGGCGGGGTCATGACCGCCCGGGGCGGCGACAAGGACACCAAGAAGGGCGAAGCCCAGACCCCCTTCCGCCTGGGCAAGGTGCAGGCGGAGGACCTCCAGGTGAGCGTCCGCGAGGTGGGCGTGGTGGACCCCGTCACCAAGGTGGACGTGAAGAGTTCGGTGAGCGGCCGCGTGGTGGGCCTCAAGGTCCGCGAGGGCGCCCTGGTGAATTCCGGCGAGGTGCTCGCCGAGGTGGAGCCCGACGTCACCCAGGCCCAGAGCCTCAGCGACGTGCAGGGCAGCCTGAGCCAGTCGAAGCTCACCTTCCAGAACGCCGAGCGCGAGTACGCCCAGCAGAAGGCCCTCTTCCAGGCCGGCCTCATCAGCGAGCAGCAGCACCGGGACGCCAAGACCAAGCGCGACCTGGCCGAGGAGTCCTTCAAGTCCGCGCAGATGCGCTACCAGATCGTGGAGGACCGGGGCATCCCCATCAGCGGCAACGCCGCCAGCCAGCGGGCCCGCGTCACCTCCCCCATGAACGGCGTGGTGATCAAGAAGGGCGTGGAGCTCGGCGACACCATCACCAGCGGCGTCTCGAGCTTCAACGCCGGCACCGTGGTCTTCACCGTGGCCGACCTGAAGAGCCTCATCGTCCGCGTGAACCTCAACGAGGTGGACATCGCCAAGGTGGCCGTGGGCCAGCCCGTGCGCGTGACCCTCGACGCCTACCCCCAGAAGTCCTTCACCGGCAAGGTGCGCTTCGTGGCCCCGGCGGCGAAGCTGGTGGACAAGATCAAGGTCTTCGAGGTGGAGGTGCAGCTCGACGAGCTGGGCGAGGCCTTCCGCACCGGCATGAGCGCCAACGTGGAGATCCTCGGCGAGAAGCGCGCCAAGGCCGTCTCGGTGCCCCTGGAGGCCCTGCAGCGGAAGGACGGCCAGACCGTCGTCTACCGCCTGAAGAAGGACCTCAAGCCCGAACTCCTCAAGGCCGCGAAGGAGGGCCTCACGGGCCGCGGCAAGTTCGTCTGGCTCAGCGACCACTGGCAGGACTACTTCGAGCGCGTGGACGTGAAGGCCGGCATCGCCACCCTCGAGCGGGTCGAGATCCTCACGGGGATCCAGCCCGGCGACCAGGTGGCCCTCGAGGATCCCACCCGCAAGAAGGTCGAGAAGGACGACGAGAATAACTAAGGACGAGGGGGACCGCGCGCTCGCTGCGCTCGCTCTCCGTCCCCCTCGTGCTCCCCACCTTGGGCCTGGGCAAAGCCCAGTCCCAAGGTCTGGCCCCGACGAAGCAGCCTCTTCACCCATCCACGAACCCTGGAGCAGCGATGTTCCCCGTCATCCAGACCCTCGGACTCACGAAGACCTACGGCTCGAAGGACGCCGCGGTGCATGCGCTGCGCGGCATCGACCTGGTGGTCGAGCCGGGGGAGTTCGTGGCGCTGATCGGGCCTTCGGGTTCGGGCAAGTCCACCCTCATGGCCATCCTGGGCTGCCTGGACTCCCCCACCAGCGGCACCTACGCCCTGGATGGCCATGAGGTCCAGGGACTGGCCGGCGCGGAGCTGGCGGCCATCCGGAACGAGAAGATCGGCTTCGTGTTCCAGAGCTACAACCTGCTGCCCAAGGCCAGCATCGTGCGCAACGTGGAGCTGCCCATGCTCTACGCGGGCGTGGGCGGGCGCGAGCGCCGCGAGCGGGCCATGGCCCTGCTGGAGAAGGTGGGCATCGCCGACAAGGCGAAGATGCTGCCCGCGAACCTGAGCGGCGGCCAGAAGCAGCGCGTGGCCATCGCCCGGGCGCTGGCCAACAACCCCAAGATGCTCCTGGCGGACGAGCCCACCGGCGCCCTGGACTCCAGGACCGGCGCCGAAGTCCTCCAGCTCTTCCGGGAGCTGCACGCGAGCGGCAATACCGTCCTGCTGGTGACCCACGACCCCTCCATCGCCGCCCAGGCCCAGCGCCGGGTGGAGATCCGCGACGGGCTGGTGGCCACCACCGTCGAAGGAGCGGCCTAGCCATGCTCACGGGCGCCTTCCGGGAACGGCTCCGTTCCGCCTTCACCGAAGTGAAGGAGAACCTGGGCCGGAGCACGCTTCAGGCCCTGGGCGTGATGCTGGGCGTGGCCTCGGTGCTGGGGGGCTTCTCCATCTCCGACAGCCAGCGCCGCCGGGCGGACGAGATGTTCGTGAAGATGGGCGGCATGGACAAGCTGAACGTCCAGCCCAGGGCCCTGGCCGCCGAGGGCCAGCCCTCCGCCCTGCAGCAGGCGAACCTGGGCCTCCGGGAGCTGGACGCCGAGGAGGGCAGCGAAGCCTCCAAGGGCGCCGTGAAGGGCGTCAGCGTCCAGCGCAACGCGCGGGCCCGTGTGCGTTCCGAGCACACGGAGCAGGAGCGCATGGTCACCGGCGTGGCGGCCGACTTCATCCCCACCAACGGCTACGAGATCGCCAGCGGCCGGGGCTTCTCCTCGGAGGAGCTGCGCGCCGGCGCCCCGGTGGCGGTGCTGGGCACCGAGGTGCTCTCCGTCTTCTTCCCCAACGGCGACGCGGTGGGCAAGTCCATCCTGGTGGGCGACGTGCCCGTCACCGTCATCGGCACCTTCAAGGAACGGGTCTTCTTCTTCCGCAAGCAGCCCGGCCAGCGCAACCAGTTCCGGCGCCAGAACCGCATCCTCGCGGTGCCCGCCGCCCTGGTGGCCCGGCGCATGCAGGGCGACGCCTACCGCCGCATGGACCGCGTCACCTTTCGGGTCCCCGACCTGAACGCCATGGAGGTCTTCGCGAAGGACCTGGGCGCGGTGCTGAAGGCGAACCACCGCCAGCAGGACGACTTCCGCCTGGACGACGTGGCGGCCCGGGTGCGGCGCAACCGCAGCCAGGGCGACGTCTACAACATCATCTTCATGCTGTCGGGGGTCCTCAGCCTCCTGGGCGGCGGCCTGGTGAACGTCAACATCCAGATGGCCAGCCTCAAGGAGCGCGTCCGGGAGGTGGGCGTGAAGATGGCCATCGGCGCCTCCGGCCGGGAGGTCTTCAAGGAGTTCATGACCGAGGCCCTGGTGCTCACGCTGCTGGGCAGCACGGTGGGCCTGGTCCTGGGCGTCGGCTTCTCCAAGTTCATCACCTGGTTCCTCGGCATCCCGCTGTACATGCAGCCCGGCAGCTTCCTCTGGGCCACGGCGCTGGCCTCGATGTTCGGGTTCGTCTTCGCGCTGTTCCCGGCGTGGAAGGCTTCGCGGCTGAGTCCGATGGAGGCGCTCCGCTATGAGTGAGACCACCAGCATCCTCCCCGCCCCGGGCCCTTCCCTGCTCTCCGAGACCGAGCCCGCGCCGGCGCCGCGGATGGCGCGCCGTTCCCTGGCCGCCCGCCTCGCCCTGGTCTGGGAGGTCGTCCGCACGGGCCTCGTGGAGCTGTGGAGCCACAAGCTGCGCTCGATGCTGACGCTCACGCTGTTGATGCTGGGCGTCTTCGCCCTGGTGGTGATGACGTCGGTGATGGACGGCGTGATGGACAAAATCGGCACCGGCTTCGCGGGCATGAGTTGGGACGGCACGGTGATGGTGGCGCCGAAGGCCCCGGAGACCGGCGAGGAGCAGAAGCGCTTCGCCATGAGCCCGGGCCTGCGCTACGAGGACCTGAGCCGGCTGACGGCGCCGGACCCGAAGGTGATGGCCTTCCTGCCCCGGGCCCGCAAGCCCCTGACCGTGCGCACCCTGGGCGGCAGCGAGCGATTCTTCGCGGTGGGCGTCACCCACGAGTACTCCCGCTACATGAACCGGCCCGTGGCGCTGGGACGCGGTCTCACCGAGGACGACACGCGCCGCCGCTCTGCGGTGGCGGTGGTGAGCGGCAGCGTGGCCAACGCGCTGACCGGCGGCTCGGACCCCATCGGGAGGAACGTGGTGCTGGACGGCCAGCCCTTCCGCATCGTGGGCGTGCTGGCCCCCATCAACATCATCAGCGAGGACACCTGGATCGACTCCAACGGCATCCTGGTCCCCCTGGAGGCCTACATGGACCGCCTGGAGCCCAGCCACAAACTGGACCAGATCGCGGTGAAGCTGAACGCCAAGCGGGACATGGAGGAGGTCAGCGCCATGATGCTGGGCCGGGCCAAGCAGGCCCACCACGGCATCGCCGACGTGGAGGTGCTGGACCTGGACCAGGAGGCCGCCCGGAGCTGGGCCAACTTCCTGGAGCAGATCTTCGGCTGGCGCGTGGTGCTGCTGAGCCTGGCCGGAACGGTGCTGCTGGTGGGCGGCGTGGGCGTGCTCAGCGTGATGCTGATCAGCTTCAGCGACCGCCGCTTCGAGATCGGCCTGCGCAAGGCCCTGGGCGCCAGCGACCAGGAGATCTTCATCCAGTTCCTGCTGGAGAGCCTGGTGCTGGCGGCCCTGGGCGCCCTGGCCGGGACCCTGGGCGGCGCGGCCCTCTGCCGCGCCCTGAGCGAGAACTTCCCCTACGGCCTCATCGTGAATCCCATCGGCCTCGTCGTCGCCTGGGGCGTCGCGCTGGGCCTCGCGTTGATCTTCGGGCTTTATCCGGCGTTCAAGGCGTCGCGGCTGAGCCCGATGGAGGCGATGCGGTAGGGCTGGACCACAAATAGGGCCCGTTCAGCATCACGATGCAATCGGAGAAGGGGGGCTGTTCCAGGTCTAACTCTCAGCTTCAGCAGCGGTGCGATGAGCCTGCCTCTGAAAGCTATTGTTAGGAGCCCTTCACAGCGTCGCCATCGGCTGCGCGAGGCTCGTTCCCAGTATCCTGCATGGATACCGATCTGACACGCACCGCCTCGAAGATCTCCCGGGCGAGAACCGGGAACGCCGATGCCTGAAAAGCCTGGTCTGCCATGTAGCGGGTCACGATCTTGTCGTTCTCGCCCATCCGTTCGATCATCAGGCTCTCGATTAGCTTGCGGATGCCCAACTCGAACTTGTCCAGCGGGTTCGCCATCGCCGTTTTGATGACCTGCTCACTCTTGCAGGCCTTTTCTTTGATCTGCTGGAAAAACAGGCGATCCTCCTCGGTGAATTTCGTGCCGAAGCGGTCGTTGAGCAGTTCGATAATCTCGGACAACGGCGCCTTCTCATCCTTTGCCTTGCCCGTGCCCACGTCACCAGGGCTATTGATGTACTGTACCTCGCCTTCCTTGACCATGATCGCGCCCGAGAACACCCGCTCCAGCCGGTAGTACTGCAAGGCCACCTCGTCGCCAACCCTCACGATCGTCGTCTCTCGATCGAGTGGCAGGTGAGGAAGCAGGTAGCGCCCGTAGCTGTACAGCATCTCCAGTTCCGGGTCTGCGTAGGGGATGATCTGACTAAGAAAAGCGTAGACCTTTACGTAGGCCGTTAGCTTTCCCCGGAACTCCTCGCGCCCCGCACCGTCCGAGATGGCTTTGAAGCGGTCGACCGCCGGCTGCAGGTGGCGCTGCATGTGTGCGTGATCCGCAGCACCCTGACGTACCATCGACTTGTAGAACACCTGCGCAAACGCCTCGACCTCGCTCCAGTGGTAGACCTGCGCCTGATCGAGCTCGTGCTTCAGCGCGTCCAGCATGGACGGGTCGGAGGCCTGTTCCAGCTCCGTCTTGTCGTAGTAGGGCTTGAACGCCCGGTAGATGTTCTCGGCGTCGTTGACGAAGTCGAGCACGAACGGCGCGTCCTTGCCCGGGACCATCCGGTTCAGGCGCGACAGCGTCTGGACCGCCTGCACCCCGTCGAGCCGTTTGTCGACATACATCGCGCAGAGCAAGGGCTGATCGAATCCGGTCTGGTACTTGTTGGCGACCAGCAGCACCTGGTAATCGGGTGATTCGAAGCGCGCTGGCAGTGCCGCCTCGCTGATCGGCTTGCCGGTCACTACGTCGGTGTTCATCCCGGGTTCGGTGTAGTCGACGCCGGTCTCGGGGTCAGTCACCGTGCCGCTGAACGCCACCAGCGGCCGCACGTCCTTGTATCCATTCTCGGCGAGGTAGCGCTCGAAGGCGAGCTTGTAGCGGACGGCGTGAAGTCGCGACGAGGTCACCACCATCGCTTTCCCGCGCCCACCGAGCCGGTGCAGCACACTACGGCGGAAGTGCTCGACGATCACCTCCGTCTTCTGCTCGATGTTGTGCGGGTGCAGGCTCATGAACTTCGCGAGCGCCCGTGCCGCCTTCTTCTTCGGCAGGTCTGGATCGTCCTCAGCCGCCTTCAGCAACTTGTAGTAGGTGACGTAAGTCGTGTAATTCGTCAGCACATCGAGGATGAATCCCTCCTCGATTGCTTGCCGCATGCTGTAGAGGTGGAAGGCCTCGGGCGTCCCGCTCGCGCCCACCCGGCCGAACAGCTCGAGCGTCTTGCCCTTGGGCGTGGCGGTGAAGGCGAAGAAGCTCAGGTTCGACTGCTTGCCGCGCGAAGCCATCACCTGGTTGAGCCGGTCCTCCCAGTCGGACTCGCCTTCGGCATCTTCGCCTGCCCCGGCGCCGAGAATCGCCTTCAGCTCGCGCGCGGTCTCTCCGGTCTGGCTCGAGTGCGCTTCGTCCACGATCACGGCGTAGCGGCGCTTGGCGATCTCGGCTTCCCATGCTTTCGCTTGCGCCTTCTCCTCCGCAGTCGCCTTCTCCTGCGTCTCCGCGCCGGCGACGTGCAGCAGTCCGCGCAGGACGAACGGGAACTTCTGCAGCGTGGTGATCACTATCTTGGTGCCGTCGATAAGCGCGGCCGCGAGCTGCTTGCTGTCCTGGTCGATCGCCTTGACCACGCCCTGCGCGTGCTCGATCTGGTAGATCGCGTCCTGCAGCTGTTGGTCGAGCACGCGCCGATCGGTGATCACGACCACGCAGTCGAACACCTTGCGGTCCTCGGAGTCGTGCAGGCTGGCCAGGCGATGTGACAACCACGAGATGCTGTTGGTCTTGCCGCTCCCCGCCGAGTGCTGGATCAGGTAGTTCCGTCCCGGTCCTTCGCCGCGCGCGGCCGTGACGACCTTCCGCACAGCATCGAGCTGGTGGTAGCGCGGGAATATCACCGCCTCCTTCTTGATGCGCCGCTGGCCGCCCTTGCCGTCTTCGACCTTCTCCTCATTTGTCTCGACGAACATGAAGTGTCCGAGTATGTCGAGGAAGCTGTCGCGCTGGAGGGCGTCCTCCCAGAAGTAGCCGGTGCGATATCCGGAAGCGTGCTGCGGGTTGCCCGCGCCGCACTGCACCTCGCCGGGATGGCTGCCGCGATTGAAAGGCAGGAAGATCGTGTCATCGCCGCGCAACCGGGTGGCCATGTGGACTTCGTCGGGATCGGCGGCGAAGTGGACCACGGCGCGCGAGTTGAACGCGAACAACGGCGCGCGCGGGTCGCGGTCCTTCTGGTACTGGCGCACGGCGTGCCGCCAGTTTTGGCCTGTGCCCGGGTTCTTGAGCTCACAGGTCGCAACCGGCAGGCCATTGACTGCGAACATCAAGTCCACCGTGTCGTGCTTACCCGGATGGCAGAGCACTTGGCGAGTAATCGTGAGCTGATTCTGGGCGTAGAGCGCCAACACCTCGTCGTTGAGGCCGTGTGCCGGCTTGAAGTATGCGAGGCGGAAGGTCTTGCCGTAGAACTTGAAACCGTGCCGCAGCACATGCAGCGCGCCCTTGAGGTCGAGCTCCTTGACCAGCGCGCCAATGAGCAACGTCTCCAGGCCGGCGGCGTGCTGGGTGCGCATCTCAGCCCAGAGCTTGGGTTGCGTTGCCTCCAGGAACGCACAGACCCGTGCGGGAAAGAGTGCGCGCTCAACATCCCACTCCGCGTTCGTGCCTGATTGCCAGCCGCCCTGATGAATCAGCACTTCTTCGACGTGCACCTCGAAGGCGCGTTCGTTGGACTGGCTGCTCATCGTGACCGGCCCCTCATAGCGCCCCCTTGCTCTCGAACACTCGGTAACGGAGCCACTTCGCGATGCCGTCGAGATCCGGAAAGAGCTGCCGGTCGAACACGCCGTACTGGTCGAGTCGACGGCGGATATCGTCGTGCGAGTCGTGGCGGATGACGATCTCGAGGTAGTCCCGCTCCTCCAGAGCTTCGAAGGGCTGCTGACAGGCGAGGAGGACACTGTCCTGAGCGCGCATCCGCGGCGAGATATGCGGCGGATGGTAGATCACATTCTCAATGATTTCGAAGGGTGACGGGGCTGGGAGCTTCGCCGCCTCGTCGCTGGGCTCCTCCGTGCCTGATGATTCGGGTGCCGGTGTCGCCGCATCCTCCTCCTTCGGCTCGATGCCTTCGACGCCATACTCCTCGTAGCCCGAGGCACCGCTCGGAGGCTTGGTCGCAAGATCCTTCACTGGCTTCACGGCCGGCTGCAATTTTCGGGTGAAATCGGTGTAGCGCGGAGGATCGCTGATCAAAACATAGATGGCGCTGTTCATCGGCTCGTCGTTGTCGTCTGTCTTCGTCTCTCGCACCGCGAAGTAGAGGGCGACCAGCGGGTTGGTCGTCCAGTCCATGAAACGCGTCGGAAGGCCATGGTGCTGGGCAATGGCCAGCGATTCCCACTCAGTGCGCGGAAGGTGCTGCACATGCGTGACAAGGTGGTTGCCGAACACTTCGAGCACCTCGCGTTCGAGTTCGTCACGCTCGCGCAAGGTCTTCGACTGCAGGTGGTCGTAGCGGCCTATCGACGGCTTGAGCTCGTAGCCCGCGGAGACCAGCTTGGTCTGGCCCCGGAAGTACTTGCGGACAGCGGGCAGCTCGTTGCGGACCGTCTGAAGATACTCCTCGAAGCTCTCGATCTCGAAGGGCGTGCTCATGCGGCGACCCCTCTCACATCGATCTTCCCAGTGACCGCCGCGGTGATCAGCGCCGTCCGGTACTCCTGCAGGCGCTCGATGGCCGTTTCGACCTTGGCGACCATGCCGTCGATCTTCGCTGTCGCTACGTCTAGGAAAGTCGCGATCGCGGACTGCTCGTCGAGTTCGGGGAGGAGCAATGGCAGGGTCGCTTGGTAGCCCTCACTCAGAGACGGAACAGCTCCCGGGTTGGCGAATTCGCCGAAGTTCAGCGTGCTCATCCAATAAAACGCCCACCCCGAAGTCAGGCGGGACGCTCGCGGAATGAACGCGGTCATGTTGTTGTCAATGCAGCAGGGCGCTGGCGTGATCCTGCGCCGATTCAGAAAGAGAGCAGCTCCAATCTTGGCGTACACGACCGCACCCTGAGGTATGACCCGTGCGCGCAGCTCCGCCGCTGTCTCCCGACTGATCGAATGCGCGCCTTCGCTGAGCGTTCTTCCATCGGGCGCCAATGCAAGGTCCCCCACCTTGTAGAAGGGCAGCTCTTCGCCCGAGACACCCTGAAATTCGTGGGGGAAGCCGGCGCCTCCGCATAGTTGCCCCGCATCCTTCAGGCGTCTTACATCCCAGTGCTCCGGCACGTCGCCGAGCCAGTCGATGCCGGAAGGCTTGAGCTTGGGGTGCGGGTCGAGGCCGGCAGCGTGGGCCGCGTCGGGCGGGAGGCCTCGGGTGACCGTGCGCGAGATGAGCGCGGTGCGCTTCTCCTTCAATCGCTCGATCAGCGTCCTATTTTTCACCATCAGAGTGTCGATCTTCGCCGTCTCGCGGCCGAGGAAATCGGCGATGGCGCGTTGCTCGTTGTCGTCTGGTAAAGGGATCGGCAGCGTCCCAATCTCCGAGGCATTCACGGCCGGATAGCTGACACCGACAGAGCGGGCTACGATCGCGTCGACGAAGCCTAGTTCCATTAGTGCATACGACATAAACGCCGGCACCACGCGGCGCGGCCTGATGACTGCGAACCCTGTAGATACAATGGTTCCTGGCTGTGGATTTCGGATAGGCGCAATCGCTCGCAGGTAGGTGCGAACAGTCGAGACGATGGTGTCTCCGTCACGAACGATACGACGCGCCCTACTCGGTGCCTCCTCAAAGACCATCGGTTCGACCGCGACGATGCCGCGCACGGCATCCACACTACTGATGTCAACGTAAGACATTTCGAAAGTTGGGTCGGTGGTCTCAGGGAGCGCTTCATCGTTTATGGATGCGGAATACTTAAGACGCTTCACATCCCAGTGCTGCGGCACGTCGCCGAGCCAGTCGATGCCTGAGGGCTTGTACCGCAGATATGGCATCAGCCTCATAACGCCGTCTCCTGCGCCGGTCGGTTTGGGTTGTCGACCTCTCGTGACGGAACGGCCGCATTAATCATTTGCCCGCCCCGTTGCTGCCTGTTACGTGCGCGAGCAGGCCCATGATCTCCTGCTCCAGCGTCTTGATGTCGGCCTCGATCACTTCCAGAGTACGCGGCGGCTCGTAGCGATAGAAGTGCCGGTTAAGAGGGATCTCGTAGCCGACCTTGGTCTTGCTTTCGTCGATCCAGGCGTCGGGGACATGCGGGAGCACTTCACGCCGGAAGTAGTCGTCGATACCCTCCTTGAGCGGGACGCTCTCCGTGTCGCGCAGATCCGTGTCCGGCTCAGGGTTTCCGTCGCGGTCGGGGCAGATCTCGGCCGTTTCGTCGCGCTCGCCGAGGGCGGCCAGCACCGCCTTCAGCTCGGGCGCGGTGAGCCGCACACCTACCGCGCGATCCACTTCGCGTAAATCGGTGAGGAACGCCGTCCGGTCCTTGTAGAGCCTCGCGCCATGGGCCTCGGCGAAGCCGGCGAGGAGCTTGCGGATCTTTTCCTGCCGACGCTTGCCCGCTTCGATCTCCTCGAGTCGCGCCTTCTCGTTCTTTTTGGTGCTGGTGGCGAGCTTGGCGAAGCCGCTCTCGGCCTCGAGTCGCGCGATCCGCTCGGGCGTCGCCTGGAAGTTCAGTCGCAGCGGGCGCTCGACCGTGATCTTGTGGAAGCCGAAGTCGGCGTTATCAAAGATCTTGCTCACGATACGCACCAGCTCGACCGGCTGCTTGGTGATCGGGTCTTCCTCCGTGAAGGCGCGCGTCTCACCATCCTGGAAGCTGCCGAAGATGCGCGTCACGTCGCCGATCTGGTCGGGCTCGCTCGCCCGATCGGCGGGGTCGCCAATCTTGTTGCGCTTGTTGCCGAGGCTCTTCGGCATCTTCACGAAGAAACGCCGCGCGTCGATCAGCTGGACCTTGCCTTTGCGGCGCGGCTCCTTGCGATTGGTCAGCACCCATAGGTAGGTGGAGATGCCGGTGTTGTAGAAGAGCTGATCAGGCAGCGCGACAACGGCTTCGAGCCAGTCGTTCTCGATGACCCACTGGCGGATGTTGCTCTCGCCGCTGCCGGCATCGCCGGTGAAGAGCGGCGAGCCGTTGAATACGATGCCGATGCGGCTGCCACCTTCCTTGGGCGCGCGCATCTTCGCGAGCATGTGCTGGAGGAAGAGCAGCGAGCCGTCGTTGATGCGCGGCAGCCCAGCACCGAAGCGGCCGTTGTAGCCGAGGGTCTCGGCCTCGTGCTCGATGTACTTCTGCTGCTGCTTCCACTCCACGCCGAAGGGCGGATTGGCGAGCATGTAGTCGAACGTGCGCTTCTTGCCCTCGGCGTCGCAGTCGAAGCCGTCCTTGGTGAAGGTGTCGCCGAGGACGATGTTGTCGGCGTCCTCGCCCTTGATGAGCATGTCGGCCTTGCAGATCGCCCAGGATTCGTCGTTCCAGTCCTGCCCGAACAGGTGCGGGTCCGCGTCTGCGTTGAGGTCGCGGATGTATCTCTCCGCGACCGACAACATGCCGCCCGTTCCGCAGGCCGGGTCGTAGATGGTCTTCACGACGTGGCTCTTCCGCAGGTCCTGCTCCGGGGAGAGCAGGAGGTTAACCATGAGCTTGATTACCTCGCGCGGCGTGAAGTGCTCCCCGGCCTCTTCGTTCGACTGCTCGGCGCCGATCCGGATGAGTTCCTCGAAGACGTAGCCCATTTGGATGTTCGCCTGGGCTGGCGTCAGACCTGGAAAGGCGAGGTCGATCTTCGGATCGCAGAACGCCTTAATGACCTCGTAGAGGAGGTTCTTCTCCGTCATGCGCGCGATCTGCTGGTCGAACGCGAACCGCTCCATGATCTCGCGGACGTTCTTAGAGAAGCCGTTGATGTAGGCGTTGAGGTTGGGGGCGAGCTGATTCGGATCGTCGAGGAGCTTGGGCAGATCCAGTTTGGAGAGGTTGTAGAACGACCGCTTGGTGATGTTCTCGAGCAGGCTGCGGACGACCGTGTCGGGCTTGCCCTTGATCCTCGGGTGCTCGGCAAGCACCTGGGCTTTGGTAGGCGCAAGCAGGCAATCGAAGCGCCGCAGGACGGTCAGAGGAAGAATGACCTTGCGGTACTCATTTCGTTTATAGGGACCGCGGAGCAGGTTGCAGATGCCCCAAATGAAGTTGGCGAGTTGGGTATGGGTTTCGACGGTCACTTCGATTCCTCAGGCTGCTCCTAACGGTCGCTTCGTGACCGTGACGGTTGTGGTCAGACGGTCTGCTTGTCCCCCGACGGGCCCAGGCCGACATCGAGGTGGAGCGTCATTCGTTGCGTGCGCTCACTGGCGCTCGGTGCACCAAAGACAGCAAGGGAAAATAGGAATTGGGATAGCACGGGTTATCGGATGCCTGCCACAAGAAGAATCCAGGTCGACAGATGTGCAATTGGTACGAAGGGGCCCCAGACTGTTGCGTGCGCAATGAATGTGTCAGAAGTTTATGCCGAGAAGGACAAATCGGTTGTACCTAAAGCCCAACCCCGCCGCCACTAGTTCCAAAAACAAGGCTTTGGCTAACGCCGCCACCACTGCGATCACGTAATTCTGGACTGACGGGGCTTACTGCGGCTTGGGCCGGGAGGCTTAGCTGGGGACGACCCGAACCCGGGGCTTGGGGCGGGTGCGGGTGCGGGTGCGGGTGCCTGTAGCGGGGCGGTCCATGGGCTCCATGGGTAGGTGTATCAGGGGGGCCGGGAAGGGGGCGGGCGCCAAGGTTTAAGAGCCCTGGGCTTTGGGCCCCTACCCCTCCGCCGGCTGGAACATCCGCATCAGCGAAGCGACGAGGGCGATGCCCATGACGAAGGGCGGGATGACCTTCGTGGCCTCGGGGAAGCCGAGGGAGAAGTCGCCGACGATGAGGACGCCGTAGCAGAGCAGCGGGAGGATCACGATCCAGGGCTTCATCCGGCCGATGGGATTCAGCGGGATCCGGTGCTCGATGACGCGGTAGGCGAGGCCGGCGGTGAAGGTGGTGGCCACCCAGCCGACGAAGTTCTGGATGGGGATGTTGAAGTATGGTCCGCCGTCCAGCCAGATCCAGGCCTTCTGCTCCCCGGCCATGTAGGGATCCATGCTGAGGTCCCACGCGCTCATGGCCAGGGCCGCCAGCAGCGCGGCGTAGAGGGAGCCCCAGAAGGGCAGCTCCTCCGTGACCACCGAGCCGTGGAGGATCAGGTTGGCCATCATCGTCGCGGGGTAGAGCACCATGAAGTAGGCCAGCGGGATGGGCCAGGACACCGTGCCAAGGATCTTCCAGCCCAGCACGTCGGTGTAGACGTAGCGGCCGAAGATGGCTCCCGTCTTCACCCCGGCGAACTCGAAGCAGAAGCCGATCACCGCCGTGGCCAGGAAGAAGGCCAGGGCCCGCTTCCAGCCCAGCATGAAGCAGGCGTGGCTGATCACGAAGAGGCTGAAGAAGACCGTCATCTGGTCGAAGGGCAGGCGCGACCCCGTGGCCACCTGCACGCCATGGAAGAGCACGTGGACCAGGAAGAGCCCCACCACGAGGGTGAGGAGCAGATCGGCCTTGAGGGAACGGGTCGTCGTCGCGTCGGTCACGGCTCGGGCTCCGGGAAGGAAAGGGGCTGCGGCATCTGGGTCAGGCGGCCCAGGGCCGCGAGCACCGGGATGCCCATGGAGAAGGGCGTGAGGATGCGGGTCGCCTCCGGCGTCCCCACGAAGACGAAGGGCAGCGCCAGCACCCCGTAGGCGAGCACGGGGATGGCGGTGGCCAGGCGCGTCAGCCGGTCCGGCGGCGGGTCCGGCAGGGATGTCTCGACGAGCCGCCAGACCACCGAGATGATGAAGGCGGTCTGGAGGCCCGCGAGGAAGGCCGCGAAGGGGATGCCGAAGTAGGGACCCGGGTACTTGAAGACCCAGGCCTTCTGCTGGAGCAGCAGCCAGGGGTGCATCGCCAGGTCCCAGGCCGTGACCACCAGCGCCGTGAGGAAGGCCATGCAGGCCACCCACCAGCCCTTCTGGATGGTCGGCGACGGCTTGCCCTCGCCGATGAGGTTCGCGATGACCGTGCTGAAGTAGAACATCGTGAACCACGTGAGGGGCACCGTGAAGGGCACCAGGCCGATGCGCGGCCCCAGCGCCTCCGTGTAGGCATAGGGCGTCGCCAGGTGCGTGGCGATGGCCAGCGTCTGGGCCGTCCAGCTCGCCCCGTAGACGAAGCCGAACATCGCCGTCGCCGTCCGCCAGCCCAGCAGGTACCAGGCGTGGGAGAGGGCCAGCAGCCCGAAGATCAGGCTCCCCGCCACCACGCCGAGGCGCTCCCCCTCCCCCGCGGCCTGGAGGATGTGCACCGCCGCTCCCGCGAGGAAGAGCAGCAGGAAGAAGGTTGTCATCAGCCGGTCCTTGGAGGACGGTTCATCCATGGGTGCCTCGGAGAAGGGTTGTGCAGCCAGCATACGCGAAGGGGATTCGATTAGTCTGGTACGCGACGACCATGACCTCCGAAGGCTTCCAGGGAACCGACCGGCTCCTGATCCGGCGCAGCATCGGATCGGGCTCCTTCGGCATGGTCTTCGAGGCCTTCGACCACCACCGCCAGGGCGTGGTGGCCCTCAAGACCCTCACCCACATGGGCCCCGAGGCCCTGCTGCAGTTCAAGCGTGAATTCCGGGCCCTGGCGGACCTCAGCCACCCCAACCTGGTGGGCCTCTTCGAGCTCTTCGCCGAGGAGGGCCGCGCCTACTTCACCATGGAGCTGGTGGACGGCCAGCCCTTCGCCGCCTGGGTGCGCGAGGAGTCGCGGATCCCCAGGAGCGGCCGGACCAGCCGCCACCGCACCGTGGCCGAAGGGCTCCCCGGGCGCCTCCTCAACATCCAGTCCAGCCAGGACCAGTCCATGCTCCAGGCCGAGGACGTGGCCACCTGGCTCTCGGACTCGGACCGCACCCTCTCGGTGCCCCTCACCGGCCCGGGAAAGCCCGTGGGGGACCCCGAGCGCCTGCGGGGCGCTCTGGGCCAGCTCGTGGAAGGCGTCGCCGCGCTGCACGGCGCCGGCAAGCTGCACCGCGACCTCAAGAGCAACAATGTGCTCGTCACCGCCGACGGCCGGGTGGTGATCCTCGACTTCGGCCTCGTCCTGGATCTCGCCCCCCAGGACATGTGGGCCCTGGGCCTGCCCCCCAAGCTGGTGGGCACGCCCAGCCACATGGCCCCCGAGCAGGGCGCCACCGGCGTGGCCACCGAGGCGAGCGACTGGTACAGCGTGGGGGTGATGCTCTACGAGTCCCTGAGCGGGCGCCTCCCCTTCCAGGGCACGCCCATGGAAATCATCCAGGCCAAGAACGAGATGGACCCACCCCACGTGCGGGACCTGGCGCCAGGGGTGCCCGAGGACCTCGCGGAGCTGGCCATGGCCCTGCTGCGCCGGGGTCCCCACCTGCGGCCGGACGTCGCCGAGATCCGCGCGCGCCTGGGCCGGGCCGCCGCCCAGGAGCTGGACCCCTCGCCCCACCGGCGGCTCCTGGTGGGGCGCGACGGGGAGATGGCCGCCCTGCGGGAGGCCTTCGACGCCCTGGAGGGCGGACACGGCCGCACCGTGCTGGTCCACGGCAGCTCCGGCCTGGGCAAGACCTTCCTGGTGCGACGTTTCCTGCGCGGCCTCCAGCAGGACCATCCCCGCGCCATGCTCCTCTTCGGACGCTGCTACGAGCAGGAGAGCGTGCCCTTCAAGGCGGTGGACGGCCTCATCGACGCCCTCAGCCAGGTCCTGCGCTTCCTGCCGGCCCCGGAGGTCGAGGCCCTGCTGCCCCGGCACATCCAGGCCCTCGCCAAGCTCTTCCCGGTGCTCCAGCAGGTCGGCCCGGTGGCCCGCGCCCAGGCGCGGGTGACCGAGATCCGGGACCCCCAGGAACTGCGGCGGCGCGCCTTCGGCGCCCTGCGCGAACTGCTGGCCCGGCTTGGCGAGTCGAGGCCCCTGGTGCTGGTGGTGGACGACCTCCACTGGGGAGACCTGGACAGCGCGGCCCTGCTCCTCGAGCTGGTGCGCCCTCCGGACTCCCCCCGCCTGCTCATGGTGCTCTGCTACCGCAGCGAGGAGTCGGAAACGGCCCCCGTCCTCGCGGAGCTGCTGCCGGAGCTGCGCGCCCAGGACGCCCACCTGGGGGAAGTGAACCTGGCCCAGCTCAGCCCGGACAGCGCCGGGGCCCTGGCGCGCAGCCTGGTGGACGACCCGGCCCGCGCCGAGGCCATCGTGCGCGAGGCCGGCGGGAATCCCCTCTTCATCGGCGAGCTGGCCCGGGCCGGGGCCCTGGACGCGGCGGAATCCGCCGGGGACGCGCGGCCCGTCTTCGAGCGCGCGCTGATGGCCCGGGTGGACGCCCTTCCGTCCCGGAGCCGGGACCTGCTGCGCCTCCTGGCGGTGGCGGGCTATCCCCTGGAGTGGGAGACCCTCCGCCGCGCCGCGGGCGTGGATCCCAGCGGGGCCGACCCCTTCGCGCCCTTGCGCACCGCGCGGCTGGCCCGCGTCCGCGGCGTCCCGGGCCGCCGCATCCTCGAGGCCTACCACGACCGGGTGCGGGAGACCGTCGCCGCCAGCCTGGCGCCGGAGGAGACCCGCGCCAGCCACCTCAGCCTGGCGGCGGCGGTGGAGCAGTCGAGCCGGCCCGACGCCCAGGCCCTCGCCTACCACTACGAGGCCGCGGGGCTGCGGGACCGCGCCGCCGTCTACACCGCCCGGGCCGCCGCCGAGGCCGAGGCCGCCCTGGCCTTCGAGCGGGCCGCCAGCTTCTACGAGCGCTCCGTCGCCCTGCGGGAGGCCGGCGACCCGGAGGTCCCCGCCCTGCGCCTCGCCATGGCGGAGGCCCTCAGCCACGCCGGGCAGTGCCCGAAGGCCGCCGACGCCTTCCTGGAGGCCGCCGCGGCCCCGGGCCTGGATCCCGCCGAGGCCCGCCGCCTGCGCCGCCGCGCGGCGGAGGAGCTCTTCAACTGCGGCCGCCTCGAGCGCGCCCTCGCCATCAGCCGGGAGCTCCTGGCCTGGGCGGGGGCCTCGATCCCCGAAGGGCGCCTCGCCTCCATCCTCTCCCTGCTCGCCTCACGGCTGCGCCTGCGGCTCCGGGGCTACGCCTTCCGGCTCCGCCCTCCCGAGGAGATCCCCGCCGAGGCCCTGGAGCGCCTCGACATCCTCTGGACCGTGGCCCACGGCCTCGGCCCCTACGACATCTTCCGGGCCGCGGACCTCACCGCCCGCGAATTGCGTCTGGCCCTGGACCTGGGCGAGCCCCAGCACATCCTCCAGGGCCTGGCCCACGAGACCACCATGACCAGCACCAAGGGCGTGAAGGCCGCGGCGGAGGTGGCGGCCCTGCAGGCGCTGACCACCTCGCTGGCGGAGCGCATCGGGACCCCCGACGCCCTGGCGCGGGCGGCCATCAGTGCGGGCCTGGTGGCGCTGCAGACCGGACGCTGGCAGGCCTCCGCGGAGGCCCTCGAGAAGGGCGAGGCCATGCTGGTGACCGGCGCGTCCTACGAGTTCCACGTGGCCCAGCTCTACGGCCTCTGGTCCAGGAGCATCATCGGCGACTACCGCGCCGTGGCCCGGCGCTACTACGAACTGCTGCAGGCGGCGCGGCACCAGGGCGACCTGCTCATGGAGGCCAACCTCCGCATCGTCTTCGGAAGCCGCCTGCTGCTGCGGGAGGACGAGCCGGCCGCGGCGCTGCAGGAGGTCGACGAGGGCATCGCCCTCCTGCCCGCGGGCGCCTTCCTGTCCTCCCACTACAACCACCTGACGAACCGGGGCGACGTCCTGCTCTACATGGACCGGCCCGGGGAGGCCAGGGCCTTCCTGGACGGCTGCCGCAAGCCGCTGAAGCAGTCCTTCCTGCTTTCCATCCAGGCCATGCGCGCCGCGATCCTCGAGCTCGACGCCCGGGTCGACCTGGCCCTCGCCGCCCGTGGGGACCGCCGTGCCGCCGCCCGGGCCCGGGCCCTCCACCGCCGGCTGGCGAAGGAGGGGCTGCCCTTCGCCACCGCCGCGGGCCTGCGCAACGCCGGGGGCCTCGCCTGGACCGAGGGACGGCGGGACGAGGCCCTCACCCTGCTGTTCCAGGCGGTGGAGCTCTACGACAGCCAGCAGATGGGCCTGCACGCCGCCACCTGCCGCCGCGCGCGCGGCCTGATGCTCGGCGGCCCAGTGGGGGCGGACCAGGTGGCCCAGGCGGAGGCCTGGATGCGCTCCGAGGGCTTCGCGGACCTGGCCTCCGTGACCCGGATGTACCTCCCTGTGGCGCTGCCGGCGTAGACCGCCGCGCCGCCGGGCTGCGGGCCCCGGAGGGCCTTCAGAAGCTGTATTTCACGCCGAACTGGAGCTGGCGCCGGTCGGTGGACCGCACCGGCGTGCCGTAGGGCGGCTGGACCGACGCGAGGTTGTTCTGGACCTCCAGCACGTCGCCCCGATTGAACAGGTTGAAGACCTCCAGCGTCGCCTCCAGCCGCGCCCCTCCGAGGCGGAAGCCGCGCCCGGCCCTGACGTCCAGGCGGCTCGCGGACGGGAGCGTCTCGGAATTGCGGCCCACGCCCTCCGGACGGTCCGAGGTGCCGTCGCCATCGTAGTTCCGGTCGTAGCCCGCGAGCCTGGTGTACGGCCGGCCCGAGGCCCACGTGGCGATCCAGCCGAGGGTCCAGTCCCGGGTCCAGGCGCTGGCGCGGTCCCCGCTCCGCCAGACGCCGCTGCACAGGAGCCGGTGCCGCTGGTCCTGCACGCTGGGCCCCCATTCGCTGCCCGGGTCGAAAGTATTCTGGGGGGTGAAGTCCGCGGTCCAGTCGATGAAGTTGTCCCGGGTGCGGCTGTGGGTGTAGCTGGCCTTCACCAGCAGGCGAGCGTCGGGCTTCCAGGTCCAGGCGAGGCTCTGGCTCCCGTGGCGGGTCTCCCCCGAGCCGTCGGCGCGGTTCAGGCTGCTGTAGCGCAGGTCGGGACGACGCTGGACGGGTGCGGCGGAGACGGCGGGGTCCAGGTAGAGCACGTACGCGTTCACGTCCCGCACGTTCAGGAAACCGCGGCCGCGGGACTGGACGGCCTCGAGCACCACCTGGTGGGCCGGGGCCGGGTTCCACTCGAGGCCCGCGCTGGCCATGTCCATGCGGGGCATCGCCACGCCGCCGGGCACCACGAAGGTGGTGGGGCCCGCGGGGAGCGAGGCGTAGCGGCGGTTCTGGGCCACGCCGTCGGCGTTGGCCCAGGTGATCATCGGGCCCTGCAGCGGCGGGTCGATGAAGGTGCGGATGACGGTGCGCACGTCCGAGCCGTTGTACAGGCGGATCCCGTAGATCGGCCCCTGGTTCACGGGGCCGCTGTAGCGCCCCCAGCCGCCGTAGGCGCGCAGGTCGGGCGTCGCCTGCCAGCTCAGGTGGATGCGGGGCGAGACCAGGCTGGAGGTCCAGTCCCGGTTCACGCGGAAGTTGGCCGGGTAGTCGTGGCCGCCCAGGGGCGCACCGGCGGGGAGCTGCACCGGCCCTGCGCCCGGGATGGACGCCGCGGGCGGGTTCTGGAGGGCCTCGTAGTCCGGGGTGTCGGGGAAGGGCGGAAAGGCCTGGCGCTCCCACCGGAGCCCCGCGCGGACCAGCAGCGTGGGCGTGGTCTGCCACTCGTCCTGGAGGAAGGCCGCCTCGCTGCGGGACGTGTAGGAGGCGCGGGCGTTCCCGTAGCTCTGCACGAAGGCCACGGGGAAGCCCGTGCCGCCGAAGGGGTTCGGGGCCGTGAAGGCGTCGAGGCTGGTGGGGAAGTAGAGGGGCACGCCGAAGGGACGGAGGTCCAGGGCCTGGAATCGGTACAGGCCCGAGAAGTTCTGGGGCACGGTGGCGGTGTTGTCCGCCTTCAACAGGTCGAAGCCGGCCTTCAGGGTGTGTGCGCCCGCGAGGAGCGTGAGCGTGTCGGCGAGCTGCGTGTAGGAGACCGCGGAGGCCTGGTTCGAGAGGCGCTGGGTGCCGAAGGAGGCGGCGCCCAGGATCTCCACGAAGACGGTGCTGGCGGCGTCCAGGCTGTCCAAGGTGGAGGAGCGCCGGCTGTGCATGAGCTTCGCCTCGTTGACGAAGCGCTCGCCGACGTACTGGTGGCTCAGGGTCAGGGTGCGGTCGGCGGTGCGGCGCTCCGCGCCGGCGCTCTTCGCCACCAGGCCCCCCCAGCGGACGGCATTCCCGTCCTCCTCCCCGCTGTAGAGGTAGCGGACGGTGAAGCGGCTCGCCGCGCTCTGCACCCAGTCCACCCGGAGCAGGACGTTGAAGGCGGTCTCGTCGTAGGGCAGCTTGCCGGTCTCGAGACCGAAGCCGGCCGAGCGCACCGCGGAGGCCACCGCCGGGGTGATGGCGACCTCGTTCTCGTCGGTCTTCCGCAGGCGTTCGAAGGCGGCGAAGTAGAAGAGCCGGTCCTTGAGGATGGCCCCGCCCGCGGTCGCGCCGTATTGGTGGAGGTCCAGGTCGGGCCGGTCGGCGGCGAGGCGGCCGGGGCGCAGGAAATAGAAGGCCGAGCCTGAGAACGCGTTCGTCCCGCTCTTGGTCACCGTGTTCACGAGGCCGCCCAGGGCGCGGCCGTACTCCACGCCGTAGGCGCCGGTGATGACCTGGAACTCCTGCACGGCCTCCTGGCTGAGCCCCGAGCGGATGGCGCCGCCCCCCAGATCGTTGTTGTCCAGGCCGTCCAGCATGAAGTTGTTCTGCCGGGCGGGCATGCCGTTGACGCTCAGCTTCGAGCTTGGCGCGCCATCGTTGACGGGCGCGTTGCTGAGGGCCACGGCGGGGGTGGTGAGGGCGAAGTCGGAGAAGGATCGCCGGCTGATGGGCAGGTCCGGGATGAGCTCGGGGCCCACCACCGTCGCGGCCATGGTGCGGGTGGGATCCACGAGCTCGCCGGGGGCGACCACCTCCACCCGCGCGCCGGCGTCCCCCAGCCGCGCGTCCACCTGGACGGTGGTGCCCACGGCGAGGTCGAGGGCCGGGGCCGTCCACTCGGCCCCACCCGCCGCGCGCACCTCCAGGCGGTAACGGCCGGGTGGCAGCAGCCGCAGCACATAGGCCCCGTCGGAGCCCGCGCGCGCCGTCCGGACCTCGCCGGTGCCCTCCCGCCGCAGCCGCACCTCCGCGCCCGCGGCCGGCCGTCCGCCCGCCGTGACGGAGCCCCGCAGATCCGCCGACGTGGGCCCCGTGCTCTGGGCCGCAAGGGCCAGGGGCAGGGACGCGAGGAGCAGGGCTCGGCGGCGGGCGGGCAGGGTCACGGAGGCCTCGGAGGTTGGCGTCCGTTGTACCACGGGCGCCGGGGTGGGCTCCGGGACGGGGGGCTGGCCCCGGGTGGGCGGCGCGCCTAGGCTGGGTTCCCGTCCCGGAGGTTCCATGCCCCGCCTCTCGTCAGGCCTTCTCCTCGCCGTCTTCTCCTGCGCCGCCCTGCCCTGCGCCGCCCAGCCGGCCGCCCCGGCCGTGCGCGGCGGCATGCTGGTCTCCACGGCCTGGCTCGCCGCCCACGCCAAGGACCCGGACCTGGTGCTGCTCCACGTGGCGGACACCTTCGCGGACTACCGGCGGGGCCACATCCCGGGCGCGCGCTTCCTGGCCACGGGGAAGTTCATCGACAACGCCGGGAAGCTGGGCTCCGAGCTGCCGCCGGTGGAGGCCCTGGCGAAGGCCTTCGGCGACCTCGGCGTGACCGCGAAGAGCCGGGTGGTGGTCTACACGACGGCCTGGCCGCCCACCGCCGCCCGGGCCTGGTTCACCCTCGACGCCCTGGGCCTGGGGGACCGCGCCGCCCTGCTGGACGGCGGCGTGGAGCAGTGGCTGGCGGAGGACCGCCCGGTCACCCAGGCCCTGCCCCCCTTCGCGCCGGCGGCGCTCGTGCCCCGGCCGAAGCTGGAGGCCCGCGCCACCCTCGAGGACGTCCGCAAGGCCCTGGACGCGCCCGGCGGCCCCGCCTGCCGGATGGTGGACTCCCGGCCCGCCTCGCGCTTCCAGGCTGGCCACCTCGCCGGCGCCGCGACCCTCTACTGGAAGGACACCCTAGAGAGCGACGAGCATCCCGTGCTGCTGCCGGTGGAGAAGCTGCGCGCCCTCCTCGCCGCCAAGGGCCTGCTCCCCGACCGCAAGGCCATCACCTACTGCGAAGTCGGCCTCCAGGCCTCCCACGGCTACTTCCTGCTGAAGTACCTCGGCTATGACGCGGCGATGTACGACGGAAGCTACCAGGAGTGGAGCGCGGCGAAACTGCCAGTGGTGGCGGGGGAGAAGTAGAACCCGAATAGACAAGGGGGACCCGTCGGATCCCCCTTCCTGGTGGTCTCTCAGGGACTCGAACCCTGGACCCAACCGCCCGAAGCGGGTCGCGGAGCGCGCGTGAGCGCGGCGCAGCGGGGCCCCGCCGGGAGGTTGCAACCGTGCGGTGCCGTGGCTCATGCGCTGCAGACGGGGCCATGCGGAACGCCGGAACGGAAAAGGGGGACCCATCGGATCCCCCTTCCTGGTGGTCTCTCAGGGACTCGAACCCTGGACCCGCTGATTAAGAGTCAGCTGCTCTAACCAACTGAGCTAAGAGACCGTCGAACAGTGTACCTAAATCCCGGCGCCCCGCAAGGGTTTTTCTGGCTGCGGAACGGCTCCGGGCCTGCGTCTCAGTACCCCGGCATCTTCATGGCCTCGCGCACCTCGCCCATGGTCCGGGCGGCCACGGTCCGGGCCCGGGCGCTGCCATCGTGGAGCACCTGGCGGAGCGCGTCGGGGCGGGCCAGCTTCTCCTCGATGACCTGCCGCACGGGCTCGGTGCGGGCGGTGACGGCCTCCGCCACCTTCTTCTTGCAGTCGAAGCAGCCGATGCCGGCGCGGCGGCACTCGACGTTCACCATCTCCACGGTCTCCGGGCTCGAGAAGAGCTTGTGGAACTCGAAGACCGGGCAGATGTCGGGGTTGCCGGGATCGGTGCGCTTCACGCGGGCGGGGTCGCTCGCCATCTCGCGGGTGCACTTGTGGAGGATCTGCTCCGGCGTGTCGCGGAGGTAGATGCAGTTCCCGTAGCTCTTCGACATCTTCTTGCCGTCGAGCCCGGGCACCTTGGGCGTCTTCGTCAGCACCGCCTGGGGCTCGGGGAAGACCTCGCGCTGGAAGAGGAAGTGGAAGCGCCGGGCGACCTCGCGGGTCAACTCCAGGTGGAAGAGCTGGTCCTCCCCCACGGGCACCTTGTGGGCCTTGTAGATCAGGATGTCCGCCGCCTGCAGCAGCGGGTAGCCCAGGAAGCCATAGCTGCCGAGGTCGGCCGAGGCGTTCTGGAGCTTCTCCTTGTAGGTGGGCACGCGCTCCAGCCAGGAGAGCGGCGTGATCATGCTGAAGAGCAGGTGCAGCTCCGCGTGCTCCTTCACCAGGCTCTGCACGAAGATCGTCGCCTTTTCCGGATCCAGCCCGGCGGCGAGGTAGGTCGCCGTCAGCTCCTCCGTCGCCGGCCCGATCTCGTCCACGCTCTCGTACTTCGACGTCAGCGCGTGCCAGTCCGCGATCATGTAGAAGGCCTCGCCCTCCCCCTGCAGCCGCGTGAAGTTGTCGAGGGCCCCGATGAGGTGGCCGATGTGCTGGGAGCCCGAGGGCTGGATGCCGCTCAGGATTCGGGATTCGGGAACACGCTGCATGGTCAGAGTCCGAGAAGGAGGCGCGCCACCGGGAAGATCCCGTAGCCGATGACGAGGCTGAAGAGGGGGCCGAGGATGTAGCGGGCGCCCCCGGTGAAGACGAGGATCATGAGGATGATGCCCATCGGGGCGCGGTACTTCTCGAAGGTGTCGGCCATCCGCCGGGGCAGGAGGCCGATGAGCACGCCGGCGCCGTCGAGGGGGCCCACGGGGAGCAGGTTGAAGAGGGCGAGGCCGATGTTCAGGAGGATGAGGGTGCCCCCGAAGGAGAGCAGGAGCTGGGCCGCGGGCTCGCTGACCCGGGTCGACACCGCCTCGTAGCCCCGCAGCCCCGCCATGAAGAGCGAGGCGCGCCCCTCGGCGTCGGGGACCAGGACCCGGAGAGAGAGGCACATCAGGGTGAGGAAGAGGAAGCTCAGGATCAGGTTCGAGATCGGACCGGCGCTGCTGACGATGGCTCCGCCGCCGCGGACCGTCCACTTCCGGTCGAAGTTCAGCGGGTTGTATGGCACCGGCTTCGCCCATCCGATCATGGGGATGCCCGTGGACATGCCGATGAGCGGGAACAGGAAGGTCCCGATGGGGTCCATGTGGACCAGCGGGTTGAGGGACATGCGCCCCAGGCGCTTGGCGGTGTCGTCGCCGAGCCAGTAGGCCGAGGTGGCGTGGCTGGCCTCGTGCACGCAGAGCGAGAAGAGGAGGGCCGTGTAGCCGATGAGCAGGCCGGAGAGGGAGAAGTTCTCGAACATCAGAGGGGCCGCGGCATCAGATGACGATCTTCTCGTGCACCAGCGCCCCCTCGGCGAAGCGGCTCCAGCGCAGGGGCGTGCAATCCACCGTCTGGTACTTGCCCGTCAGGATCAGCTCGGCCAGCGCGATGCCCACCGCCGGGCTCTCCATGGCGCCGTGGCCGCTGTAGCCGACCTGGAGCAGCAGGCCGGGGTGGTTCCCGTGCCAGCCGATGATCGCGTTGTGGTCCGCCGAGTTGGTGTCGTAGAGGCCGCCCCAGCCGGACTTGAGCTTGCACACCTCGGTGCCGGGAATGCGCTCCTGCATGGGCAGGTTCACCTCGTCCCGGTAGTAGTCCGGCTCCAGCGTCGTGTCGAAGCTGTCGGGCTCGTCCTTGCGGGCCTTGCCGATCATGAGGTTGCCCGCCTCGTGCTTGAAGTAGATGCCCTGGTCGATGATGGTGAGCGGGATCTCCTTCCAGCGCGCGTCCTCGTTCGGATGGCCCGGGAAGTCGGTGATGAACATCATCCGCTTCTGGCTGATCACCGGGCAGAGGTCGGCGTCGGGCAGGCCGCTGCGCCTGAGCAGCTCGTTGATCCAGGGGCCCGTGCAGCAGGCGACGATCCCGGCCTCGACCGTCTCCTCGGTCCCGTCCGCGTCCTTCAGGACCACGCCGCTCGCCCGGGCGCCGTCGAAGGTGACCTTCAGCACCTCGGTGTTGAGCTGCAGCACCGGCTTCGCCTTGAAGTCGCTCATGGCCCGCTCGAAGTAGCCCACCGCCGCCTGGCTGGGGTCGAAGCTCCCGCAGTCCCGGCCCAGCACGCCGCCCACGATGGGCTCGAAGCCCAGGAAGTCCCGGACCTCCTCGTCCATGTGGTCCACGCCGCACTTCATGCCCGGGATGCGGGCCTCGATCTGCTCCGGCGTGAGCAGTTCGAAGTTCACCCCGTTGCGGGACCAGATCTCGGCGGCCTGGGGGATCTTCTCCCAGGCCTTCGCGTAGTAGGTGAAGAGGTACCCGCAGGGGTCGTAGCCGCAGGGCACGCCCATGTCGTCCTGGAAGCGCCTCAGGATGCCGATGGCCTTGGTGCAGAGCTGCTGGTTGATCTCCGTGGTCCACAGGTTCCGGAAGCCGCCGGCGCTGAAGGCCGTGGGCCCGAAGGCGATCTTGTCGCCCCGCTCGACCACCAGGATGGAGCCCGTGAAGCCCAGCTTGAGCAGGTTGTAGACCAGCGAGCCCGCCGAGATGCCGGCGCCCACCACCACCAGGTCGAACTTCCGCACAGGCCCTCCGCGGCGCGAAGACTCCAGCTTACCCGTGGTCCGGGAGGCCCGCCAGGGCGCGGATTTGCTGGGCCCGCGCCCCGGCGCGCCCGCTCAGCGCGACAGCACCGGCAGGTAGGCGGTCCAGGGGCCCACCTCCTCCCGGTACCGCTTCGCCATCACCCGCGCCGCCTGGGCCACGTGGCCGAGGTCGTGGACCGCCCAGGTGGCCAGGAGCTGCCGCAGCGTCACGGGTCCGAAGGCGGGATGGCGCCCCCGCCGCCCCAGGTCCGCCGCCGCCAGGCCCGCGGCGTCCAGGGCGGCCAGGCTCGCCGCGCGCTCGGCCTCGAAGGTCCCCAGCAGGCGCTCCAGGGGCCACGTGCGGGCTTCGTCCTGGAACCCGTCCCGCTGGAAGGGCGGGAAGGCCTCCCCCTCGCCGACGTCCAGGATCATGCGCAGCCGAGGGATCCAGTCCGTGCGCTCGCCGTGGATGAGGTGGGCCAGCACGTCCCGGGGCGAATAGGTCCCCGGCCCTTCGTCGCAGGCCAGCCATCCGTCCGGAAGGCCCTCGAACCACGCCCGGAAGAGACCTGGTGTGCGGGCGAGGATGGCACGGGATTCCAGCAGGTCGAAGGTCATGGCGTCCTCCCGGAACCCAGGGTGGCCCTGCCGCGCCCGGCCTGCCAGGACCGCCCTCGCCCTCCACAGACCACCGGCCTCAGGACCCAGCCCGACAGGGCCGCATCCCGGCCCGACAGGGCCGCATCCCAGCCCGACAGGGCCGCAACCCAGCCCGCCAGGGCCGCAACCTAGCCCGCCAGGGCGGCGTCCTCGCCGAGCCGGGGCGGCAGGTGGATCTCGGCGATCATGCAGCGGGTTCCGCCGCCCCCGTGGCGCTCGATGGTGGCGATGTCCGCCACCACGGGCCGCGCGCAGGTCTGGATGGCCCTCCGCTGCCCCGCATCCAGGCTGCCCCAGGCCTGGGCGCTGAGGGCCAGCAGGGGCTCCCCGCCCCGGCCCCGCAGCTCCAGCACGTTGCCCGCGAAGGCCCCCATCTGGGCCCGGGAGATGTCGATGCGCCGCTTGCCGCTCACGCTGAGGAAGGCCGCCACCTGGGCCCGCTCCCGGGGGTCCCGGATGGCCTCGAGGCAGACCACCGCCAGCTTCGCGCCCACCGACATCATCACGTTGGTGTGGTAGATGGCCTGGCCGCGGCGGTCGGTGCCGCTGAACCAGACCGGTTCGTAGCCCATCGCCCCGCAGAAGGCCTCCACCACCTCCCGGTGCGACCGCGACGAGCGGCAGAGGTAGGCCAGCCGGTGCTCCCGGTCCAGCACCATGGAGCCGGTGCCCTCCAGGAAGCGGCCCCGGGCCTCGAAGGCCGTGAGGTCCACCCGCCGCATGGCGTGGAAGCGCCGGGCCACCAGGTCCAGCACCTCCTCCCGCCGCTCCAGCCGGCGGTTCGGAGCCTCCATCGGGTAGAGCACCACCGTGCCGTCCTCGTGGAAGCTCACCCAGTTGTTGGGAAAGACCGCGTCGGGGCGGTGGGGTTCGAGCGCGTCCTCGGCCACCAGCACCTCCACGCCGGCGGAATCCAGCGCCTCGGCGTAGCGGTCGAACTCCGCCACGGCCTTCGCATGGGTTTCCGGCGAGACGGGGCCGGGCTCCTGGAAGGCGTTGCTGGGCAGGGTCTGCGGGTTGGCCGCGAAGAGGGCCGGCCGCACCATCAGGACGTGGGACGTGGTCTGCATGGGAACCTCCGGGCCTCGGGAAGGAAAGCGACCATTGTGGAGAGGCGGCGGGCGCGGGGGCCGTCGAAGTGGGCCGCGGAAACGCGCCTTTCCGCTACGCTGGGTCCACTCGACAGCAGATTCCGCTGCCGGGTCCCCCGGAGCCGCCGTGAACGCCCCCAAAGCCCCCCAGCCCGCCCTGGACGCCATCGACCACCGCATCCTGGAGATCCTCCAGAAGGACGGCCGCATCACCTGGCAGGCCCTGAGCGAGAAGGTGCACCTCACCCCCCGGCCCTGCCAGGAACGCGTGCGCAAGCTGGAACGCGCCGGGATCATCACCGGCTACCACGCGCGGGTGGCCCCTTCCGCGGGGCAGCGAAGCATCACTGTGCACGCCCAGATCGCCCTGGCCAGCCAGAGCGGCCGAGCCGCCCAGCAGGCCTTCGAGGCCGAGGCGCGCCGGCGTCCCGAGGTGCAGGACTGCTGGCTGGTGAGCGGGCCCTTCGACTACCTCGTGCGCCTCGTGGTGCCGGACCTGGAGGCCTACCGGGCGCTGACGAGCGACTGGCTCGGGCGGGAGACCTTCCGCATCGAGAAGATCGTCGGCAGCCCCGAGCTGCAGACCATCAAGGGCGCCTGATTCAGGCGGCGAGGATCCCGGGGGCCAGGGGCGCCATCCGTTCCAGGGCCTCGGCGACGTCCGCGTCGGAGAGGTCCCGGTGGGTGATGAAGCGCAGGCTCGCGCCCACGGGCAGCACCCGCACGCCGGCGCCCTCCAGGGTCGCCATGGCCTTGGCCGTGCCGGGCACCGGCACCAGCAGGATGTTGGTCTCGGGTTCCGGCGCCGCGAAGCCGAGGCCGCGCAAGCCCGCCGCCAGGGCCTTCGCCTTGGCGTGGTCTTCCGGAAGCCGCGGCAGGTAGTCCAGGGCCACGAGCCCCGCGGCGCCCATCACGCCCCCCTGCCGCACGCCGCCGCCCAGCATCTTGCGCAGGCGCCGGGCGGCCTCCATCGCCGCCGTCGAACCGGCGAGCAGCGAACCCATGGGCGCGCCCAGGCCCTTGCTGAGGCAGACGCTGACGGTGTCCGCGCCCTCGGCCAGGTCATGAAGCGGCGCGCCCGTGGCCGCCGCCGCGTGCCAGAGCCGCGCGCCGTCCAGGTGCACCGCGAGCCCCTTGGCCTTCGCAGCGGAAACCAGCGCCCGGTGCTCGGCCACGGGCGTCACCGCCCCCCCGGCGAAGTTGTGGGTGTTCTCCAGGCAGAGCAGCTTCGTCCGCAGCACGTAGTAGGGGCCCGCGCCGCCCGCGGCCTTCGACACCTGGGCCGCCGAGGGCCGGCCCGGCCCGCCCTCCCAGGGCAGCGCCTCCGGCATGCCGCCGGCCATCCACGCGGCCTGGCCCAGCTCCGAGCCCAGCACGTGGGCCTGGGCCGGGGCGAGGAAGCGGTCGCCGCGCTGGAGGTGCAGCATCATCGCGATCCCGTTGGCCATGCAGCCCGTGGGCGTCCACAGCGCGGCCTCGCAGCCCAGCAGCTCCGCGACGCGGGCCTCGAGCCTCCGCAGCGTGGGATCGCCCTCCAGCACGTCGTCGCCCACCTCCGCGGCGGCCATGGCGGCCCGCATCTCCGGGCCGGGCTTCGTGACGGTGTCGGAGCGGAAGTCGAGGGGTCGCATGGAGGAAGCATTCCATAAACCGGGAACCTTCCGCGTCCGTAGGCCAGATCTCAACGAAGCCCTTCGTAGGAGCCGATCATGACCCTGGCCCGCCTCGCCCTCCTGGCCACTGCGGGGATTTCCGCCGTCCTGCCCCAGAAGCCCGCCGAACCCCAGGAGGCGGTGAAGGCCGAGGGGCGGGCCCTCACGGCCGCCTTCCTCGAGGGGAAGGACCTGGCGCGGATCTTCCAGCGCCTTTCGCCCGCCCTGAAGGCCAAGGTTCAGACCCTCGAGGGCTTCCAGGCCTTCCAGCAGAACGTCGTCCGGGCCCTCGGCGCCGGGCCGGAGCTGGTGTCCGAGGACACCCAGCCCGCGGGCACCGCCATGCTCTACCAGCGGGTGGTGAAGGGAACGGCCTCCGCCTCCTTCGAGATCATCTGGGGCCTGGAGCCCGACGGGACCGTGAGCACCTTCCTCGTGCGGCCCCCGCGCGGTTCCAAGGCCGAGGCCGCGCCGTCGAGGCACCTCGACCACGTGAACCGCAGCGCCTTCCGCCTGCCCTTCGAGGGGGAATGGACCGTGGTGTGGGGCGGCCGGACGGTCGAGCAGAACTACCACGCGGCCAACGCCACCCAGCGCTTCGCCATGGACCTCCTGGTCACGAAGGACGGGAAGAGTCACGCCGGGGAGGGCAAGGCCCTGCAGGACTACTTCGCCTGGGGACAGCGCATCCTGTCGCCGGCGGAGGGCGTCGTGGTGTCGGCTTCCGACGGGGCGGAGGACATCCCGCCCGGGCCCCCCGCAAAGCCCGGCAGCGGGAACCCGGCCGGCAACCACGTGGTGATCGACCACGGGAACGGTGAGTTCAGCCTCCTGGCCCACCTCCAGAAGGGCAACGTGAAGGTGAAGCCCGGGGAGAAGGTCAAGGCGGGCCAGCTCCTCGGCCTCTGCGGCAACAGCGGCAACACCTCCGAGCCCCACCTCCACGTCCACCTCCAAGACCGCGCGGAATTCCCCGGCGCGGCCGAGGGCCTGCCCATGGCCTTCACGGACTTCGTCGCCGACGGCGCGCCCGTGGCCAAGGGAGAGCTGGCGAAGGGCATGCGGGTGCGCCCGAAGTGACGCGGTAGGCTGGAGGATTCCGGAGCCTCCATGCAGCTGTGGCACGCCATCCTCCTGGGCCTGATCCAGGGCCTCACCGAGTTCCTGCCGGTGTCGTCCACCGCCCATCTGACGCTCGCCGAGCACCTGCTCATCGGGCGGGGGATGCCCCTGGCCTTCGACGTGCTGCTCCACGTGGGCACGCTGCTGGCGCTGTTCGTCTACTTCCGGCGGGAGCTGCTGAAGGTGCTCTGGGGCCTGATGGGCCGGGACGACGAGGGCCGGCGCCTGGGCCTCCTGCTCCTGCTGGCCATGGTCCCCACGGGCATCCTCGGCCTGGCGACTAGGACGGTGAAGGAGATCGCCAAGGAGCACCTCTGGGTCTACGGCGCCTGCCTCCTCCTCACGGCGGCCCTGCTGGCCGCCGCCAACGCCCTCGCCCAGGCGCGTCCGGGCCGGGAGGTCCGCGAGGTGAACGCCGGGGACGCCCTCGCCATCGGCGCCATCCAGGGCCTCGGCGGCGGCTTCGGACTCTCCCGCAGCGGCAGCACCATCGCCATGGGCGTGTTCCGCGGGCTGGCGCTCCCGGCGAGCGCGCGCTTCAGCTTCCTCCTCGGCATCCCCACCATCGCCGCCGCGGCCCTCGTGGAGACCAAGGGCCTCCTCAAGCCCCTCCTGAGGCACCAGCCCCTGCCCCCCGAGCTGGCCTTCCCCGGCGGGAACGTGAGCCCGGCGGTGGCCTGCCTCGTGGGCGTGGCGGTGAGCGCCGCCGCTGGCTACCTCGCCATCGGCCTCCTTGACCGCTTCACCCGGAAGCCCCGGCTCCTGGGCTTCGCGGCCTACTGCGTCGCCGCCGGCGCCCTCATGCTCGTCCTGGGGCTCCGAGGCTGAGGCCGCCGCTGGACCCCCTTCCCGCGGCCGTTCGCCGGTCAGGTCCGGCGTCCGGCCGAAGGGGCGGCGGGACTCCCCGGCCCGCCCCCTAGACTGGGCCATCCGCGAGGCCCCCATGATCCGCCTGGAGAACATCCACAAGTCCTTCACCGTGAAGGACCGCAAGACCCGCAAGCCCCGGCGCATCGATGCCGTGCAGGGCATCTCCTTCGAGGTGAGGCCCGGCGAGATCTACGGCCTGCTGGGCCCCAACGGCGCGGGCAAGAGCACCACCCTCCGCATGATCGCCTCCCTGATGAAGCCCGACGCGGGCGTCCTGGAGGTCTGCGGCGTGGACGCGGTGCGCGAACCCGACCGCTCCCGGGCCGCGGTGGCCTACCTCGCCACGGACATGAACGTCTACGAGCGCTTCACGCCCCGGGAGCTGCTGCGCATGTTCGGCGAGTTCCAGGGCGTGGATGCGGTGGTGGCCGAGCGCCGGGGCCTGCACCTCCTGGAGAAGCTCCACCTCACCGAGTTCGCCGACGTGAAGATGGACGGCTTCTCCTCGGGCCAGAAGCAGAAGGTCGGGATCGCCCGGGCCCTGCTCCACGACCCGAAGGTGGTCGTCTTCGACGAGCCCACCACGGGCCTCGACGTGCTGACCGCCAAGACCGTGCTGGACCTGCTGCGGGTGATGAAGTCCGAGGGCCGGGCGGTGGTGGTGAGCACCCACGTCATGCCCATGGTGGAGCAGATCTGCGACCGGGTGGGCATCATCTACGGCGGCGAGCTGCATGGCGACGCGCCGCCGCGGGAGATCCTGAAGTCCCGGAACGCCACCACCCTGGACGAGGTCTTCTTCCAGCTCGCCGCCGAGGGCGAGGCGACCCTCACCGGAAAGGAGGCCTGAGATGCAGGGCGCGATGCTCATCCTCAAGAAGGAACTCGTCGAATTCTTCAAGGACCGGCGCACGGTGTTCTTCACCTTCGTGATGCCGCTGGTCCTCTACCCCGTGCTGCTGACCATGATGGCCAAGCTGGCGATACGCGAGGCGGGGGAGCGGGAAGGCAAGCCGAGCCGGGTCGTCCTCCTGGACCCCAGCGGTGCGCTGAAGGGGAAGCTGGAAGCCAACCCGGCCAGGTTCCAGATCGTGCCCAGGCCCGAGGGGGACTTCCTCCAGGCCGTCACGGCCGAGAAGGCCGACCTCCAGGTGGAGGTGGAGCCGGGGGCCTCGGAGGCGAGGGCAAGGATGGACACGTTCAAGGTCACGGCCCTCTACGACGAGTCCACCGGGACATCGCGGACCGCGCTGAAGCGCCTCAAGGAGGCCCTGAAGGACTACGACGAGGCGGCGGTGAAGGAGCGCCTGTCCTCGCTCAAGGCTCCGGAAGCGCTCGCGAAGCCGACGCGCCTCGAATCGAAGGACGCCGGGGACATCAGCCGCCAGATGCGGAAGATGCTGGGCTCCTTCCTGCCCTACGTGCTCCTGATCGTGATGTTCGCGGGCGCCATGCAGCACGGGGCCTACATGAGCGCCGGGGAACGGGAGCGCGGCACCCTGCTGAGCCTGCTGGCCACGCGCATCCCGAGGATCCAGATCATCCTCGGCAAGCAGCTGGCCCTGTTCACCCTCAGCCTGCTGACGGTGGTGGTCAGCCTGGCCAGCATGGCCTTCGGCATCGGGCGGATGGGGCAGGAGTTCCAGGTCGCCGAGGCCGCCGAGGCCGCGGCCAGGGGCGGGGCCGCCGCGGCCGCGGGCAACCTGTCGGGGCTGGTGACGCCGTCCACCTTCCTGCTCACCTTCCTCCTGCTCGTGCCCCTGGGATTCTTCTTCACGGCCATCGTCATGCTGGTGGGGACCCAGGCCAGGACCACGCGGGAGGCCCAGACCGCGCTCACGCCGGGGATCTTCATCGTGATCGTGCTCGGCGTCTTCTCCATGGCCCCGGGCATCGAGAAGATGGCCCTCCTGCCCTATGTCCCGATCCTGAACATCAGCCTCGCCATCCGGAAGCTCTTCAGCCAGCAGGCCAACATGCTGGAGTACGCCGTCGCCCTGGCCATGACCACCGGCATGGCGGCCCTGGCCACCTGGCAGAGCTCCAGGATCCTCGGCCGGGAGTCCTCCCTCTTCAAGGGCGGGGACTGAGGTATAGTCGAATCCTCTCCCCGAGGACCCCGAATGGCGACCAAGCCCAAGTCCACCGCCACCTCCACGCTGCCCAAGGCGCTGGGCGACAAGCTGGCGAAGGCCATCCAGCTCGTGGACGGGAAGAAGCACGCCGAGGCGGAGCCGCTGCTCCAGGAGCTGGTCAAGGAGGCCGCCGAGGCGCGCCACCTGGGCCTGGAGCGCACGGCCCACACCTACCTGAAGGTCTGCGAGGCGGCCCGTCCCGGGAAGGGCGCGGCGGTCCCCGTCGAGCTGCAGGCGCAGCTCCACTTGAACCGTCGGGAGAGCGCCGAGGCCCTCGAACTGGTGGACAAGGCCCTCAGGAGCCACAAGGACCGGGCCGTCCTCCACTACCTGAAGGCCCTCGCCCACGCCCAGGCCGGCGACGGCGCGGCCGCAGCGGCCTGCCTGACCCAGGCCCTGGGCCTGGACGGCGACCTGCGCTTCGTCTACCGCCTCGAGCCGGACTTCGACGCATACAGGCGCGAAGCGGCCTTCGTGCCCTTCGAGACCTAGGGTCGACACGGTCGGCGACCCGCCATGCCCCGCAGCCTGGATCCCGACCGCCCTCTTCGGGTGGTCACCCTGGGCGGCGGCACGGGCCTCGCGGCCCTGCTCCGGGCCCTGAAGTCCGAGGCCGGACGCTCGAGGGACCCCTGGCATCTCACGGGCATCGTGACCGTCACCGACAACGGCGGCTCCAGCGGCCGCCTCCGCAGCGAGCTGGGGGGCATCCCGCCCGGCGACCTCCGGAACTGCCTGGCGGCCCTGACGCGGGAGGAGTCCGTCCTCTCGGAGCTGTTGAACTACCGCTTCAAGGGCGAGGGCTCCCTGGGCGGCCACGCCCTGGGCAACCTCATGCTCCTCGCCCTCGCCGACCTCACCGGCGACTGGGTGCAGGCCATCCGCCAGCTCTCCTCGGTGCTGGTCACCGTGGGGCGCCTCTACCCCTCCACCACGGTGCCGGTGACGCTCTGCGCCGAGGACGAGGGTGGCGCGCGGTACGCGGGGGAGACCGCCGTGAACGCCTGCGTCGCGCCCATCCGGCGGATCTGGATCGAGCCCGAGGCGCCGGACCCCCTGCCCGAGGCCATGCTGGCCATCCTCCGGGCGGACCTGGTGCTCCTGGCCCCCGGCAGCCTCTACACCAGCACCATCCCCAACCTGCTGATCCCCGACCTCCGGGAGATGCTCGGGCAGGCCCGCGCCCCCATCGTCTACGTGGCCAACCTGATGACCGAGCCCGGGGAGAGCGCGGGCCTGGGCCTCGCCGACCACGTTCGGGCCATCCAGGCCTACGGCAAGGTGAAGCTCGCCGCGGTGCTCGCCAACACCACGCCCCTCTCGCCGTCGGTGCGCCACCGCTACGACGAGGAAGGCGGCGCGGAGCTGCGGCCCGCGGACGGCGACGTGGAGGGCGTCCCGGTCCACGCCCACGCCCTGCTCGACCCCGAGGGCCTCCAGGCCCGGCACCATCCCACGCTGCTCAACCAGGCCATCCGCGAGCTGCTGGCGGGGCTCTGAGGCCCGCGCGGCGCGGCCGCCAGGGGGTTTGAGGTAGAGTCGTGGGGGGACCCGGCGTCCCGCGGGAGTCGAATGGGCATCAAGGGCGAGCTGGCCACCATGGGGCTGGAAGACATCTTCCAGTGGCTGGCGGTCGGCCGGAAGACCGGGGTGCTCCACCTCAACGGCGTGGTCCATCGGAAGAAGGTGGACTTCCACGACGGGCGCATCTCCGGCTGCTGGTCCTCGGACCCGCGGGAGTACCTGGGGCAGTTCCTCCTGAGCTTCAACCGCATCACCGAGTCCCAGTTGAAGGACGCGCTGGCCGCCCAGGAGGACGAGAACCAGCTCCTGGGGCGCATCCTCGTCAACCGCCAGCTCCTCACCGAGTCGGAGATCCGCGAAGTCATCCAGCAAAAGGTGGAGGAGAGCATCTATGACGCCTTCCTCTGGAACGCGGGGCACTTCGAGTTCATGGACGGGGAGGCTCCCGCGGACAAGGCGACGGCCCTCAACCTGGAAGTCACGGGCATCGTGCTGGAAGGCACGCGCCGGCGGGACGAGTGGCAGCGCATCCGGACGGTCATCAAGGGGCCGGACGCCGTGCTGGACGGCGTCAGCGAGGTGATCGCCGAGTTCCTCCCGCTGGCCCCGGCGGACGCCAGCATCCTCTCCCAGGTGGACGGGCAGCGCACGGTGGAGGAGGTCGCGGCGGAGCTGCGGTGGTCCCACTTCAAGGTGAGCCACCACCTCATGGAGATGATCGAGAAGGGCATGCTCACCGTGGTGGACCCGGGCGGCCACGCCAACGAGCGGACCCAGGCACGGCTGGCCGAGGCGGAGGCGCACCTCAAGGAGGGCCGGCTGACGGAGGCGGAGGCCGTGCTGGCCGCCCTCCTGAAGGAGGCTCCATCCCTCGCCCATGCCCAGAAGCTGCTGGACCAGGTGGAGGAGGCGAAGGGCGCGCGGATCCCGCCCCCCCAGGACAGCGACGTGCCGATCCTTGCGGTAAGCCTCGATCAGCTCATGACGGCGAACCTCTCCGCCAACGAAGGGTTCCTGGCCAGCCGGGTGGACAGCCTCAGCAGCGTGGGCGAGATCATCGCCATCATGCCCCTGCCGCCGGAGGAGTGCCGTGCGCTCTTCACCAGACTCCTGCGGAAGGGCATCCTCCGGGTCGAAGGCTCGGCGCCGCTGAAGCAGGTCCCGCGGCACCCCTGAGCCCGGAGGGCCGGGGCGGGCTAGACTGGAGCCATCCGAACGCCGAGGTCCCGATGCGCCGCGCCCTGACCCTTGCCCTGGTTCTGCCCTCCCTCCTCGGGGCCGCTCCGTCCCAGAAGAAGCCCCGGAAGCCTGCGCCCAAGGCGGCCAAGCCCTCCACCTCCGCGCTCCAGGCCCAGGTCGCGAGGCTCACCGCGGAACGGGACGAGTTGAAGGGGAAGCTCGCCTCCCTGGCCGCGGAAGGCGGCGACCTCGCCGACGCCGTGAAGAGCCGCGACCTCGCCCGGGAGGAGGCCGCCGCCACCCGGCGGGAGCTCGAGCAGCTCAAGGCCACCCTGCAGGAGAACAAGGCGGGCGGGGACGAGATCGTGAAGGAACTGAAGGCGGCGAAGGCCGAGAACGGCACGCTCCGGGAGGAGAACGAGCAGCTGCAGCGGGAGCTGGAGGCCGCCACCGCCAGGCTCCAGGGCGCCGTGCCCGAAGGGGGCCTCGTGGGCTACAGCCCGGACATCCTCCCCGCCCGGCCCATCAACCTGAACCGCGTGACGCCCAAGGTGAAGAAGGTGGACCGGGGCGTGGTGGTGGTGAACGTGCTGGTGAACGAGAACGGCGAAGTGCTCCAGACGAAGCTGCTCCAAGGCCTGCCCGGCGACGACAAGTACGTCCAGGCGGCCAACGACGCCTGCGTGGACGCCGCCAAGCGCCTCGTCTTCGAGCCCGCGCGGGGCAAGGACGGCACCACCCGCGTGAAGGTCTGGCAGGGCGTCGGGTTCTTCATCGAGTAGGCCCGCCGCGCACCCACGCCGCCATCGCCGGGAAGGGCTCCCCCGGCCCATGGCCTTGCCAGGAGGTCATGCCCATCCAGGCCAGCAGGGGTTGGCCGAGGTTGGCGCCGCCACGGTAGGCCGCGAGGATCTGCCCGGCCTCGCCCCGGTAGCCCGCGTCGTGGAACACCAGCTCCGGCGGAAGGCCGAGGTGGACCGCCGCGGCATAGGACCAGGCCATGGACGCCATCTCGAGGCCGGGGTCCCGGAGTCCCGGGGCCGCGGGGACCTCCCGCTCCTCGGGGAGGAGCACGGCGAGGTGCCCCGCCTCGTGGAGGACGTCCCCGGGGTGCAGCAGGCGTCCCGGATCCACAAGGATGCGCCGCCCTGTGACATCCAGCCCCGGGAGCACGGTCCCTGCGGGCAGGTCCGCAAGCTCCCAGTCCAGCCCGACCCGCTGGACGAAGGCGAGCATGGCGGCGACCTCGGGAGGCAGCGCCAGCAGCTCGCGCAGCCACGGGTCCAGGCGGGCGTCCACCACGAGGTGCAGGCGCGGATCCGGCCCCTCGTTCACGACCGCGTGGGGATCGCTCAGGCGCAGGCACCAGACCTCGCCGGCCCGGAAGGGCACCGGCTTGCCGTTGAGGAGGAACCTCACCCCGGGATGGGTGGCCAGGGGGACGTGGATGCGCACCACGCCATCGGCGCCGTCCAGGTCGTGGTCGCGGTGTTCCAGGATGCGCGATCCCGGACCGAGGGCCATGATCCGCGTCGATAGCAGGGGGCAGCGGAACCGCGCGAGCAGCCCGCGGGCGGCCTTCCCGAGGAAGGGCGTGTCCTCGAAGGCCTCCACGCAGGGGTTGGAGGTGGCCATGCGGATGGGATGGGTCTCTCCCGCGGGCCCGCGCAGCGGCAGCACCCGCCAGCTCCCCTCGTAGTGCTGCGGCACGAAGTGGTCGACCCAGGCCGTCTCCGGGAGGGCCCGGACCTCCGCCAGCAGGTTCTCCACCGGACAGTGCATGGGGAGGCGGATACGGTCCCGCAGGAGGCTGCCCCGGGGCGAGAATGCTTCGGTCATGGCTCATCATCCCATTCCGGCGCGGCCCCGGCCCAGCGATAGACTGGATAGGGAGGACCCTTGGACGAGGCCGCGCAGACCCATCCCCTCGCGGGCTGGATCCCCTGGAGACCCGCGGAGGGATCGGAGGCGCTGGAGTGGCTGCCCCTGGACGGCCGCCCCTTCCTGGAACCCTTCCTGGAGGACGCCCTCCGCCGCCTGAGGCAGGTCCGCCGTGAGCGGCGCCCGGTCCGCACCGCCGCCGAGCTCCTGGACGCGCCGCTGGACGGCCTGCCCGCGGCCCCGCCGGCCCTGTTCATCTTCCACGTCTCCCGGTGCGGCTCGACCCTCCTCGCCCAGATGCTGGCCACGGACCCCGGGAACGTCGTGCTCTCCGAGCCGCCCCTCCTCGACCACCTCGCCCGCCACGGCCAGGCGGCCCGGATCCCCGCCCTCCTGCGCCTGCTGGGCCAGCGGCAACGGCCCACCGAACGCCGGCTGGTGGTGAAGCTGGACTCCTGGGCCCTGGCCTACCATGGCCAGCTCCGCGCCCTCCTCCCCGAGGTCCCCTTCGCCCTGCTCTACCGGAAGCCCGGCCCCGTCCTCGAGAGCCAGCGGCGCATGCGGGGCCTCCAGGCCATCCCGGGCGTCCTGCCCGCGGACCTGTTCGGCCTCGAAGCCGCGGACCTCCCGGCCCTCGCGCCGGACGTCCCGGCAGAGACGGTCTTCGACCGTTACTTCGAGCGGGTCCTCGAGCGACTCTACGCCTGGATGGGCGAGGTGGCCGGCGCGGATCCCCGCGCCTTCCTCGTGGACTTCGAGGCGGGCGCCGAGGCCTGCCACCGCCGGCTCCTCCGCAGCCTGGACCTGGACCCGGCTCCGGGCCTCCTGGAGGCCGCCCTCGCCCGGGCCGCCCTGGACGGCAAGCGCCCGGGCCTCCCCTTCCTGCCGCCGCCCCAGGCCGCGCCCGCGCCGCCGGCGCTGGAGGCCGCGTACGCCCGGCTGGACGTCCTGCGCTCTGAGAGGTGCGACCCATGACAGCGACTCCCGGGCCCGGTCCCTGCCTGCTTCCGGACTTCCTCCCGCCGACGGTCCTCGCCGAGGCGCGGGAGGTCTTCGACCGGGCGCGGTTCAGCGAGGGCGCCGCCACGGCCACCGACGCGGCCCGGGCCGTCAAGCGGAACCTCCAGGTGGACGAAGGCGACCTGGCCTCCCTCGGCCGCCTGCAGCGCCTCCTGCTGCAGGCGGCCAACGCCTCGGAGCGACTGCGGTCCCACGCGCGCCCCCTCGACCTCCATTCCCCGCGCTTCGCCCGCTACGAGGCGGGGATGGGCTACGGCTGGCACGTGGACAGCCCGCTGATGGGCCATCCGCCCCGGCGCACCGACTTCGCGATCACCATCTTCCTCGACGGGCCCGGCGCCTACGAGGGCGGCGAGCTGGAGCTGCGGGGCCCCGGGGGCGCAGCCTTCCGGCTCCCCGCGGGCCACGCGGTGGTGTACCCCTGCGACCGCGTCCATCGCGTCGCTCCGGTCCGCGCCGGCGTGCGGCGCGTCATGGCCGCGTGGATCCACAGCCTGGTGCCGGACGCCGGCCACCTCGACCTGCTGGCGGGGCTGGAGGACGTGCACCGGCGGCTGGATCCGGCGACCTCAGAGGCCACGGACCTCCAGCAGCAGATCGCGGCGCTCACCCGCCGCTGGGCCCGGCCCTGAGGGGCCCGCCGTTCACGCGAAGCGCGCCGCGTCCCGCAGGCCGAGCTCCCGCAGCCGCGCACCGGAGTAGAACCCGTCCTCCAGCCGCAGCAGGCCGAGGCCGAGGCCCCGCCCGTCACGGCAGGCCACCGCAAGGCCACCGTCGGGGCGGACGTGGACGGTACCGGGGGCGCCCGCCAGCGACCCCGCGGGCGAAGCCTCCAGCAGGCGGCAGGGCTCGCCCTCGAGGGTGGTCCAGGCGCCCTGGTTCCAGGGGTTGCAGGCCCTCACCAGCGCGTCCACCTGCGCGGCGTCCATGCGTTCCCACGCGATGCGCACGTCCTCCATCCCCGGCCGCGGCCAGGTGCGGGCTTCCCCGGCCTGGGGCGTGGCCCGGGCGAGGGCCGCGGCGCCCTCCCGGGACAGGGCCTCGAGGACCACGCCCGCCAGGGCCGGCGCAGCCTGGGCCAGGGCCCGCGAGGCCGAACCGTGGGTCGGCCGGGCGCCGAAGCCCACGGTCAGGCCGGCGAGCACGGGCCCGGTGTCCAGCCCGCCGTCCATGCGGTGCGCCACGAGCTGAGCGGCCTCGGCTCCCTCCCGGAGCTGCCAGAAGAGCGGCTGGGGCCCGCGGAAGGCCGGCAGCGCGCCGCCGTGGAGGTTGACCCAGCCCCAGCGCGGTGCCTCCAGCAGGGAGGCCGGCACCTTCCAGGGCCACCCGAAGGCCAGGGCCACGTCCGCCCCGGCGGCGGGGTCCCAGCCCGCCAGATCATGGGGCCCCTCCGCGGCGAGAAAGGCCGCCCCGGCGCCCGCACAAGCCTGCCGGACCCAGTCCCGACAGGGGGGATCGGAAGGGCCCCAGGCGACGGCGTGGAGTCGGCCCGCGCCCGCGAGGGCGGCCAGGAGAGGCGCCGCCAAGGCGCCGTCCGCGGCGAGGAGGACGCGCATCAGTTGCGGGAGGGGTAGATGCCTTCCGAACAGATCACGTAGTTGAGGCCCAGGTAGGGCTGCATGTTGTTGTGGGGCTGGTTCCCGCCCGCCGGGCCGATGGTGGGCGGGGCGAGGGAGGCGTTCGGGCTGCCGAAGCCCTTCGAGACGCCCGCGCCCAGGGTGGCGGGGCCCACCGCCACGCCGCTCCCGGGGGCGGCCGTGCTGGAGGCGCTGGCTCCGGGGGCGGAGGCCGAGTGGTTGTGGGCCGGCAGCTCCGTGGAGATCAGGGTGTGAGCGGGGGTGCCGGCCATCTCGCCAAGCTGCACCTGAGGCAGCCCGGGTCCCTGCCCCGTGCCCACCCCCAGGCGGCCCCGGAAGTCCGGGAGCCCGAACGTGACCTGGCCGTCGCCGCCATAGGTGGTGCCCAGCAGGGAGAAGAGGGCGGTGTTCTGGGCGATGGAGAGGAGCTGCCCATTGCAGAAGAACCAGCCCCGGGGAGCGAAGTTGCCGGCGAAGAAGCGGATCTCGGCAAGGGTGCCTTCCATGGCCAGCTCCTAGTTCCGCGCGGGGAAGATGCCCTGAAGGCAGATGATGTAGTTCATCCCCAGGTAGGGCTGCATGTTGTTGTGGGGCTGGTTGCCCCCCGCCAGGCCGATGCTCGGCGCCGCCAGGGCGCTGTCGGCGGTGCCGAAGTTCTTTGAGACCCCCGCCCCGAGGGTCGCCGGGCCCACCGCGACGCCGGTCCCAGGCGTGGCGGTGGTGGAGGCGGTGGCCGCCGGCGCGGTGGCCGCGTGATTGTGGGACGGCATTTCCGTGATGGTCAACGTGTGGGTGGGCTCGCCGCCGATCTGGCCCATCACCATGTTGGGCAGGCCCGGCCCGGTGCCCGTGCCGACGGGCACGCGGCCCCGGAGGTCCGGCAGGCCGAAGGTGGTCTGCCCGTTTCCTCCGTAGGTCGTGCCGAGGATGGAGAAAAGGGCCGTGTTCTGGGCGATGGAGAGGATCTGGCCTTGGCAGAAGGCCCAGGTCCGCGGCGCGAAGTTGCCGGCGAACATCCTGATTTCTCCGATGGTGCCTTCCATGGGGTGCTCCTGGGATCAGTAGACGGGATAGGGGTTCACGACGGCCTGGCGCCGGCCGCGCAGCAGGCCGTCCAGGGCGATGTCGGAAGGGGCGAGGGAGGGTTCGCTGGCGACCAGGCTGGCGCCGGCGGCGGCGTATCGGCTCAGGTGCACCTGGCCACGGGAGAGGTGGACGGCCGGGTCCATGGCACGGCGCCCGCCCGGGCCCTCCCACTCGGCGCGCTCGAGGGCCTCCCGCACGAAACGGGCATGGCCGCCGGCATCCTGCATCGCCGACGCCAGCAGGCGCCCGGTGTCGTAACCCAGGGCCGCGAAGGACGAAGCCTCCCGGCCCGCACGACGGCGGAAGGCGGCAAGGAAGGCGCGGTTGGCCGCGGTGCCGAGCCCGAGGGTCCAGGACGAGGCGGTGACGAAGCCCTCCAAGGCCGCGCCGAGGCCCGCGGCGAGCGCGTCCTCGGCCAGGTAGGGCGTGCCCACCAACGGGACCTCCCCGACCAGGCCGGCCTTGAGGAAGGCCGAGAGGAACTCCAGCCCCTCGCCCCGGCCCAGCAGGGCGGCGACGAAGGCGGGGCGGAGCAGCTGGATGCGGTCCACCGACTCGGCCGCCGGAAGGCCGGCCGGCGCCTCCTGCAGGGGCATGCCGGGGATGTGGCGGCCCTTCTCGAAGCCGCCTTCCGAGAGGGCCCCGAGCCGGAAGGCGGCCAGGGCGTCGTGGCCGCCCTCGAAGGCGGAGGTCACGAGGAATCCGCCTTCGCCGTAGGTGCGGGTGGCCCACCGGCCAAGCGCCCAGCGGGATTCCCAGGCGCCGAGGGTGTTGTAGAAGATCCAGGGCTCGCGGTCCGCGGGACGCACCAGGTTGGCGCCTCCATCCACCACGAGTAGGGTGCGCTCGGCCTTCGCGAAGACGGGACCGAGGCCCTGGACCATGGCCGGCTGGCCGAGGACCACCACCAGGTCCGCCTCGTCCTCGTCGATCAGGGCCTTCGCGGCGCGCCGGTAGGCCGAAGGAGACAGCGCGCAGGCGCGGCGGACAACCTCGAGCCGTGAAGCCGTGTCCGGCGGGGCGAACGCGGAGAAGGCTAGGTCCAGACCGGCCCCCAGGTCCTCCCCCAGGCCACGGGCCGCGGAGGGGATCAGGAGGCCGATGCGCCCGGCGAGGACCGGGGGCGGCGGCGCGTCCCGGGGCGCGGGCGGCGGGGCGGCCTTCGGAAAGGCCGGGAGCCCGGCCAGGGCGGTGCCCCACATGCCGAGCTGGGCGAGAAAGGTTCGCCGGCCCGGGAAGGGGGTTGGGAATCGGAGCGGGGATGCCATGGAGCGCCTCGTGTCGTCCGGAGGGAAGGGGTGGGCGGCCGCGGGACCCTAGCGGGAGCCCAGGGCCTCCACGAGGCGTTCCAGGCGCTCCAGGCGCAGCTGGAGGGTCTGGAGCTCCTCCCTCTGGCGCTGGATGACTTGGTGCTGCTTCTGGTACTCGTTAAGCAGCATCGGCGCAAGGAAGTGGTAGTTCACGGAGAAGGGCCTCCCGTCCCGGCCCAGCACGACCATCCCAGGCAGGACCTCCTCCACCTCCTCGGCGATGAGGCCGAACTGGACCGGTTGCGGGGCGCCGCCGGCGGCCGTGTAGGTGAAGGTGACGGGACGGAGCTGCAGCAGGGCCTCGCTCTGGTCGCCCATGGGGCGGATGTTCTCCTTGAATCGCCGGGAGGAGTTGAGCACGCCGAGGGTGTTGTTGCTGTCGATGAAGACGGGCAGACCCGAGGTCTGCATCAGCGCGCTGTTCAGGTTGGCGCGGATGGCGGGCCAGATGACGTTGCCGCTGCCGTCGAAGGTCATCCCGGACACGGTGCCCGTGGCGCCGGTGGCCCCGGTCGGCCCGGTGGGGCCGGTGGGACCCTGGACGCCCGTGGCGCCCGTCGCTCCGGTCGGACCCGTCGCGCCTGTGACGCCGATGGGACCTGTCGGCCCGGTGGGGCCCGTGGGACCCGCGACTCCCGTGGCGCCCGTGGCCCCGGTGGCGCCCGTGGCCCCGGTGATCCCCGTCG
>JBDIBF010000005.1:0-72410 GCA_039812765.1 Holophagaceae bacterium
GCCGGGGCTGCCGGGGTCTCGGCCGCGGGCGCGGCCGGGGCAGGCGAGACCGGAACCAGCGGGCCCGGTGAAGGCGCGGGCGGGACGGGCGCTTCCGGCAGGCCCGGGATCACCTGCACCTCCACGCTGCGGGTCTCGCCGCCGGCGAGGTTGCTCACGCTCAGGGTGTACACCGTCGTGCCGTCCGGGATGACGGTGACGGCGCTCTTCCCGTCCAGCTCCAGGTTGCCGGGCTGCAGGCGCACCTTGGCATCGTTCCCCTGGCATTCCCAGCGCAGCTCCACGGGCTCGCCGGGGCGGATGGCGGTCCGGCTCGCCGTGAAGGTGCAGACCTTGGCGGGATTCCCGAAGGCGGGATGGCGCAGCACGGCGATGTCGAGGCTGCGGGTGCCGCCGCCGGCCAGGTTCGTCGCCGTCAGGGTGTAGCGGGTGTTCTCGAGGGGCGTCACCGTGATCTCGCTCTGGCCGTCCAGCTCCAGGCCGCCGGGCTCCAGGCGCACCTTGGCGGTGCCGGTGCAGGTCCAGCGCAGCACCACGGGCTCACCGGCCACCACGGCGGTGGAGCTGGCGGTGAAGGCGCAGACCCGGGCGGGCTCGCCGAGGGGCGCCGCGGTGTCCACGCGGATCTCCAGGCGGCCCAGGAGCGCGCCGCCGGCGCTGCCCTCGAAGAGGCTGTAGGTGGTCGTCCCCGTGGGCCGCAGGGCCACCTGCCCCCTTCGGTCCAGGAGGAGACCACCGGGATCCAGGCGGACCTTTCCCGGGTTGGGACCGGTGCCCGGGCAGTCCCAGCGCAGCAGCACCGAGGCGCCGGGGCGCACCACCTGGTCGCTGGCCTCGAAGGTGCAGCCCGCCGCGGCGAAGGACCCGGGTTTGAGGGGCGCGGGCTCCTGGGACACCAGGGCCGGGGCGAGGCACAGGACGATGGGGGAGGCGGCGCGCATGGCCCCCCAGTCTACCCGGCGGCCCGGCCTAGGCTTCGTGCCAGCGCAGTTCGTAGCGGTGCCGGCTCCCCTCCACCGGCGGGTGGTGGGTGAAGCCGATCTCCTTCGCGCCGGCGAGGTCCAGGGCGCCGCAGACCCAGGTGGGGCAGGAGGTGGTGTACCAGGCCGGGAAGAGGCCGTCCGCGAAGACCGACAGGAGGGCCCGGCCCGGCGCGACCTCGTCCACGTCCACGCGGCCGCCCCGGTAGTTGAGACGGAACAGGGTGGGCGCCTGGGCGACGAGGCCCGAGGCGTCGAGCACGTCCAGGATGCCGGGGTGCGTGCCCCGGAGCTGGTCCCGCACCGCGGCGATGGCCCGCTCGGAGGCCACCGCGGCGCCGAAGCGGGCCTCGTGGGCGGCCACCAGGGCGTTGAGATGGGCGGTCTCGATCCAGCGCAGCCCGCCCAGCTCCTCGCGGAAGACCGCGCGGACCTCCGCCGCCAGGCCGTCCACCAGGGCCTCCCAGGCGCCGGGCCCGCCCTTCTGCTCCGCGACCACCTGCAGGCCCCGCAGCAGCGACGCGCGGATGTGGGTCACCCGGGCCTCATCGGGCGACGGGGGCGGCTGGGGACGGGACTGGGTCATGGGGGCGCAAGCAGTGTGGACCTTTCCCGCGGGAGGTCCAGCCCGCCGTCACGGCGTTCAGATCCAGCGCCGGACGCGGGCGCGGTAGGCGCCGAAGGCCTCGCCGAAGTGCGCCGCGATGCGGGCCTCCTCGGAAGGGATCACGAGGCGGTCGAGGAGCAGGGCCTGGATCGCCGCTCCGGGCAGCAGCCACGGGAAGGCCGCCAGTCCGAGGCCCAGGAGGAAGAGGAGCTGCCCGAGGTAGAGGGGATTGCGGGTGAAGCGGTAGGGGCCCGAGGTGACGAGGGCCGAGGGCACGTGGCCCGGCTCCACCGGCGTGCGGGCGCGGCGGAGGTGGAGGATGCCCCAGGCCGCCAGCAGCACCGCCGAACCCCCGAGCCCAAGGCCGGCGCCGATCCGCAGGCCCGCGGGCAGGGCCGAGAGCCAGGCCGGCGAGCGCCAAAAGTCCAGACCGATCCCGGCGCAGAGGACGCAGAGGAAGGCGAGGGCGGGATGGGGGACGGGCATGGGGCGTGCCCGGAGGATGGGACCCGGGACGAGGTGGCGCCAGCCCTACACCGGGCTGACCCGCTTCCGCTTCGTCACCATGGGCTCCCGCCGCCTGGCGCGGGCGAAGCGCTGGATCAGCTCGTGGCGCAGGTCCGCGGGTGCGACGACCGCGTCCACGTGGAGGTTGGCGGCGAGCTTCTTGAGGTCGATGTCCTGGTTGTACTCGTCGCGGAGCTGCTGGACGTAGGCGGCGCGCTCCTCCTCGGGCTTCTCGGCGATCTTGTTGGCGAAGACGGCGTTGACGGCGGCCTCGGCGCCCATGACGGCGATGCTGGCGGTGGGCAGGGCGATCGTGGCATCCGGGTCGAACCCTGGCCCGCTCATGGCGTAGAGGCCGGCGCCGTAAGCCTTGCGCACGACGACGCAGATGCGCGGGGTGGTGCAGCTCGCCATGGCGCTGATCATCTTGGCGCCGTGGCGGATGATGCCCTGCTTCTCCACCGCCGAGCCGATCATGAAGCCCGGCACGTCGCTGAGGAAGAGCAGCGGGATGCCGAAGGCGTCGCAGAGGTCCATGAAGCGCGCGGCCTTGTCGGCGCTGTCCACGAAGAGCACGCCACCCTTCACCCGGGGCTGGTTGGCGAGGATGCCCACGGGCTTGCCGTCGAGCCGCGCCAGGCCCGTGATCAGCTCGGCGGCGTAGAGTTTCTTGATCTCCAGGAAGGAGTCCTCGTCCACGAGCGCCTCGATGAAGTCCTTCATCTGGAAGGGGGAGTTGATGTCCTTGGGCACGAGGCTGGCGATGTCCTTGGCCTTGGCGGCCACGCCCTTGGGCTCGTGCACCGGGAGCGCGGCTTCGCAGTGCTGGGGGAAGTAGGCGAGGTAGGCCTTGCAGAGCGCGATGGCCTCCTGCTCCGTCTTGCACAGGAAGTCGCCGCAGCCCGACACGGAGCAGTGCATGCGGGCGCCGCCCAGGTCCTCCAGGCTGATCTTCTCGCCGATGACCATCTCCGCCATGCGGGGCGAGCCGAGGTACATCGACGCGTTGCCTTCCACCATCATCACGACGTCGCAGAAGGCCGGGATGTACGCGCCGCCGGCGGCCGACGGCCCGAAGAGGAGGCAGACCTGGGGCACGAGGCCGCTGAGCGCCACCTCCATGTGGAAGATGGTCCCGGCGTGGCGCCGCCCGGGGAACATGTCGATCTGATCGGTGATGCGCGCACCGGCCGAATCCACCAGGTAGAGCATGGGCACCTTCATCCGCATGGCCACTTCCTGGATGCGGATGATCTTCTCCACCGTCCGCGCGCCCCAGGAACCGGCCTTGATGGTGCTGTCGTTGGCCATGAGGGCCACGGCGCGCCCGTCGATGGTCGCCGTGCCCGTCACCACGCCGTCCGCCGGAAGCGTGGCGTCCAGCGCGTTGGCGAAGAGGCCGTCCTCCACGAAGGACCCCTCGTCCACCAGCAGCCGGATCCGCTCCCGCGCGAAGAGCTTCCCCTGCTCCGCGTTCTTGGCGTGGGTCTTCTCCGTGCCGCCCTTGCGGATGCGGGTGATCTCGGAAGCGAGCTGGTCGGAGTTCATGGGGACCTCGAAGGCAAAGGATCAGGGTATCGCGGGGGAAGGGGGAACCGGAGCATGAAGCGTGGGCTGGACCCGTCCTCCTTGCCTGGAACGGGCTGCCTTGCTCGCTGCGCTCGCTGGTGCCCGTGTCCGCCGCGAGGGGAAGGCGCCCTCGCGGTGGACGCGGGTGCGCTTTGAAAGGCGCTGCGCTCGACCCATGCGTTCGTGGGGGACTGATCCATCGGCCCCGTCGCTGTGGAGTTGCACCTCACCTCGGCCAGGCGCCGCCCATCAACCCCTGCAGCTTCGCCTGGTGCTCCAGCTCCTTCAGCATCCGGTCCAGGTCCCTGCGGTCCTCCTTCGGCACGGTGCCCACGCGGTCCAGCACGGCCTGGCAGCGGCGGGCGAGGTCGAGGGCCTCGTCGTAGGCCAGCGCCTCCTCGTGCCCTTGCAGCAGGGCAAGGACGAGGCCGCCGGCGACGTCCATCTCCTCCTTGGTGCCGCGGAACGTCGGCGCGGCCTTGTCGAAGGCTTCCATCAGCACCTTGCGGCCCTCGTCCTCCTTGCCGTGCTGGAGGAGGTGGATCCCGAGGAGGGTGCGGAGCTGCAGCCGCTCGCGGTCCTCGGCGCCCTTGGGATCCGTGGCGATCGCCACGGCGCGGCGGAGGAGGGTCTCGGCCTTGTCCGGCGCGCGCTCCTTCAGCCGGTCCGCGGCCTCCCGCAGCCAGGGGAGCCAGCGCGGATCCAGCGGATCCCAGGCCTCCCCGAGCAGCTTCAGCGCCCGGTCCAGGCAGCCCTCCTCGTCGTCGGTGTCCCGCAGGGCGACCCGGGCCAGCAGCGCCTGGGCCCGCGCCTCCGCGGGGCGGGCCGGGTCTCCTCCGTCGCAGGGGTCGCCGCGGCGGCCGTCCTCCTCGTCGCGCAGGGCCTGCAGCAGCACGTCGCGGGGCGGCAGCGGCACGCCTTCGGGCAGGCCGAGTTCCTTGCCCAGCCGCGGCGCGAGTTCGGACCACAGCTCAGCCTCCGCGAGCCGGCCCGCCACGAGGGCGAGGGCCTCCGCGAAGCCGCTGCGGGGACGTTCCCGAGAACTCCGGGCCCAGGCGAGCAGGGCCTCCTTCGCGGTGCGATCCGCGATCTCGGTGCGGCCCGATCGGCGCCAGGCCGCCGCGGCCTCGAAGCCCAGGTCCAGCCCGTCGTCGGGCGAAGAGGCCTCGACGAAGAGGGCCGCGGCCTCCTCGTAGCGCCCCTGCCCTGCCAGGTTGCGGGCGAGCCAGACGCGGTCCGAGGGCTCACCGGGACGCAGCGCGCCGCGGCGGAGGACTTCCGCATCGGTCCATTGCCCCTTGGCCTCCAGCGCCATCGCGAGGCCCCGGGCCACCTCGCCGTCCGCCTCCAGGCTCCCCCGCCGGATCGCCACGGCCCGGGCCAGGGCCCTGAGCAGGCCTGGATCCCGATGCCGCTCGAGGAAGTCCAGGCTGCGCTCCGCCACCCGCCGGAAGCCCTTCTCGTCCGTGGCTGCCAGGGCCTCCCGCAGCAGGGAGGCACCCCGGTCCCAGGCGCCTTCGGCCTCCGCCAGGTCCACCCGTCGAAGCCTGGAGTCCACCTTGGGACGTGCTGCGAGGGCGCGGTCGGCCCGGGCGAGCAGGGCGGAGGCCAGCGCCTTCCAGGGCGTCTTCAGCAGCGGATGGGCCCACGTGCCCGGCCAGGCGCGATCGTCCGCGAGCAGTCCGGCGTCCACACGGTCCAGCAGCTTCGCCACCTTGTCCCGCAGCCCCTCACTGCCCTTCGCGGCGCAGAGCTTCCACACGCCCTGGGCGTCGCTGCGAAAGGCGGTCTCCAGGAACGCCTTCGAAGCCTCCTCGCCCTCGGGCCGCCGCAGCCAAAGGTCCACGAGGGTCTCCGCCCCGTGCAGCGTCCCCTCCACGTCAGGCCCGCGCATGACGAGGAACTCCCCGTACGCCTTCCGCAGGGCCGCCACCGCGCGGCGCTCGAGGTCGGGGCGCGGCCCCTTCGATGTCGCCACGGCGATGTCCAGCAGCCGGTCGGCGTAGGGCCGCGCGTTGAGGCCCTGGGCCTCGAAGCAGGATTCGAGGGCCTCCAGATGGGGCAGGAGCTGCTTCGACGCGGCGCCGTGGAAGCGCTCCTGCAGCTTCAGGCCCCGGGTCAGCTCGGTGCAGGCGCGGGCCCACACGCGATCGCCGCGGTCGCCCTCGCCGGTGCGGTGCAGGGCCACGCCCCAGAGTCCGGCGGCCTCCAGGGTGCCGGGGTGGACGCGGCCCAGGGCCGAGGAGCGCGCCTTCACCGCCTTCTCGAGGGCGAAGCGCAGGCGCACCAGCTGCTCGGGGCGGGGCTTGGCGTCGGCGCGGAAGGCGTCCCGGGCGCCGTCCACGGCCTTCGCGGCTTCCGCGAGGGGAGCCGGAGCCTCGGCGGCGAGCGCGATCAGGGGGAGCACGCCCCCAAGCCTACACGCTGTCAGGCCCTCGGACGGACCCGGCCCGAGCCCGTAGGATGGAGGCATGGACGACGCCCGCCGCCGGCTGCTCACGCCCGCCTTCGTGCTGCTGACGTCGTTCTATTTCCTCATCTTCGTCGTGGGCTACCAGCTCTTCCCGGTGCTGCCCCTGCACTGGCGCGACCAGGGCTCGACCCTGGCGGAAAGCGGGCGTTTCATGGCGGCCTTCACCCTGGGCTCCGGGCTCGGGGCCCTCTTCACCGGGCCCCTGGGCGACCGCCTGGGCCAGCGGCGCGTGCTGCGGGGCGCCTCCCTCTTCTGCGCCGCCTGCTTCGGCGCCTACGCCGTGATGCCTGGGCGCTGGGGCTTCTACGTCCTCGCGCCCCTCCACGGGCTGTTGTGGTCGGGGCTGCGCACGGCCTCCGTCGCCAAGGTGGGCGGCCTCCTGCCGGACGAGGACCGCGCCGGCGGCCTCAGTCTCTTCGGGCTCGCCAGTCCCGGCGGCGTGGCCGTCGGTCCGCTGCTGGGCCTCTGGCTCTTCCCCCACCTGGGCTTCCATTGGCACATGGGCCTGCTGGGGGTGTCCTTCTACGCCCTGCACATCATGGTGGGCCGCCTGCCCAAGGATCCGGCGAAGGCCGAGCGCCCACCCCTGAGGCTGGGCCTGCCGGAGCGCAGCGTCTGGCTGCCCGCGATCACGCTGTTCCTCCTCGCGCTGAGCTTCGGGCCCATGCCGCCCTATTCCGCCCAGGAGGCGAAGGCGCTCGGCCTGGCCTGGACCTCGGCCCTGCTCACCTGCTTCTCGCTGGGCATGGTGGCCATGCGCCTGGGCCTGGGCATCCGCGGCCTCGGGCCCTCCCCGGAGCGCCTCCTGCCCTGGATGATGGCCATCACCTTCGCGGGCAACGTGATGCTGGCGGTCCTGCCCGGGGGACGGTGGCACGGCCTCGACCTGGAGCTGGTCCGCCACATGGCGGGCTCCTTCGTCTACGGCGCCGGCTACGGCATGGTGCACACCCTCATCTTCTCCGAGGTCATGGCGCGCGGATCCGTGGCCCGCCGCGGCGCCGCCGTGGGAGCGTTGTATGCAGCCTTCGACGGCGGCGTGGCCGCGGGGAGCACCGCGGTGGGCTGGGTCATGCAGCGCTACTCGTTCCGCATGGGCTGGGCCATCGGCGCCGCCTGCCTGGTGGTGGCCTTCGTGCTGTGCCTGAGGCTGGCGCGTCCTTCGGCCCTGGCGGAGGCCTGACATGGCCGCCTCCCGACCCGGCCTCTGGACCCGCGAATTTCTCCTCGTCTGGTGCGGGACCTTCCTGACGATCTTCTTCGCCCTTCGGGCTCTGAGCTGATTGCCCCATGTCCCGACCCGGCCTCTGGACTCGCGAATTTCTCCTCGTCTGGTGCGGGACCTTCCTGACGTTCTTCGCCGCCTTCCAGCTCTTCCCCACGGCGCCCCTGCGCCTGCGCGAGCTGGGCGCGGACCTCTCGGAGAGCGGGCGCTTCCTCACGGTCTTCACCGTGGGCTCGAGCCTCGGCGCGCTGGTGACCGGGCAGCTCGGGGACCGCCTCGGGCACAAGCGAATGATGGTCTTCGCCTCGACCACCTTCATGGCCATCATGGCGGCCTACGCGTTCATGCCCGTGCGCTGGGGCTTCTATGTGCTCGCCCCCATCCACGGCGCCATCTGGTCCGGGCTCCTCACCGCCACCACGGCCCTGCTGGGCGGCCTCCTCCCGGAGGACCGCCGCGCCGAGGGGCTGAGCTGGTACGGCCTCGCCAGCCCCGGCGGCGTGGTCTTCGGGCCCACCGTGGGCGTCGCGATGCACCAGGCCTTCGGCTTCCGGGGCATGTGCCTCGGGCTCGTGCTGAGCTTCGGCGTCCTCGCGGTGCTCACCCGGCGGCTGCCCCCGGACCGCGCCCACGAGGGCGAGCGGCCCCCCTTCCAGGGCCCCGAGGGCCCCGCCATCCGCCTGGCCTCGGTGCTCTTCTTCATCGCCCTCAGCTACGGCGCGCTCTCCAGCTTCAGCGCCCAGGAGGCCCTGTGGCTGAAGATGGCCTGGCCCTCGGCCTTCCTCTCCTGCCTCGCCGTGGGCATGGTGGCCACCCGCCTCGTCATGGGCGCCGTGGGCTTCGGGTCGAGGCCCGTGCGCCTCCTGCCCTGGATGCTGGCCCTGGCGGCCGCGGGGCTCTCGGTGCTGGCCTTCGCACCGGGCGGCCTGGCCCGGCACGTGGTCGCGGGCCTCGTCTACGGCGCGGGCTACTCCATGGTGTTCACGCTGCTCAACACCGCGCTGCTGGCCACCGTCTCGCCCCAGCGCCGGGGCGCGGCCTTCGGCACCTTCATGTTCGCCTTCGACGCGGGCATCGGCCTGGGGAGCTGGGCCCTGGGCCTGCTCATGGGCCGCTTCGGCTTCCAGTGGGGCTGGCGGGCGGGCGTGCTGGCCATGCTCTGCGGCCTGCCCCTCACGGTGCGCCTCGCGCGCCTCCACGGCGGGCCCGAAGCCCCGGCGGCCTAAACGGCCGCTCCCGCCCCGCCGTTACCCAGGTGCCATGGCCTTCCTGACGCCCTCCGCCGCCTCCACCCTCGCCTTCGAGGCCATCCTCGCGGCGGTCGCCGGGGCCTTCCTCGTGGGGCACGTGGCCGCAGACCGCGCCCTGGGCCGCAGCCCGGCGGAAGCCGTGCGCCGCCTGGGCCTGGTGGCGGCGGGCCTGCTGGCCTTCGTGGGCCTCGCGGCCTTCGCCAGCCTGGGACTGGAGGCGGGCCCCGCGCCGCGCCTCATGGCCTGGTTCCTGGCCTCCAACCTGGTCGCCGCCGCGGCGGCCCTCTCGCCCCTGGGGCGCACCTATGCCCGGGGCCTCCCCCTGGGCGCCCTGGTGGCCTTCCAGGCCTTCCGCCTGCCGCTCGAGCTGGTGCTCCACGCCTGGGTCCAGCAAGGCTCCATCCCCGCCACCATGACCTGGAACGGCCTCAACCTCGACATCCTCAGCGGCGCGATGGCCCTGGGCCTCGCCCCCTGGTGCGCCCGCTGGCGCGGCGCCGCGTGGATCTTCAACGTGGCCGGCCTCGGCCTCCTCTTCAACGTCGCGCGGGTGGCGGTGCTGTCCTCGCCCCTGCCCTTCGCCTGGGGCGTGCAGCCTCCGCTGCAGCTGGCCTTCCACCTGCCCTATGCCCTCATCGTCCCGATCTGCGTGGGAGGCGCCCTCTTCGGCCACCTGGTGCTCACCCGGGCGCTGCTGGAGGGCGGGCGGCGGAGCGCCTGACGGCGCCGGCTCAGGAGGTCCAGCAGACGCGGTCCCGGGGCAGAGAGCTGCGCAGTTCGAGGCGTCCATCCGCAGCCAGGTCGGGCAGGTCCACCACCCGGAACCCGTCCAGGCCCGCCGCCTGCGCGGGGAGGGCGAAGGCACCCACCCAGGCGTCCCGGCCGCTCTTCTTCGCGGCATAAAGGCACAGGTCCGCCGCCTCGAGGGTCTCCTCCCAGCGGAAGGCCGCCGGTTCGCCGGGATTCAGGGGGTACACCGCGAACCCGACGGAGCAGGTGAGGCGGATGACGCTGCCGTCCGGCAGCTCGAAGGGGTGGTTGTGGAAGCCGTTCTGGATCTTGCGGGCGACGGCCGCCACCGATTCCCGGTCCACCCGGCGAGCCAGCACCAGGAACTCCTCGCCTCCCCAGCGCGCGACCGCGTCCGTCTCCCGGCAGGCGTTCCGGAGGATCTCGGCGGCCTGGCGCAGCACCGCGTCGCCGCAGGCGTGGCCATGGTTGTCGTTCACGGCCTTGAAGTGGTCCAGGTCCACCATGAGGAAGCCCAGGTCCTCGCCCCGCGGCGCCTCGTGGCGGGCCTGGGCTGTCCGGTAGGCCCGCTGGACCCTCGCCTCCTCCTCGGGCAGGTGCAGGTTCAGATAGCGCCGGTTCCGCAGGCCCGTGAGGGCGTCCACCATGCTGGCCTCCTCCAGGGCCTGGTTCGCGGCGGAGAGGTCCCGGGTGCGGAGTTCCACCAGGTGCTCCAGTTCCAGGGTCCTCCGGTGGAGGAGACCGGTGCGCCAGTGGACCAGCAGGAGCAGGACCGCCCCCAGGGCGAGCAGGGAGAGGGCCGCGAACCACCAGCTCTGCCACCAGGGGCGCAGGATCAGCAGCGGCTGGGTGGCCTCGGGTCCGGGCTGGCCGTCGGCGTCGAGGAAGCGGGCGGCGAAGGTGTAGCTGCCCGGGGGGAGCGTCGTGTAGCGGACTTCCCGGCTCTGCACGTCCCGCCAGGCGTCCTCGAAGCCCACCAGCCGGACCTGGGGCCGGAGGTGGGTTTCGTCCAGGAAGCTGAGGCACTCGAAGGCGAAGTCCACGGAGCGGTAGCGGTAGGCGATCCGGAGCGGCGCCTCTGAGCGGTCCCAGAGGCGCCCGCTGCCGTCCTTGACCAGGGTGAGGCGGGCCTTCGGGGAGGGCAGCGGCCCACGGTAGATGCGGTGGTCCAGGTGGGCGATGCCGCTGCTGGTGCCGGCCCACACGTCTCCCTCCGCGTCCCCGTCCTGGTCCAGCCAGAGGGACTGCCCCACGCAGTCCTCGCCGGGGAGGCCGCGGCTCCGGGTGAACTGCTCGAAGCGCCCGTCCTTCCACCGCTTCACGCCCTCGGTGGTGCCGAACCAGAGCGTGCCGTCCCGGGCCGATTCCATGCTGAGGATGTCGTCGTCGAAGAGGACCTCGGGCTTGTCCAGGTGCTGCACCACCCGCCAGCCCTCCCTCCCGTGCTCGAGGCGGCTGAGGCCGCGGGCGGACCAGTAGCCGACCCAGACCTGCCCCGCCGGCGTGCGGGCCAGGGTATAGACGTGGCGTTCCTTCAGGCCCTCCTTCAGCCCCAGGCGGATCCAGTCCCGGCCCTCCAGGACCGCGAGGCCCTGGTTCGAGGCGACCCAGACCCGGCCTTCCGGTTCGACGACGATGCGCGTGATGGTCTCGTCCTCGGGCCCCTCGGGAAGCCGCACGCGTTCGCTGGACCACCCGTTGCCCCGCCGGACGAGCCGGTGCAGGCCCCGGAGGCCCGTGCCGACCCACAGGCCGCCGGTGGGATCCGGGGCCAGGGCCGTGACGTTGCTCGTGCCGATGCCGGGCACCGGGACGGACTCGAAGGCCCGGGCGCCGGGCGCGAGGCGGAGGAGGTCCATGGGCCGGTTCGGCGGCGGCATGCCCCCGGCCCAGAGGCTCCCCCGGCTGTCCATGGCGAGGGCATAGAAACCCCGCTCCTGGGTCTCGGGTCGGGATTGGAAGCGTGTGCCGTCGAAGGAGGCCAGGCCACGCATGGTGCCGGCCCACAGGAGGCCCGCGCGGTCGCGGTGGAGGCACCAGGCGGCGTCGGCGGGGAGGCCCTGCTTGCGGGTGAAGCCCTGCCAGACGAAGCCGCCCTGGAGGCGGTGCACGCCCTCGGCGCCGACCCAGAGGGAGCCCTCACGGTCCACGAAGATGGCGTTGGACCAGGGCGTCGGCAGGCCCTCCGCCTCCCCCAGGAGGAAGCGTCGCTCGCCGTCGAAGAGGGCGAGCCCGTTGTCGGTGTGGACCCACACGCGCCGCTCCTGGTCCAGGCAGAGGCTCGGGCTGGTGGTGGGCTTTCCGGGCAGGAAGGCGGTCATCTCCAGGGGGGCCGCGCCCCAGGAGGGGAGGCGCAGCAGGTGGTTGGCGCCCCGGACCCAGACGTGGCCCCACTTGTCCTTCACGATCCCGTCGTAGCGGTCCCCGTTCAGGGGCTGGGGCAGGTCCTGGCGCTCCCACGCGACGCCCGCGCCGTGGGGTCGGCCCCGGAGCAGGTGGTAGTCGGGCTTGCGGCCGTCGCCGGGGATGCCCTCCCGCTGGGCGGCCAGGATCTCTCCGGTGGCCGGGTCCACCCAGAGGGCCGTGATGGCTCCGGGGGGGACGTTGGGGACCCGCTCGAAGGTGTCCCCGAGGTCCGTGGAACGCGAGAGCCCGGAGAAGCTGGCCATGAGGATGGCCCCGTCCCGGGCCTCCGCGAGCTTCGGCCGGTCCTGGAACCGCACCCCGGGCCCCGGGCGGGCCGGCTGGAAGCGGCGGCCGTCGAAGCGGAAGATCCCGCCGGTGGTGATCACCACGATGGCGCCGTTGGAGAAGCAGCGGATGTCGTTCACCACCGCGTCGGCGATGCCCTCGTTCTGGGCGAAGCGGAGGAAGCGCTGGCCGTCATAGCGGAAGGCGCCGCCCTCGGTCCCCACCCAGATGTACCCGGTGGCATCCTGGGTGATGCAGCTCGTCGCCAGGTTCGTCAGCCCCTGGTCGGGCCCGTAGCTCCGGAAGCGGTAGGTCCCCTGGGCTGGCAGGATCGAGGCCGCCGCGGCCAGGAGGAGGCCGAGCAGCCGGCGCCCGGCCCCGCCTCGGAGGAGGCCGGTCAGCGCGCGGAGGGCCGGGATGGATCGCATCGGGGATGCCTAGGTATATCCGTGGGCCGCCGCCTTGGAAAGCGCCTTCGCCCCTTCCCCGTCAATCCCGGCGGAACACCTTTCCCCCGTGGTGGCTCGCCTGGTCTCTCGGCTTGACGATGAGCTCATCGATGTTCACGCGGTTCGGGAGCTGCACGGCCCACCGCACGCACTCGGCGATGTCGCCGGCCTCCAGGGGCGTCATCCCGCGGTACACCGCGTCCGCCCTGGCGTCGGCGTCCGCCTGGCCGGCGAACCTCACGTTGGAGAACTCCGTGCGCACCATGCCGGGATCCACCGAGGTCACGCGGATGGGCTCGCCGCACAGCTCGAGGCGCAGGGCGTGGGCGAGGGCCTTCACGCCGTGCTTGGAGGCGCAGTAGACGCCGCCGCCCTCATAGGCGACGTGGCCCGCGGTGCTGCCGATGAAGACCACGTGGCCCCAGCCCGCGGCCCGCACGTGGGGCAGCGCGAACCGGATCGTCTTCACCACGCCCTCGACGTTGGTGCGCAGCATCGCCTCGAGGTCGGCGTCGGGGATCTCCCAGACCTTGTCCAGGCCGCGGGCGAGGCCGGCGTTGGCCACGATCACATGAAGCGCGCCCAGGGCCGAGGCCGCGCCGTCCACGAAGGCCCGAACCGAGACCGTGTCCCGGGTGTCCACCGCGGCGGCCCAGGTCCGCACGCCGTGGTCGGCGGCGAGCTCCGAAGCCAGGGCCTGGACGCGGTCCAGGCGGCGGGCACCCAGGGCGAGGTGGAAGCCCTCCTTCGCCAAGGCACGGGCGATGGCCTCCCCGAGGCCGCTGGAGGCGCCGGTGACCAGGGCGACAGGGTGGGCGGGACGGGAGGTTGCCGGGGGGTTCATGTCTGCTCTTGAAAGGGGCCGCAGGGGGGGGGGCAGAATCGGTGCCATCCCCTCAACCAATGGCGAAAGGATACTGTCCTTTCGCCCCTGCCTCCGGAGGCCCCATGCGCCCCGCCTCAACTTCCGCCCTCGCCCGGACCCTCGTGGCCCTGGCCAGGCCTGCCGCCCTGCTCGCCGCGCTCACGATCGCGGTCCCCGCCCAGGCCGCCCCGGCGGGGAACGGATGCGGATGCTCCACCGGCGAATATGGCGTCACCTGCTGCAACCCGGGCGAGAAAGCAGGCGGCACCTGCACCATTTATCTCTATGACGATGAAGGCCGCTGCTACGGCCAGTTCGAGGTCGATGCCGACCTTGACCTCTGCTGACGGATCGGACGAACCATGGCGCTGTGGATTCAGGTTCCAGGCCTTCTCTTCGCAGTCCTCTGCTTTGGACCTGCCCAGGACCCTGGCGCCCCGGCCCTTCCGTCCGGAGGCACAGAACCCGGGCCGCAAGGTCTCGTGAAGCCGGCCCTCCAGCCGCGGATGCCGGGCGTCCCGGTCCTCGCGGATGGGCTTAGGACGGCCAAGCAGTCCGGCATCCAGGTCTGGGACGAAGGCAAGCTCTACACCCTCCCCGAGTACAAAGCAGCGCGGGTCGTCTGCACCGCGCTCGGTCGGGGCAAGGTCGCGAGGACCGAGTTCCGGCTGCCCGAGGGCCACCGATTCGCGACCATCACCAAAGGCGTGGCCTACACCTGGGTCAAGACCAAGGATGGGGTGGAGTTCTTCGAGGGTTTCCGTTTCCAGGACTGGACGCGCATCGGCCGCATCCCGGACGCCTCCCTCATGATCACCGACTTCAGGCCGCTTCCTGAGGGCCGGATCCTCGTCGTGCGGGTGGCGGTTCCCTTCACGACCGCCGAGAAGGCCTCCTTCTTCGGGATCTTCAAGAAGGATGCGTCAGGCACCTTCAGGCTCGAGGATTGCGCCCAGGATGGACTGCCGCTGTTCGATGGGCGGTTGCGGACGCAGTATCCGAAAGGTCCGCCCGCGCGGTGGGTCGCCCAGGATTCCCAGCCGGTGTACGTCGACTGCGCAGCCCTGAAACTGGTGGATGTGGACGGGATTCCGCTCGCCGTGTTGCCCCGGTCGGGGTGGGTGGTGAGCTTCGATCCGGAAACTGGCCGCGCGAAGGGTGGTGTGCAACTCTACCCCTCCGCAACCGCGCCTGAGCACCGGAACAAGGCGAAGGAAGTCGCAATCCTCGGTTGGCGCCCGACCAAGGACGGCAACCTGTTGCTCGCCGCGAGGACGGAGGATGCCGTCCTCAATTCTCGGGACATCTTCCAGGACACTTCCAAGCTCGCCGGTCTGGATCCGGATGGCTATGCCAAGGCCATGGACCGCTACTTCGAGTCGTCCCTGGAGGCCTTCCCGGAGCTTCGATGGCTCGAATTCGATCCCGTGTCGAGGCACTTTCGGACCATCCCCACGCCCCGCAGCCAACCCGAAAAGATTCGGTCCGGAGGCGCGCTCCGCGGATTCCAGTTCTGGATGGACGCTCGAGGGGAGTGCACGTCGTCCGGGGATCTGTAGCCAGGATCCAGGCCGGGAAGACCTATTCCGCCCGCACCGACGCGTAGGCCTCCACCGCCTCGGCGAGGCAGGCCATGGCCCGCTGGATGCGCGGGACCTCCAGCACGTAGGCCAGGCGGACCTGCCGCGCGCCCCGGCCCTCCGTCGCGTAGAAGCCCGGGCCGGCGGCGAGCATCACGGTCTCGCCGTCCTTCTCGAAGTCCGTGAGCAGCCAGCGGGTGAAGGACTCCGCGTCGCCCACGGGCAGCTCGGCCATGAGGTAGAAGGCTCCCGCGGGCTTGAGGCACGTGACGCCGGGGATGGACGTCAGGCCCTCGAAGGCCGCGTCCCGGCGGCGGCGGTACTCCTCCCGCACGGGCGCGAAGAAGTCCGGGCCCAGGTTCGCCGCGGCCAGCGCGCCCCGCTGCTCCACCACCGGCGGGCAGAGGCGGCCCTGGGCCATGCGGATGGCGGCGGCGACCACGTCGCGGTCCCGGGAGACGAGGCAGCCGATGCGCGCGCCGCAGGCGCTGTAGCGCTTGGAGACGCTGTCCACCAGGATGGCGCGGCGCTCCAGGGCGGGGATGGAGAGCACCGAGGTGTGCTCGCCCTCGTAGACGAACTCGCGATAGACCTCGTCGCCGATGACGAAGAGGCCCAGCTCCTCGGCGATGCGGCCCACCGCCTCCAACTCCTCCCGGCGCAGCACGGTGCCGGTGGGATTGTTCGGGGAGCAGACCAGGATGGCCTTCGTCCTGGGCGTCACCGCCGCGCGAATCACGTCCTCGGCGGGGAGGTGAAACCCGTCGGCGGCCTCGACGGAGAGGGCCTTCAGGCTGACACCGCTCATGCGGGCGAAGGCCAGGTAGTTGGTGTAGAAGGGCTCGAAGCAGAGGATCTCGTCCCCGGGGCCGGCGGCGATCTGCATCGCGAACAGCAACGCCTCGCTGCCGCCGACGGTCACCACGATGTCCGCGGCCTCCACGGCGATGCCAGCTCGGCGGTAGTAGCCCGCGAAGGCCTCCCGCAGCGCCGGCTCGCCCTCGGAGCGGCCGTAGGCGAGCACGGGGGCGTCATAGCCGCGCAGCGCTTCCAGGAACTCCGGCGGCGTGGCCACGTCAGGCTGGCCGATGTTGAGGCCGTGGATGCGCAGGCCGCGCGCCCGGGCGGCGTCCGCCAGGGGCGCCAGCTTGCGGATGGGGGAGTCGGGAAAGCCGAGGGCTCGGTCCGAGATGCGCGGCACGTTGGCCTCCAGGACGGGGTCTACAACAGGGTACGGGGGTCCGTGAAGTCCAGCTTCTGGTCCCGGGCCACGGGCTCGCAGGTCATCTTCCCCTCGTGGGTGTTGAGGCCCAGGAGGAAGCCCGGATCCGCGGCCAGCGCCTTCCGCCAGCCCTGGTTCGCCAGCTTGAGGGCGTAGGGCAGCGTGGCGTTGGTGAGCGCGATGGTGGACGTGCGCGGCACGGCGCCCGGCATGTTGGCCACGCCGTAGTGCAGCACGCCGTCCACGAAGTAGACGGGATCGGCGTGGGTGGTGGCGTGGGTGGTCTCCACGCAGCCGCCCTGGTCCACCGCCACGTCCACGATCACCGAGCCCTGGCGCATGAGCTTCAGCATGGGCTTCGTGATGAGCTTGGGGGCCGCGGCCCCGGGCACCAGCACGGCGCCGATGACGAGGTCGGCGGTGGGCAGCACCTCCTCCACGTGGGCCTCGCTGCTCCAGAGCGTCTCGATCTTGGAGCCGAAGATGTCGTCGAGGTAGCGCAGGGTCTGGAGGCTGCGGTCCAGCACCGTGACCCGGGCGCCCATGCCCGCGGCCATCTTGATGGCGTTGATGCCGACCACGCCGCCGCCGAGCACGATGACGTGGGCCGGGGGCACGCCGGGGACGCCGCCCAGCAGCATGCCGCGCCCGCCGTTGGTCTTCTGGAGGTAGAAGGCGCCGATCTGCACCGCCATGCGCCCCGCCACCTCGGACATCGGCGTGAGCAGGGGCAGCTTGCCGGACGCGTCGGTGATGGTCTCGTAGGCGATGGTGGTGGCGCCGGACGCCAGCAGGCCCCGGGTCTGCTCCGGGTCCGGGGCGAGGTGCAGGTAGGTGAAGAGGATCTGCCCCTTGCGCAGCATGGCGATCTCGCCCTTCTGGGGCTCCTTCACCTTGATGACCATCTCCGCGCCGTCGAAGACCTCCTTGGCGGTGCCCAGCATCGTGGCGCCGGCGGCCACGTACTCGGCGTCCGTGAAGCCGCTGCCCAGGCCCGCGCCCGCCTCCACGATGACCTTGTGGCCCGCCCCGACGATCGCCTTCGCGCCGGCAGGCGTCAGTCCCACGCGGTTCTCGTTGTTCTTGATCTCTTTGGGGCAGCCGACGATCACGGGGCCTCCTTCCAGACGGACATCACAGGTTACCCCAGGTCAAGGAATTCCCCCCGTGGCAAGGATCACCGGCACCGATAGACTCGAAGTTCCGCGCCTTTGGAGGCCCCGTGCTCAATTTCGCCCTGACCCCCGAACTGCAGGCCCTGAAGGACCAAGCCCACGATTTCGCCCTCAACGTGATCCGGCCCGTGGCGCGCCAGTACGACGACTCGGGCGAATGGGCGACGCCGGTCTACAACAAGGCCTGGGAGCTGGGGTACCTCCAGTCCCTGGTGCCGAAGTCCTGCGGCGGCCCGGGCAAGACCCAGATCGAGGAGGCCCTCATCTGCGAGGAGATGGCCTGGGGCTGCGGCGGCCTCTACACCTCCATCATGGCCAACGGGCTGGCCATCACGCCCATCCTCATCGCCGGCAGCGACGAGCAGAAGAAGAAGTGGCTGGGCAAGCTGGTCGAAGCGCCCATTTTCGCCGCCTTCTCCCTGAGCGAGCCCAACGCCGGCAGCGACGCGGGCTCCATGACCTGCCGCGCGGAGCTGAAGGGCGACAAGTACGTCATCAACGGAACCAAGTGCTACTGCACGAACGGCGGCTACGCCGACTTCTACACCCTCTTCGCCTCCACCAACCCCGACAAGGGCGCCCGCGGCACCAGCTGCATCATCGTGCCCCGGGACACGCCGGGCCTGCGCATCGGCAAGACCCTGGACAAGATGGGCCAGCGGGCCTCGAACCAGGTGGAAGTCCACTACGAGAACGCCGAGGTGCCCGCGGAGAACATCCTGGGGAAGGAGGGCATGGGCTTCATCATCGCGATGAAGACCCTGGACCAGACGCGCGCGGCGGTGGCCGCCGGCGGCGTCGGCGTCGCCCGGGCCGCCTATGAGATCGCCCTGGACTACGCCAAGACCCGCATCCAGTTCGGCCAGCCCATCTTCAGCAACCAGGCCATCAGCTTCATGCTGGCGGACATGGCCAAGAAGATCGAGGCCAGCCGCCTGCTCACCTGGCAGGCCGCCTGGATGACGGACAACGGCATCAAGAACTCCAAGCAGAGCGCCATCGCCAAGACCTTCGCCACCGACACGGCCATGGAGGTCAGCACCGACGCCGTGCAGATCCTCGGCGGCAACGGCTACAGCCGCGACTACCTCGTCGAGAAGTGCATGCGCGACGCCAAGCTCCTGCAGATCTACGAGGGAACGAACCAGATCCAGCGGCTGGTGATCGCGAAGGAGATCCAGCAGGGGAACTGACGGGCGGGGTATCGACCCACGACCGTTCCTCGCCTGGTCCCGCAGGGCCGGATCAGTCCCCGCGCAGGGGACCGCTCCGTCCCGAAGGCAACCTGTCCTGGAGGGCCGGTATCAGTGCTTGAAGAAGCGCAGCGCGACGAGGAGGATGACCGCGCCGGCGATGCTGATGAGGGCGCTGAAAATCCGGCCGCTGGGCTTCTCGTCGGACTTCAGGCCCAGCGTGTGGGCCAGGAAATGCCCGCCAAAGGAACCCACCACGCCCACGATGCCCGTGAGCCAGAAGCCGATCTTGTCCGCGCCCGGGAGGAGGAACCGGGCCACGTACCCCACGATGAGGCCGAGGATGAACTTCCAGATAAGGTGAAACATGGGACCTCCCGCGGAAACGGCGTCCCAAGCCTACTCCCATGGACCCGCGATTCCGGACCCGGATGCCCCCAGGTCCCCGGGGCCGGTCCAACAATTCCCTTGGCATCCGCCCCCGGGTCATGGCTCCATGGACGCACCCATCCATCCTGGTGGCCTTTGACAAGCTCCCGCGCTGGAAGCCTGGCAGGCGCGAGGAGTCCCTCCGTTCCCAGGCCCATCATCTTTCCAAGCAGGTAGCACCATGGCAGAAGGCATCGTGAAGTGGTTCAACGCCGAGAAGGGCTTCGGCTTCATCACCCCCGACGGCGGCGGCGCGGACCTCTTCGTCCACTTTTCCGCGATCCAGGACAAGGGCTTCCGCACCCTGGCCGAGAACCAGCGCGTCAGCTTCGACGTCGCCCAGGGGCAGAAGGGACTTCAGGCCACCAACGTCGTCAAGCTCTGAACCCCCGATCCTCCTTCCAAGCGGCCCTCCGGGGCCGCTTCGCGTGTCCAGGAACCGGGTTCACGTCCGGGGCCTCCGAGTGCGGGAAGGGTGATTTGGGTTCCTCCTTTTTTGTGGCCTTTCCCCGCGAACCATGGGGAAATGGTCCCGAACCCATCCTCGGGATGGCCATTCGACAGGCTTTTGCGTCCATCGCCCGGGGGGCGCGCAGGCTCAAACCCTCCGGGCTATTTTTCTGCAGGTAGCACCATGGCTGAAGGCATCGTGAAGTGGTTCAACGCCGAGAAGGGCTTCGGGTTCATCACCCCCGACGGCGGCGGCGCGGACCTCTTCGTCCACTTCTCCGCGATCCAGGACAAGGGTTTCCGCACCCTGGCCGAGAACCAGCGCGTCAGCTTCGACGTCGTCCAGGGACAGAAGGGCCTCCAGGCGACCAACGTCGTCAAGGCCTGACCCCTCGGGCCCGAGCCCGTCCCGACCCCGCGCGGCCCCTTGGGGCCGCGCTTCATGTCGGGCCATCATGGTGGGCCACGGATGAGACTCCGCACCTTGATCCCCCTCGCCGGCGTCCTGGGCTTCCTGGCCTGGGCGTCCCGCACCGCGTCCCCGGAGGGCGGAGCCGTGGCCGTCGTGGGCTGGTCGGCCCTCGGCGGCTGGACCGCCTTCGCGCTCTTCCGCCGCGGCGTGCTGGCGCCCCGGACCCTCGGCAGGGCCGAGGCGGCCTGGGCCGGGGAGGCCTCGCCCTCCACGGTCCTGGCCATCACGGAGGGCGTGAAGGACTGTGGGGGCGAAGTCGGCCACCGCCTCCGTCGGCTCCGGGGCGACGCCGCTCTCGCGCAAGGCCTGCGCAACGCGGCCTGGAGGGAGTACCTGGAAGCGGACCTGGCCCGCCTGCCGCTCCTCCTGCGACCCCTCGCGCGCCTGGGCCTGCGCAAGCTGCCCGAGGCGCCGACGGGCGCCCGGCTCGCCCGGGCCAGGATCCTCGTGCGCTGCTTCCCCCGCAGCCCCTCCCTGCGCCACGTCCTCGGCATCCTGCTCCTGCGGCAGGCGGACGAGGCCTCCCATCGGGAAGCCTGGGAGGCCTTCGAGGCGGCCCTGCCCTGGGCACAGGCCGATCCCCTGATGCTGGAGGACATCTTCACGGCCGCCGCGGCGCGGCCGCTGGACGACGTCGCAGAACGGGCCCTCCAGGCTCTGCTCCGCGGCCACGCCGATCCCCGGGTCTCCTGGGACCGCGGCGCCGCCGCCCGCTACCTGCTGCAGCGGGGCCGGTTCCAGGAGGCCCTCGCCCTGGCGACCGCGGTTCCCCCGGCGCATCGGAAGGATGAATGGCCCTGGGTGGCGGAGGCCGCGGGCCTGCGGGTACTCGGGGACCTCGACGCCTCCCTGCGGGTTTGCGAGACCGGCCTGCGCGCTTACCCGGACGCCTACCGGCTCTGGATGGAGAAGCTCCAGACCTGCCTCGAGTCAAGACGGATGGACGAGGCCGCCCGCTGCCTGGAGGAAGGCCGCAGGACCCTTCCCGCGGACGTCCCCGAGCTGCGGTGGGAATGGCTGCGGCGGGACGCCGAGTTCGCGTTCTTCGTGGACGGGGACGCGGAGCGCGCCCTGCGCGCCCTGGCCCAGGTGCCCGCCGAGCACCAGGGCAGCCACCATCCGCCCCTGCGCATTCAGCTGCTGGCCGCCACCGGACAGCACGAGCAGGCCCTCGCCGGCCTCGAGACGCTCCTGCAGGCCGCGCCCCAGGACGTGGACCTGCGCCTCCTGCAGGCCGACTGCCTCGCCGGACTCGAGGGTTGGGAAGCCCTGCAGGACCTGCTGGACGGGCTCCCGCCCCCCGCCCAGGAGCGTCCCGAATACTGGCACCTCCGGGGTCTGGCCCACGCCCACCAGGGGAACGCCCTGCCGGCCCGCATGGACCTGGAGCGGGCCGCCCGCATGGCTCCCGACCGGCTCCGCCTCGTGCTGGACGCGGGCCACGCCTGCGCGGAACTCGGAGAGTGGGAACGCTCCGAGGAGCACTGGCGGCAGGCCCTCCGCCTGGATCCAGCCTGCGAGGAGGCCCTCGTCCAGCTCTCGGACAGCCGGCTCGCACTTCACGACGCCGATGGCGCCCGGAGGATGCTGCGGGAATGCCTGCTCAGGAATCCCGACTCTGTGGATGCCCAGGAGCGCCTCGCGGAGCTGGAGGCCAACTGAGGGTCGGGTCGGCCCCGGCTCAGCCGTGCGCCTGCTTCAGGGCCGCCAGCTTGTTGTCGAAGCGCTGCCGCTGCCGGGGATCGGCCCAGCGCTTCGCCAGCTCAAGGCTCTGCTGCGCCTCGTTCAGCTTGCCCAGGGAAACCCGGAGGCCCGCCTCCAGCGCGTAGAATTCCGGATCGTAGGGCTGGAGCCGGATGGCGGCCTTGATGGACTTCAAGGCATCCTCGATCCGCCCTTCGTACATCGCCTCCTCCGCCAGGAAGGCGTGGAAGTAGGGATCCCGCTTGCGCAGTTCCAGTCCGAGCAGGCGGTAGCGCACGGACTCCTCCCAGCGCCCCTCGTTGCGGAGGAGCGCCTCCATGTTCCCGATCACCGTGGCGTCCCGGGGATCCAGGGAAAGCGCTTTGCGGTAGCAGGCCTCGGCCCGGTCGGAGTCCCTGCGCTGGCTGTGGATCACCCCGAGGGTGTTCCAGCCCACCGGGCAGTCAGGGTCCGAACGGATGGCGCTGGTGGCGAAGGCTTCCGCGGTCTCCAGGTTCCGGTCCAGCAGGGACTCCACCGCGCGGTTCGAGGCCCACAGCGCGCGGACCCGCCCTTCGGTGAGGGTGGCGACCACGTAGTGGCCCCGCCGGTGCTGGACCTGGGGCAGGAAGTCGGCCACCAGGTCCTCCAGGGGGGGAACGGGCGCGATGGCCACGAGGTGGCGCTCATACCGGATGAGGCCCTCCCTCCGCGTCCAGTGCCCGGTGTTCACCGGCTCCGCGTAGCGCGTCTCGATGCCGAGGCTGCGGGTGGCCGCCACGAAGAGGGCGGTGAGGCCCAGGCAGTTCGCCTTGTGGTCCTGCCAGACCTCGCGAAGCGTGCGGGTCCGGCTGTCGTCGTACTGGATGCCCAGCCCGCCGGAATCCTGGCTTCGGAAGAAGGCGCTCAGCAGGGCCTGGAGCTTCTGGGGCACCCCATTGGAGGACAGGGTGGCCCTGCGCGCGAACTCCGCCAGCTCCTCGGGGGGCTCGAGGGGATCGATCCCCGCGATCGCGAAGGCAGGCTCCGGGGCCGGGCGGGCGGATGGCGCCAGCGCCGCCGGGCTTTGGGCTCTGAGCGCGGCTCCCAAGGACAGAGCGACGAGGAGGCGGGTGAAGGTGGCTTTCATGGGGTCGCCGAAGAACCCCGGAGGGTCCTCCGGGTGGATGCGAGGATAGCCCTGCGTGGGCGGATCGCAAGATTCCCGTGGCCACCCGGGGCATGGAGGGGGTGAACGCGCCCCGGCCCCGCGGTCATGCCATGCTCCTTCCATGGGACGCACCGCCACCGCCATCGTCTGCGCCTTCTCCCCGGTGGGCACCGAGGCCCTGCACGGGCTCCTGGAGGCGGGCGTGGACGTGCTCGCGCTCTACACCTACGCCCAGGGCCCCGGCGAGTCGTGGTTCGAACCCCCGGCGCGGCTCGCGGAGCGGACCGGCATCCCCGTGCGCAGGGTGCCGGACTTCAACGCCGACGAGGTGTACGCCGAGCTGCAGGCCCAGGCTCCGGACTTCCTGTTCAGCTTCTACTTCCGGGAAATGATCCAGGCCCGCGTCCTGGAGATCCCTTCCCTCGGCGCCTACAACCTTCACGGCTCCCTGCTGCCGGCCTACCGCGGCCGCGCCCCCATCAACTGGGTCCTGGCCCGGGGCGAGGCCGGGACGGGCGTGACCCTCCACGCCATGACCCCCCGCCCCGACGACGGCGACATCGTGGGGCAGGCGAAGCTCCCCATCGCCTGGGACGAGACGGCCCTGAGCCTCACCCTCCGGGCGGCGGAGGCGGGCCGGACCCTCGTCCGGGAGACCGCGCCGAGGCTCGTGGCGGGGACCGCCGAGCGGATCGTCCAGAAGACCCTCGGTCCCAGCACCTATTTCGGAGGCCGGAAACCCGAAGACAGCCGCCTCGACGTCGCCATGACCACGGCCCAGGCCTTCAACGAGATCCGCGCCGTGGCCGATCCGTGGCCCAACGCCTTCCTGGAGACGGAGTCGGGACGGGTGCGCATCCCGTGGGCGCTGCCCAGCCCCGCGCCCTGTCCGCCAGGCCGCTTCCGCCTGGAGCCGGAAGGCGTGCTGCTGGGCTTCGCCGACGGGGCGCTGCGCCTGCACGCGCTCCGGTGCGGCGAGGCGCGACTCGAGCGCCCCACGGAACAGGCCGAGGCCCTGCGGGCGATCGGGCTGCCCGAAGCCTGATCCGGGAAGACCTCTGACGGCCGCCGGCGGCCTGATAGCCTGTCCTGACCCCCCTTCCCGCCCGCCGACATGCCTCTCAGCCCCGGCTCCTTCGTGGGCCCCTACGAGATCGTGGGACCGCTGGCCACCGGCGGCATGAGCGAGGTGTACCGGGGCCGGGACCCGAAGCTGGGGCGGCAGGTGGCGATCAAGGTCCTCCCGGCCCTCTTCTCCCGGGACCCGGCCTGGCTGCGCCGCTTCGAGACGGAGGCCCGGGCGGCGAGCTCCCTCAACCACCCCAATATCCTCGTGGTCCACGACCTGGGCCTGACCCACGAGATCCCCTACCTCATCACCGAGCTCCTGGAGGGGGAAACACTCCAGGAGCGCATGCGCCGGGGGCGGCTCTCCCTGCGGGAGGCGCTGGACCTCGTGGGGCAGGTGGCAAGCGCCCTCGAGGCCGCCCACGGCGCCGGGATCCTGCACCGCGACGTGAAGCCGGAGAACGTGTTCCTCACCCGGGACGGGCGCGTGAAGCTCCTCGACTTCGGCCTCGCCAAGGCCATCCCCATCCCGGTGGCTCCGCAAGGCGCGGAGGCCCGGCCCGCGGGGGCCCTCGCCGGCCCGGCCCAGCCCACGGCCGCCGGCTCGATCTTCGGGACCATCGGCTACATGAGCCCCGAGCAGGCTCGCGGCGAGCCCCTGGACGGCCGCAGCGACCTCTTCGCCCTGGGCATCGTCCTCTGGGAGCTGCTCACGGGGCGCAACCCCTTCAGGCGGGAGGACTTCATCGGGACGCTCCAGGCCATCCTGAAGGAGGAGCCTCCTCATGCGGAGCTCCCGCCGGACGTGCCCGAGAGCCTGGCCAGGCTCCTCGAGGGCCTCCTCGCCAAGGACCGGGCCCAGCGCATCCACTGCGCCCACGACCTGGCCTTCGCCCTCGCCTCGATCCGGGATGAGGCCGGCCGGGGCGGACGCCGGAGGCCGGAGGCCCGTCCCGGCCGGGGAGGGCGCCTCCTCGGGGCGGGCCTCGGCGTGCTGGCCGGCGCGGCCGCGCTCGCCGGAGCCGGAGGCCTGGCCTGGTGGCGGGACTGGCCCCCCTTCGAGCCCGCGCCGCCGCCGGTCTACACCCGGGTCAACCTCCGCCCGGGAACCCTCCACGCGGCGCGCTTCGCTCCGGACGGGCGGGAGATCCTGATCGCCGGGCAGTGGGGGCAGGAGGATTTCGGACTTTCCGTGGTCCGTCCCGACAAGCGCGAGGAGCAGGATCTGCCCTTCGCGGGGACGAACCTCCTGGCCGTGGCCCCGGACGGCGAGATGCTGCTCGCCCAGGCCCCCTCGGGAAGCTACTTCACCTACCTGGGGACCCTGGCCTCCGCGGGATCGCGGAAGGTGGCGCCCAAGCCCCTGATGGGGCAGGTGGCCTACGCGGACCGCTCGGCGAGGGGCGACCTGGCGGTGGTCACCGGCACCTGGGGCAACACCCACGTGGAGTGCCCGCCGGGACATCCCGTCCGCCTGGAGGGGACGGCCTGGTGCTCCTGGCCCCGCTTCTCCCCGGACGGCCGGAAACTGGCCTTCTTCGCCCACCCCAACGCCTCGAGCGTGGCGGGCTCCCTCGCCGTCTACGACCTCGCGACGGGCCGTGTCGAGACCTTGCCGGGGCGCTATTCCAGCCTCCAGGGGCTGGCGTGGCACGGCGAGGAGCTCTGGTACACCGCCGCGGAGCGGGGCCCCGTCCAGGCCCTGCGGGCTCGCCGGCCCGGCGGCTCCGAGCGCCTGCTCCTGCGGCTCCCGGGCGACTTCGCGCTGCACGACGTCCGGCCCGATGGGACGGCCCTCCTGGCGCTCCAGCAGGACGAGGACCAGACCTACTTCCTCGAGGAGGGCCGGCCGCTCCGCGACCTCAGCTGGGGCCTCGGGATTCCCTGGGAGCTCTCGGACGACGGCGAGACCTACGTGTTCCAGGAGTACTCCAACATGGATGGCCTCGTCTCCGACGGCTACGCGGGCCGGACGGCGGGCGGGCCTCCCGTGCTGCTGTCCCGGGCCTCCAGCCCGCCCGGCCTCTCCCCGGACGGGTCCATGGCCGCGGTGCTGATCGCGGAGCCCGCCCTCCACGTCCAGATCATCCCCCTCGGCACCGGCACGCCCAGGGCCCTCCCGCCCGGTCCCTACACCACCCATCCCGGCCTCGCGCCCCTCCTGTCCCGGGACGGCCGCCAGGTGTTCTGGGTCGCGGCGGAGAAGGGCAAGGGCTACCGCTACCTGGTCCAGGACCTGGAGGGCGGTCCCCCCCGGCCCCTCACGGAGGAGGGCGTCGGCTACGGTCGGCTCTCACCGGACGGCCGCGCCCTGCTCACCGCGGACGGCCGCATCTGGGACACCCGGACCCCGGGCGCCCCGCCCCGCGCCGCCAAGGGCATCGGCCCCGGGACCGGCTGGCGGGTGGCGCGGTGGAGCGAGGATAGCCGCCGCCTCGTCACCTGGCGGGTGGAGCCCGGCGTCCTGAGCCTGGCGCTCCTGGACCCGGACACCGGCGTCCGCACGCCCCTCCGGACCGTGAACCACCCCCGCATCACCCGCAACGCCAACGCGGTCCGGGTGAGCGCCGACGGCCGGCGCGTGCTCTGGCGGCAGGCGGGCTGGAGCTCCACGCTGCTGATGGTGTCCGGCCTGAACTAGACCGGGCTCCGTCGGGTCCCTTGCGCTCGGAGGGGGCGGGCCCTGCTGGTACACTGGAATGCTGGCGCAGAAGCGCCGACCCGCTGGATTTCCAGCCTTCCCCCCGTTCCCATTCCGGTGACGCCATGACCACGACCGCCCCGACCACGACCTGGACGAAGGAGAGCATCTTCGAGGCCCTCGGCCTCGCCGACGTGAACTCGGGCGTCTCCGACGGCGCCTTCTTCTCGAATCCCCGTGGACCGGAGCTCGTGAGCGAGAACCCCGCCACCGGCCAGCGCCTGGCCTCGGTGATGCAGGGCGACGACGCCGACTACGAGGCCATGATGGCCACGGCCACCAAGGCCTTCGAGACCTGGCGCATGATGCCCGCCCCCCAGCGCGGCGAGATCGTCCGCCAGCTCGGCGAGGCCTTCCGGAAGCACAAGGAGCCCCTCGGCGCCCTCATCAGCCTCGAGATGGGCAAGATCCTCAGCGAGGGGCTGGGCGAGGTCCAGGAGATGATCGACATCTGCGACTTCGCGGTGGGCCTGTCGCGCCAGCTCTACGGCCTCTCCATGCACTCCGAGCGACCCGGCCACCGCATGTACGAGCAGTGGCACCCCCTGGGCCCGGTGGCGGTGATCACCGCCTTCAACTTCCCCATGGCCGTGTGGGCCTGGAACGCCATGCTGGCCGCCGTCTGCGGCGACGTGACGATCTGGAAGCCCTCCTCCAAGGTGCCGCTGTGCGCCGTGGCGGTGCAGAAGATCACCGACGAGGTCATGGAGAAGCACGGCCTCAAGGGCGTCTTCACCCTCATCGTGGGCCGCGGCAAGGACGTGGGCGAGCGCATCAACAACGACCCCCGCGTGCCGCTCATCTCCTTCACCGGCTCGGGCCGCATGGGCCAGCACGTGGGCGTCTGCGCCGCCAAGCGCTTCGGCCGCACCATCCTCGAGCTGGGCGGCAACAACGCCATCATCGTGATGGACGACGCGAACCTCGACCTCGCGCTCCGGGCCATCGCCTTCGGCGCGGCCGGGACGGCGGGCCAGCGCTGCACCACCACGCGGCGCCTCTTCCTGCAGAAGGGCATCGCCAAGGGCCTCCTCGACCGCCTCGTGAAGGCCTACGCCTCCCTGCCCCTGGGGGACCCCCTGGCCCCGGGCACCCTGGTCGGTCCGCTCATCGACGCCGGCGCCGTGAAGGACTTCGAGGCCGCCATCCAGCGCGCCGTGGACGAGGGCGGGACCGTCATCGCCGGCGGGAGGAAGGTCGAGGGCGCGGGCAACTACGTGCAGCCCACCATCATCCGCTGCCCGAAGCAGCTGGCCATCACCTGCGAGGAAACCTTCGCGCCCATCCTCTACGTGATGGAGTTCGAGAAGCTGGACGAGGCCATCGAGGTGCACAACGCCGTGCCCCAGGGCCTGTCGTCGGCCATCTTCACGACGAACCTGCTGCACGCCGAGCGCTTCCTGGGCCCCAACGGCTCCGACTGCGGCATCGCCAACGTCAACATCGGCACCTCGGGCGCCGAGATCGGCGGCGCCTTCGGCGGCGAGAAGGAGACCGGCGGCGGCCGCGAGTCCGGATCGGACGCCTGGAAGGCCTACATGCGCCGCCAGACCTGCACCATCAACCACTCCACGAACCTGCCCCTGGCCCAGGGCGTGAAGTTCGACATCTGAGGCGGCGGCCTCCGCGTCCGGCCAGACCTCGGGGACTCAGAGGAACGGCACCGCGTCGGGACCGATCCAGTATCCGAGCTCCATCAGCGTCGCCCCGGCGAGGGCGGCGAAGCGCTGGAGCTGGACCGGCGTGAGCTGGCGCTTCCAGTCGTCGGGCACCCCCTTGCGGAAGAAGGAGGACGCGTCCTCCTCACCGGCCTTCCGGCCGCCGCTGAGCTTCTCGAAGGAGGCGGCCTCCACGCAGGCCCTCACCGTGGCCTCGTCCGCGTCGGCCCCCAGGAAGGCGAAGAGCCTCGCCGCCTCGGCGCGGGGATCGGCCACCAGGTCCTCGTAGCGGACCTCGATGTAGCGGTCGCCGTATCCGAGATCCCTGCCGGCGGACCGGGCCGCCTGGACGCGCTCGGCCCATTCGGTGGCGGTGATGTCGAGGAACCCGTCGAAGTCGAGGCGCTCCAGTTCGGCGTACTTCGACCGGACGTTGTGGTGCCAGGCCGACAGGAAGACGCCCCGGCCGTCCCGGATGATGTGGATGAACTTCGCCTCGGGGAAGAGCCGGTCCAGTTCCCGGATGTGCAGGGCGTGCTCCGGGTCCTTCTCCCCCAGGAAGCGCAGCCCCGGCTTCCCTGGATCGTCGATGGCCTCCAGGCGCAGGGTGATGAAGGTCCGCATCAGGGCGAGCACGTCCTTCCAGCGCAAGTCCGGAAAGTCGTTGCTGTCGGTGACGACCTTGCGCCGGTCCGCCAGGAGCTTGCGGTAGCCCTGGCAGGTCTCCACCAGGGCCAGGGCGAAGTGGTGCACGCAGGCCTCGCCGCGGCACGCGATCTCCGGGTGGGCGTCGAGGATCCTCCCCAACCAGGTGGTCCCGGACTTGGGAGCCCCGGTGAGGAAGAAGGGTCCCTTCCGGAGCACCGGGATCTCGACGGGCGCCGGGGGCTGCGGATCTCTGGTGGCGGCCATCGCGGTGGCTCCGGTGGAAAAGGGTTTCCGAACCTCCCATGAATCCAGCGGGGCGGGAAGGGGGAATCGCGGGACGACCGCCCTTGGCGCCGCGGGATCCCCGGGCGTAGGCTGATCCCTTTCCCGGAGGCCCCATGCGCGCTCCCATCCTGCTCTTCCTGGCGGCCGCGGTCCTCTCGGCGGGTCCGGCACATGGCCTGGAGAAACCCCGGAAGACGAGGGGTTCCGGACCCGTGCACTCCGCAACCGAGGCCAAGGCCATCGCCGAGCGGGAGACCGGCGGCGTGGCCGTCAGCGCCCGGCGCACGTCCCTGAACGGTGCGAGCTGCGGCTGGGAGGTGGACGTCCACATGCCCAGGGAGGATCGCGGCTGGCGCTGCATCGTGGACTGCGACACCCACCTGGTCTACACCAAGGACCGCATACCGAACCCGTCCAAGGGCAAGCGGAAGTAGGAGGCCCCATGATCCGTTCCCGGGCCCTCACGTCGGCCATCGCCCTTTCGTTCGGCCTGTCGGCGTCGAGCCAGGCGCCGGATCGCGCGCGGATGAAGGAGGATCTCTTCGCCCTCGCCAGCCCCGCCTTCCAGGGCCGGGCCACCGGAACTCCAGGGCAGCGGATGGCCGCCGACCTCGTGGCGCGACGCTTCCAGGAGGCGGGCCTCCAGCCGCTCAAGCCCGGGGGCTTCGGGGGCGCCACGCCCTTCCACTGGCCCTACGCCCTCGAGCGCGTGCGGATCGACGAGGCGGACAGCCGGCTCGCGCTGGGCGGGTCCAGGCTGAAGCTCGGCAGCGAGGCATTCACCTCGCGTGCCCTCCCGGGCAGCGGGGACGCCGTACTCCTCGGCTACGGAGTGCATGCCCCGGAGGCAGGGTGGGACGACTACGCCGGCGCCGAACTGCGGGGCCGATGGGTCGTCGCCTTCGACGGTGAGGCTCCCCGTCCCCCCGGCATCGAGGCCCAGGCCTGGTCAAAGGCCTGCGCATCCGAGGCCAAGGCCGCCGCCGCCGCCCGCGCCGGCGCCCTCGGCCTCGTCCTGCTCCAGGACCAGCGCCCCGGGGCCCGCGATCTGGCGCGGCTCGGGACCTGGCTTTCCCGCGCCTCCCGCAGCGGGAGGGTCGGCCTGAAGGGGGCGGCCGCGGCTCCCCCTCCCTCGATCCTCGTGCCCTCCGCCGGCCTGAAGGTCTTCTCGGGCGCCTCAGGCCTGCAGGAGCGCATTGCCGCCGCCGGCCGGCCCCTGCCATCCAGGCCCCTGGGCCGCCTGGACTTCAAGCCGAGGGTCCGTGCGGAAGACCTCCCGGCCGCGAACGTGGTCGGGCTCCTCCCCGGCACGGATCCGGCGCTGAAGGACGAGTTCGTGATCCTCTCCGCCCACCACGACCATGTGGGGCTGGAAGGGGGCACCCTCCACCCTGGCGCCGACGACAACGCCTCCGGCACCGCCGTCCTGGTGGAGGTGGCCCGCCTGCTCAAGGGCGACCGCCCCCGCCGGAGCATCCTGTTCGTCTCCGTCAGCGGGGAGGAGATCGGCCTCTTCGGCTCCGAGGCCTTCGTCCATGCGCCGCCGGTGGACCTGGGGAAGGTGAAGGCCGACCTCAACATCGACATGGTGGGACGGAACGATCCGGCGGAGCTCAGCGTGACCCCCGCGCGGGTGGACGGGGCCGTTTCCACCCTCACGGAGCGGGCCCGCAGCCTGGCGGCCGCCCGGGGCCTCCGCCTCACCGACGAGGCCGACACCTACTGGACGCGCTCCGACCACTACACCTTCTTCAGGAAGGGCATCCCCGCCATCTTCTTCTTCGGCGGGATGCACAAGGACTACCATCAGGCCACCGACACTCCGGACAAGATCAACCTCGAGAAGCTGGTCCGCGTGGCGGCCTTCGTGCGGGATTTGGCCCTGGCCACCGCCGACGCCCCGGAGGCCCCACGGATGCTGGCGAAGGAGACCTGGTCGGGCTGGTCCTGGCCCTCGGCGCCGGCTCCGGGGCCCCTGGCGGCCACCCACTAGGAAATCGAATCCAACCCGGCTTCCATCGAGATATTCAAACCCCAGGGCCGCCATTTTCTGGGGGCCCCTTTTGTTTCCCGGTCACTACACTGGTGCCTCGGCAATCGCCGTTTCGGAGCCTTCCATGAGCCTGATGGACAACTTCAAAGACTGGGGCAAGGCCCAATTCCTTGACGTCGTGCAGTGGCTGGACGACAGCAATGACATCATGGCGTGGCGCTTCCCGTTCCGTGGGCAGGAGATCCAGAACGGCGGCAAGCTTGTCGTGCGGCCGAGCCAGGCCGCGGTGTTCATGGACGAGGGCCGCTTCGGCGACGTCTTCGTGCAGCCCAACACCTACACCCTGAACACGCAGAACCTGCCCATCCTGGCCACCCTCAAGGGCTGGAAGTACGGCTTCGAGAGCCCCTTCAAGAGCGACGTGGTGTTCATCAACACGAAGCTCTTCAACGACCTGGGCTGGGGAACCCCCAACCCGGTGATGATGCGCGACCCCGACTTCGGCATGGTGCGCATCAAGGCCCACGGCATCTACAGCGTGCAGGTCCCCGAGGACCCCGAGGCCATCAAGACCTTCATCAAGCAGCTCGTGGGCACCAACGGCCAGTACACCATCGACGACTGCCAGAACCAGCTCCGCAAGACCATCAGCTCCAAGCTCGCCGACACCCTGGCCGAGCTGAAGATGGGCGCCCTGGACCTCAACATGAAGATCGACGAGGTGGGCGACGCGGTGAAGGAGAAGCTCCAGGCGGAGTTCCTCACCATGGGCGTGAAGCTCGCCAAGCTGGTGGTCGAGCCCTTCACGCTGCCCGAGGAGGTCGAGGCCATGATGGACAAGCGCACCTCCGTGGGCATGATGGCCCCGGTGATGGGCGCCTACACCCAGATGCAGGTCGCGGACTCCATGCCCATCGCCGCCGCCAACGAAGGCGGGATCGCGGGCCTGGGGATGGGCGCCGGGCTCGGCTTCGGCATGGGCGGCATGATGGCGGGACAGATGGCCCAGGCCGCCCAGGGCTACCAGCAGCCCATGCCCATGGGCACCCCCCAGATGGCGCCCCAGGCCGCTGCCGCGGCGGCCCCGGCCAAGAGCCTCAAGGAGGAACTCTCTGAGCTGAAGGACCTCTTCGACAGCCAGCTCATCTCCCAGGCGGAGTTCGACGCCCAGCGCGCCGCCATCATGAAGAAGCACGGCATGGGCAGCTGATCCCCCCGGATCGCCGCGACCCCGGCAAAAGCCCCCGGTCCCGGGGGCTTTTGCTACCGTGGTGAATGGATCTCGACGACCTCCGACGCCAGATCGACGCCCTGGACGACCGGCTGCTGGCCCTGCTCAACGAGCGCGCCGCCCTCGCCGCGCGGGTGGGCGAGGTGAAGGCGAAGGAGCAGCGCGCCTTCTTCGTCCCCAGCCGCGAGAAGGCGGTGGTGGCGCGCCTGGAGGCGGCCAATCCGGGGCCCTTCCCCACCGCCAGCCTCCGGCCGGTCTTCAAGGAGGTGATGAGCGCCTGCCGCTCCCTGGAGCAGGGCCTGCGGGTGGCCTTCCTGGGCCCCGAGGGGACCTTCACCCACATGGCCCTGAAGCACCAGTTCGGCCTCTCCGCCCTGGGGCTGCCCGTGGGCACGGTGGCCGCGGTCTTCAAGGAGGTCGAGCAGGGCCGCGCGGACTTCGGCGTGGTGCCCATCGAGAACAGCACCGACGGCGCCGTCACCCACACCCTCGACACCTTCCTGGACAGCCCGCTCAAGATCAGCGCCGAGATCATCCTGGAGGTGGACCAGTGCCTCCTGGGCCGTCCGGGGCTGGAGCTCGCGTCCGTGGAACGCGTCTACAGCCATCCCCAGGGCCTGGGCCAGTGCCGCAAGTGGTTGGAGGGCAATATGTCCCGCGCCACCCTGGTGGAGGCCCCGAGCACCGCCGAGGCCGCGCGCCTGGCACGCGAGGACGCCGGCGGCGCCGCCATCGCGTCGGAACTCGCGGCGGACCTCTTCGACCTCGCCGTGCTGCGGGCACGGATCCAGGACGTGGCCGAGAACGCCACGCGCTTCCTGGTGCTCGGCACCGCCCAGGCGGAGCCCACGGGCCGGGACAAGACCAGCCTGCTGGTGGCCGCCAAGGACGGCCCCGGCCTGCTCTTCCATCTTCTGCAGCCCTTCGCCGAGGCGGGCCTCAACCTCACCAAGATCGAGAGCCGGCCCAGCCGGCGGAAGGCCTGGGAGAACGTGTTCTTCCTCGATGTGGCGGGCCACGCCTCCGAGCCCGCGGTGGCAGCGGCGCTGGCCTGGCTGGGTTCCCTCTGCGAGCAGGTGAAGGTGCTCGGCAGCTACCCCGTCGCGGAGGCCGTCCGGACCTGACCGGGACCCTCAGTGTGCGTGGTCGTGCTCGTGCTGGTGGTCGCCGTGGTGGACGGGATCCTCGACCCCGGCGGCCTCGTGGCGGTGCACGAAGCGGTGGTGGTGCCGGGCCGCCATCGCCTCGGTCTCGAAGTGCAGGGTGAGGTGGCGCACGCCGTAGGCCTCGTGGAGCACGTGCTCGATGTCCTCCAGGAAGGGCTCGGTCTCCTGCAGGCGCTCCGCCTCCACGACGACGTGGGCGGTGCAGATGGTGAGGTGGCTGCACACCTTCCAGGAGCGCAGGTCCTCGACGGCCCGCACCCCGGGGAGCTTCACCAGGTCCGCCTTGGCGGCCTCGTGGTCGAAGGCCGCCCGGTGCATGAGGATCCCCGAGGCGTCCGCCAGCAGGCTCCAGGCACCCCGCAGGATCACGGCGACGATGACCAGGGCGATGGCGGGGTCCACCCAGGTCCAGCCTGTGAAGCGCACGACGAGCATGGAGCCCACGAGCCCGATGCTGGTGAGGGCGTCGGTGAAGGCATGCAGGTAGGCGGCCCGCAGGTTGGAGTCCCGCGCCTGGCGGCTCCCCGCCTCGGGCCTCAGCACCAGGGTTGCCGCCACGTTGAGGACGAGGCCCGCGCCGGAGAAGACCAGCACCCAGCCAGTCTGGATCGGGTGCGGATGGCGGAAGCGCTGCACGGCCTCGAAGACGACCCCGGCGGCCAGGGCCACGAGGAGGAGGCCGCCGGCGGCGGTGTTGAAGACCTCCAGCCGGTGCCAGCCGTAGGCATAGCGGTCGCTGGGCTCGCGCCGGTTGGCGATCACGAGCCCCGTGAGCGCCAGCAGGTTCACGAAGACGTCGTTGAGGTTCTCCAGGCTGTCGGAGACCAGCCCCAGGGAGCCGGTCCAGAGGCCCCCCGCGGCCTGCAGCACCGCGCTGACGGCGAAGATGCCCGCGCTGAGGGCCAGGCGGGACGCCGTGGTCGGCCCGTGGGAGTGCCCGCAGGCGGGCCTGGCGCCCATCTCAGCGCCCCCGGTAGACGGGCTTGCGCTTCTCGCGGAAGGCGGCGAGGCCCTCGAGCCGGTCCTCGGTGGGCAGCACCTGGGCGTAGCAGGCCTCTTCCACCACGAGGCCCCCGTCCCGGTCCCGGTCCAGGCCGCCGTCAATGGCAGCCTTCGCGGCCCGGAGGGCGACGGGACCGTTGGGCAGGATCTCCCGGGCCAGGCCGAGGGCCGCTTCGAGGGCCCGGCCCGGTTCCACGCAGCGGTCCACCACGCCGAAGGCGAGGGCCTCCGGGCCGTCGAGGCGCCGGGCGGTGAAGATCAGTTCCTTGGCCCTGGAGCGGCCGATGATGCGGGGCAGGCGCTGGGTGCCCCCCGCGCCGGGGATGATGGCCAGCGACGTTTCCGGCAGGCCCAGCCGGGCCGCGGCCCCCGCGACGCGCAGGTCGCAGGCCAGGGCCAGCTCCAGGCCGCCGCCCAGGGCGGCCCCTTCGATCGCGGCGATCACGGGCATGGGCAGGCGCTCGAGGGCGGTGAAGGCCGCCCGGAGCCGCTTCACGAAGGCCTCCGCCTCCTCCGGGCTCATGCCCGCGCGCTCCTTCAGGTCCGCCCCGGCGCAAAAGACGCCGTCCACCAGGCTGTGGAGCACCACCACCCGGGCGCCGGGATCCCCGGCCAGGGCGCCGAAGGCCTCCTCGAGTTCGCCCAGGAGCTGGCGGCCCAGGGCGTTCTTGGCCCCGGGACGGTCCAGGCCGAGCAGGACGAGACCCTCGTCGGGGCCCTCCCGCCGCTCGACGCGCAGCTCGGCCATCAGCCCAGCTCGACGATGGGGTCCCCCTCGTTGAGGAACTGTTCCACCGTGACGAAGACCTTCACGACGGTGCCCTCCTCCGGGGAACCCACGGGGATCTGCATCTTCATGGACTCGATGAGGATGAGGTCCTGGTCCTCGCCGATGGAGTCCCCCTCGGCCACCAGGACCTCCAGGACCTTGCCCGCCATCTCGGCCCGAATGAGCGCCATACCGTACCTCCGCTGGATACGGCCATTGTAGCCGTCGCCGTTCCGGGGCCGGAGCTACTCCTCGATCTCCCCGATGACCATCAGGTCGTCGTCCTCGTGGAGGAAGTCCCCCTCCTCGACGAAGATCTCCCGGACCTTTCCGCCCTCCGAGGCGTGGATGTAGAAGGTGGACCGGCCGGAATCCGTCCCTTCCAGGAGCGCCAGGGGCTCGTCCTCCTCGACCTCCTGGCCCGTGCGCACCAGCACATCGATGACGTATCCGGGCCACTCCGCCTTCACGATCACGGCCGCCTCCTGGGTCTTGCCGGGGGAGATTAGGACGGGAGCCGGGGCTGCGCAAGTGAGTGCGTCACATTTCTTTTCCCCCCCGCCCCGCCCCGGGGAGGCCCGGCCCCGGGGCCTTTCCGCTTCCGGCCCGGGTCGGGGGATGGGAGACTGGAGCTTTGCGTCCGGAGCTTCCCATGGCAGTGCAGTGCGGCATCGTCGGCCTCCCCAACGTGGGGAAGAGCACCCTCTTCAACGCCCTGACCCGGGCCGGGGCGGCCTCGGCCAACTACCCCTTCTGCACCATCGAGCCCAACACCGGCGTGGTGGACGTGCCGGACGACCGGCTCCAGACGCTCGCGGACATCGTGAAGCCCCAGCGCGTCCTGCCGGCGGCCCAGGAGTTCGTGGACATCGCCGGGCTCGTGCGGGGCGCCTCCAAGGGCGAGGGCCTGGGCAATGCGTTCCTGGCCAACATCCGCGACACGGACGCCATCATCCAGGTGCTGCGCTGCTTCGAGGACACCGACATCACCCACGTCGAGGGCAGCGTGAACCCCGAGCGGGACCTCACCATCATCGAGACCGAATTGATCCTCAAGGACCTCGACACCGTCGAGAAGGGCCTGGACCGCAACCGCAAGCTGGCCAAGAGCGGCACGAACAAGGAGGCCACCACCCAGGTGGCGGTGCTGGAAAAGGTCTTCGCCGAGCTCAACGAGGGCCGCTGGGCCCGCCGCGCGAGCCTCACGCCGGAGGACCTCGCCGCCCTCAAGTCCTACGGCCTGCTGACCCTGAAGCCCGAGCTGCTGGTGGGCAACATCGCCGAGGGCGACATCGCGGATCCCCTGGGCAACGCCCACTACGCCACCCTCGTGAAGATTGCCGGCGAGCGGGGCTGCCCGGTGATCCCCATCTGCTCGAAGCTCGAGGCCGAGATCCAGGAACTGCCGGTGGAGGAGCGACCCATGTTCCTCGAGGAGGCCGGCCTTACCGAGCCCGGCCTGAACGTCCTCATCCGCGAGTCCTTCAAGCTCCTCGGCCTGCAGACCTACTTCACCGCCGGCGTGAAGGAGGTCCGCGCCTGGACCATCCACGTCGGCGACACCGCCCCCCAGGCCGCCGGCGTCATCCACACCGACTTCGAGAAGGGCTTCATCCGCGCCCAGGTCATCGCCTACGAGGACTACATCGCCTGCGGCGGCGAGCAGGGCGCCAAGGAGGCGGGCAAGATGCGCACCGAAGGGAAGGAGTACGTCGTCAAGGACGGCGACCTGATGAACTTCCTGTTCAACGTCTGAGCCGTCCCGACAAGCCACGGGTTGGAACCCGCATCCAACGCAGAACAAGGCCGCGAAGCGCGCCCTTCAACCATAGGCACCTGAGTTGACCGCAGCCGCCCTTGGGCTGCGGTCAACTCAGGCGCGGCCAAGCGACAGCGCGGCAGCTGAACCGGAACGCCCAGGCCGGGAACCAGGCCCTGGTGGGCCTCTACCCAATCCCTACCGCGCCTCCACCGGCATCGCATTCAGCCGCGCGATGCGGTGCTCGATGGGCGGATGCGTCGAGAACAGGCTCATCAGCCCGCCGCCGTGCAGGGGGTTCACGATCATCATGTGGGCCGTGGCCGGCTGGGCGTTGCGCATCTGGTAGCGCTCGTTGATGCCGCTGATCTTGGCCAGGGCCGAAGCCAGGGCGTCGGGCCGGCCCGTCACGTGGGCGCCGAAGTCGTCGGCCAGGTACTCCCGGCTGCGGCTGATGGCCATCTGCAGGAGCATCGCGGCGACGGGCCCGAGGATGGCCACCAGCAGCCCGAACAGCGGATTCGTCGGCCGCCCCTCCTCATCCCGGGGCGAGACGTACATGGCCATGTGGGAGAGGAACATGATGGCCTGGGCCAGCACCGAGGCCATGGAGCCGATGAGGATGTCGCGATGCTTCACGTGGCCCAGCTCGTGGCCCAGGACGCCCTCCAGCTCCTGGCGGTTCAGCATGTTCAGGATGCCCGTGGTGACGGCCACCACCGCGTGGTCGGGATTGCGGCCGGTGGCGAAGGCGTTGGGGGTCTCGTCATCGATGACGGCGACGCGGGGCATGGGGAGACCCGCCCGCTGGGCGAGGTTCGCCACGATGGCGTAAAGCTCCGGCGCCTCGGCCTCGGAGACCACCCGCGCGCCGTAGGAAGCCAGCACGATCTTGTCGCTGAAGAAATAGCTGAAGGCGTTCATCAGCAGCCCGGCGGCCAGGGCGAGGATCAGGCCCTGCTGGCCGTAGAGCGTGTTGCCGATCCACACCAGCAGCCCGGTGAGGGCGGTGATGAGGAAGAAGGTCTTGAAGGAGTTCACGGCAGGGCCTCCACCTGGAATTTTACGAGGGTCCGCCACCCCCGGCGGAGGGCGGAAAATCCGAACCCACCCCTCGGGCAGGCCACCCTCAGCAGCAGCGCTTCGCCACCACCAGCGTCACGTCGTCCTTGAAGCCCGAGCCTTCCATGTGCTTGAAGCAGGCCACCAGGATCATCTCGAAAATGCCGTCGGCGTCCCGGTGCTGGTGCTCCCGGACCACGTCGATGATGGCCTCCTCCCCGAAGTCCCGGCCGTCCTGGCTCTCGGCCTCCGCGAGGCCGTCCGTGAAGCAGACCAGCACGTCCCCGGGCGCCATCCGGTCGTGGCCCTCCTGGTAGAAGGCGCCGGGCAGCAGGCCGACGATGGGGCCCGTGGGCGACAGGCGCCGGGCTTCCGATCCGTCGCCGGGCACCAGCAGGGGCGGGTTGTGGCCGCCGTTCACGTAGCGGAGGTCGCCGTTCTCGGGATTGATGCTGCCCACGAAGAGGGTGGCGTAGCGGTTGCGGTCCCGGACCTCGTTCATGCGCAGGTTCAGCCGGCCCGCGAAGCGCCCCCAGTTCTTCACGCGACGGTCCGCGCGGGCCCGGAGGAAGGCCGAGAGCTGCGTCATCATCAGCGAGGCCGGCAGGCCCTTGCCGCTGATGTCCGCCACGGCGAGGTGGATGCGGTCGCCCTCCTGCTCGTCCTCCCAGCCGCCGGCGGGCGGGTCGTTGGCGATCCAGACGTCGTAGAGGTCGCCGCCCACCGCCTGGTACGGCAGGTTCGCCCCGGCGAACTGCCAGCCCTCGGGCTCCGGCAGGCGGGCCGGCAGGATCTGGCGCTGGATGTTCCGGGCCAGATCCAGGTCCTTCTCCATCTTCAGGGAGAGGATCTGGGACTCCCGCAGCTCCAGGCTGGTGAGCTGGCTCGCGCAGAGGTTCAGCAGCGTGTAGAGGAACAGCTCGTCCTCCTCGCTGAGCTTGCCGACGGTGGGCTCGGCGGCGTAGGCGAAGCCGTGGCTGTGGTCCTGGTCCCGCAGTTCGACCACATGGACCAGGCCCTTGTCCGCCAGCAGGTCGTGGAGCGCCTCCCCCAGCAGCAGGGGGGGCACCGTGCCGAGGCCACGGTTCAGGAGCACCGTGCCGTCGGCGCCCACCACCAGCAGGCGCGGGATGCGGAACTCCCCCATGAGGGTCGCCGCCATGAGGCGCACGAGATCCTCCTTGGTCTGCACCTCCCCCAGGGAACGGGTCAGGTCGAAGAGCGTGTTGAGGCGGGAGAGTTGCAAGGCCAGGGCGCGGTTCTGGTCGATGCGCAGCGCCTCCAGCCTCCGCCAGGCCAGCAGCGGCGCGCTGATGGAGAGCAGGAGCACCAGGCCCGGGTGGCCCGCCTCGCTCTTCACCGCCAGATGGCCGTAGGCCTCGTCCCCGTGGGTCCAGGGAAGGCTGATCCACCCCCGGCCCGGGTTGGTGGGGAAGGCCGGGGCCGAACCCCGGAGGAAGATCCACTTCTCGCCGTCCCAGATGCCGCCCTGGCTGGCCCGGGCCATGCCCAGCGCGGTCACGCCCACCAGGTGCACCAGGGCCTGCTCGGTGACCTGCTCGGGGAAGGCCTCCAGGAAATCGATGATGGGCAGCAGTTCAGAGGCGCCCTCGGGGATCCGCAGGGCCAGGGACCGGAGACGGTCGAAGGGGGTCTCCCCAGGCGGCACGGCAGGAGGATGGGGCTGGGCGTCCGTCATGGCCGGCCCCGGACGAGGCGGGATTCCGGGCTCCGCCAGGACATCCCGCGGGGGAGCACGAGGGGAGGCCTCGCATGCATGGCCTCCGAGGTCGCGGAGCGGCCGGACGGTCCCCCCCCGTTCATCTCAGGCCAGCTTCTTGATCATGCAGCACTCGCTGCGGTCCTCGCTGTCCTCGAAGCGGACCTCGTCCATGAATCGGCTCATGAGCAGGAGCCCGAGGCCGCCCTTGCGCGGGTGCTTCACGTACTCCTTCGGGTCGGGCAGGTGGACCTGGTCCTGGCGGATGCCGTGGCCGGTGTGCCAGATGTGGATCTCCAGGGCCTGGCCGGTGAAGCGGATCTCCAGCTCCACGCTCTTGTCCTCGGCGCCGTGGTAGGCGTGGAGGATGACGTTGGTGACGGCCTCATCCACGGCGATGCTGACCTTCGCCGCCGTGGGGTCGTCCAGCCCGGAGACCAGGGCCGCCCGCTTGGCCAGCCCCGTCACCAGGTTCAGATAGCGGGTCTGGCTCGGGATGACGAGCCGGAACTCGGACGCTTCGGGGACGGCGCGCATGTCAGGACTGGACCGGCGGCTGGGCGGGAAAGGCCTGGAGGGCGGCTTCCTCCTCGGGGTGCACTTTGTAGAGCTGCGTGAACCCGAGGGTGTCGAAGATCGCGTAGACGTTTTCCTGGAGGTTGCAAAGCTGGATGTCGCCCCCCCGCTCCCGCACGGTCTCGATGAGGCCCATGATGGCCCCGAGGCCGGCGGAGGAGATGTAGGAGAGCTGGCGGCAGTTGAGCAGGATGGCGTAGCGGCCGGCCTGGACGATCTCCTCCAGGGCGCACTCGAACTGCCGGACGGTGTGGGCATTGATGAAGCCCTTCGGCTCCACCACGGATACCGGCCCGGCTTCCCGGACCACGATGCTCAGGTCGCCCATGTCAACGGCTCCATTCTCTCGAAGGGGAGATTCTAATCGGACCTCGGGCCCGTCCGGAATGAATTCGAGTACCCTGGAGCCCACCACCCCCCGGGCCCCAGCCATGGACGCATCCGCCGAATCCATCAAGAGCCTCCTCCATCAATGGATGGAGGACCGCCAACGGACGCTGCAGGAAGTCCTCACCGTGACCCTGGAGGAGGAGCTCGGCCGGCTCCGCCCCGATGAGGCGCTCGTCCAGGGGGTCATGGAACAGGTCGCGGCCCTCCAGGCCTCCTCGGGGTCGGCCTCCCTCGAACGGGACCTGGCCGCGGCCCTGGACCAGCTCGAGCACGCCCCCACCCAGGCGGAGGCCCTCAAGGCCCTGATGGACGGCCTGCACCCCCTCTGCGAGCGCTGCGCCCTCTTCATCGTCAAGCAGGGGATCGCGAACCTGTTCTCCCACCGCGGCTTCGACAGCGAGGCGCCCCGGTCGGGCGTGCCGGTGGTGCCGCCCCCGGAACTGGAGGCCCTCCTGGCCGGCACGGCCCTGCGGGCTGCCGGCGGCCCCGCCTACGCCGCCCTCCTGAAGCCCCTGAGCCCGTCCCTGGCCGCGGAGAGCCTCGTGCTGCCCCTGCGCCTCCGCCGGAAGGTGGTGGGGATCGTGCTGCTGGACTGCGGACACCGCCAGCGCCTCGACCATCCCTCCCTCCTCCGCGCCGTCGTGCTGGCGGCGGAGTCCGCCCTGTCCCATCTGGCCGCTGCCGGCCATGAAGGGACCGGCGCCATGCCCACCATGGCCCCTCCCCCCCGCACCACCGCGCCCCCCCCCGTGGCCACCCCGGCGGGACAGGGCCCGGCCGCCCAGCCGCAGGCCCCGGCGCTCCCGGCTCCGCCACCCCAGAAGATCACGGCGCCGATGTCCCCCGCCGACGTGCGCTCCTCCCAGCCCATGGTCCCGCCGCCGGTCCCGGCCGCCACCCTCGCGCCGGCGCCCCCGGCCCGGGCCCTGGACACACGGGACCTCACGCCCTCCGTGCCCACCCAGCTGGTGCCGGACCCGATCCCCCTGCCCGCGGCGCCGGCCCCGGGGGACCTCGACCCCAAGGTCCGCGCCACCGCTGAACGTCTCGCCCGGGTACTGGTGGGCGACATCGAGCTCTATTTCCCCCAGAAGGTGGCCCAAGGCCGGCAGTCGGGGAACCTCTACGGACTGCTCCGGGAGGAGCTGGACCGCAGCCGGCAGACCTTCCTCGAGCGCTTCGGCGCCGAGGTGGAGTCCCGCCACCGCATCTTCTTCTCCACCGTGGTGGGCCAGCTCTGCGATGGCGATCCCAGGCGGCTCGGCAACGCGCCCTGGGAGTAGGACTCCGCCCACCCGGCGGCGCGGGGCCCGAGCTCCGGTCCATCCGCGCGGGGGTGACAATGCGGCGCCGTCCTGCTATACCGTGAGCCTTTGGCAATGGAGAGGGCACGCGATGGCGAACTTGGGCAAGAAATTCACCTGCTTCTCGTGCGGGACCAAGTTCTACGATTTCGGCAAACCCGAGGCCAAGTGCCCCAAGTGCGGCGCGGACCAGAAGGCGGCGCCCGCCAAGACCAAGGCCGTGAAGAAGGAAAAGACGGTCCACCTCATCGAGGACGACTACGCCGCCGAACCCGAAGCCGAAGCCGCCCCGGAAGAGCCCTTCGACGAGAGCCTGGGCATCACCGGCGCCCGGGCGGAGGGCGTGGACCCCGGCGACCTCCGCATGGACGACTACGACGAGTAGGCCATGGCCCCCGGTGCCCGCGCGGGAGGACCCGCCTGCCCGGGCCTCGACCGCCACGCCCACCTCGAAGGCAGCCTGGATCCCGCCTGGGTGCGGGCCGAGGCGGCCCGGCGCGGCCTGGGGATCCCAGACTCGCTCGAGGCCTTCTGGCGCGGGGAGTCCAGGCCCTTCGAAGCCTTCATCGAGGCCTTCCTCTTCGGCGCGGGCCTCCTCGACGCCCGGGAGGCGGTGCGCGCCGCCGTGGCCGCCGGGGTCCGGCGCCTCGGCCCCAGGCCTGCGGGGCTGGACCTCTGGGTCTCCCCCCACTTCCTCGTGGTCTGGAAGGGCCTTCTCAGCCTCGAGGAACTGTGGCGTGGCCTGGAGGACGGGATCGGGGAGGCCGCCCGGGCGGGCGTCCCTGTCGCGGTGGTGCTGGACGCGGTGAACAATTTCGGCCCGAAGCACGGCCACGCGGTCCTGGACCTGGTGGAGCGGGACCTGCCGGCCTTCGTGCGGGGCTTCTCCACCGGCGGGCTGGAACAGGTGCCCTTCCGGGACTGGGCGCCGGTCTTCGAGCGCGCGCGCCGGGCGGGTCTGGCCCTGGCCGCTCACGCCGGGGAGAACGGGCCCGCGGCCAACGTCCGGGAGGCGGTGGAAGCGGCGGGGGTGGCGCGCATCGTCCACGGGGTCCGGGCGGCGGAGGACCCCGCCCTCCTGGACTGGCTCGCCGAGCGCCGCATCCCGGTGGACATCTGCCTGACCTCGAACCGCGGCCTGGTCCCGGAATTGGCGGATCCGGCGACCCATCCCCTGCCCCGGATGCTCCGGGCCGGGGTCCGCTGCGCCCTGGGGACGGACGATCCCGGCGTGCTCCCCTGCGACCTGCCGGGGGAGTGGGCGGCCGCCAGGGAGCTAGGCCTCACAGACGCTGAAATGGCGGACCTTGCCCGGAACGCGACCGAGGACGCCTGGTGTCTCGTGGACCGGTCCTGAGTCCGGGAGCGGCGCGGGAACGGGGAATTCCGAGGGTGCCGGGAGGGTCGGTTCGTGGCAGAATCGATGGTTCTGGCTGCGCCCGTAGCTCAGCTGGATAGAGCATCAGGCTTCGAACCTGAGGGTCGGGAGTTCGAATCTCTCCGGGCGCACCACGAAGCCGATCGACCCCCCGAATGACAACCTGGCGAATGTGGCGGAACTGGTAGACGCACTGGATTTAGGTTCCAGCGGCTCACGCCGTGTGGGTTCGAGTCCCACCGTTCGCACCACTCTATGACGTCCACGAAGGAGCATCCATGGCGGCCACCCAGACCCCCGAGCGCAAAACCGAGCTAAAGGTGCAGCTCATCAACCACAGCGCGACCCGCAAGGGCCTCGAGGTGAAGGTCCCGGCCTGGGAGGTGAGCGAAGTCTTCGGCCAGGTCCTCGCCAAGATCGCCAAGCAGGTGAAGCTGCCGGGCTTCCGCCCCGGCAAGGCCCCCCGCAGCGTCCTGATGTCCAAATTCCAGCGGGAGATCGTCTCCGAGGTGGCCCAGAGCCTCGTGGACCGCCACTTCTGGAACGCCGCCGCCGCCGCCGGCACCCAGCCCATCAGCAACCCGGCGCTCGAGAAGGCCGACCTCCGCGAGGGCGTGGACGGATCCTTCAAGGCCCTCTTCGATGTGGCCCCCGAGGTGCAGGTGCCCGAGTACAAGGGCCTCGCCGTGGCCAAGAAGAAGCGCCGCATCGACGAGGACGCGGTGGAGGAGCACCTGGAGGGGCTCCGTCAGCGCGCCGCCAAGCTCGTGCCGGTGGAGGAGCCCGCCTCGAAGGGCCTCTACGTGACCCTCGACATCAAGGTGAAGCCCCAGGGCATGAAGCCCCAACCCTACCAGGACCAGGTCATCCAGCTCGACGACAGCCGCCCCTTCGACCAGCAGCTCCTCGGCCTGAAGGTGGACGAGCGGAAGTCCTTCGACCTGGACGTCCCCGCCGACGACCCGAACCGGAACATCGCCGGGAAGAAGGTCCACTACGAGGTGGTGCTGAAGGACCTGCGGAAGCGCGAAGTGCCCGAGCTCAACGACGAGTTCGCCAAGGACCTGGACAAGGCCGACCTGAAGGCGCTGAAGGCCTGGGTGCGCGAGGACCTGGAGGAGGCCGCCGAGCGCGATGCCCTGGCCCGCATGCAGACCGTGATGCTGGACATGCTGCTGGACGCCGCGCCCTTCGAAGTGCCGGCCAGCATGGTGAGCCTGCAGCTCGACGACTACTGCCAGGAGTTCGCGCAGATGATCGCCCGCCAGGGCATCAACCCGAAGCGCGTGAACTGGAATGCCTACCGCCAGACCCGCCGCCACGACGCCGAGCGGGCGGTGCGCAGCGGCTACCTCCTCCAGGCCATCGGCAACGCCGAGGACATCCAGGTCAGCGACGAGGAGATCGACGCCGAGATCCGCACCTTCATGGACGAGAACAAGGTCCAGCAGAGCTTCGAGGCCTTCAAGGCCGAGCTGGAGCGCCGCGGCAGCACCACGGAGATCAAGGGCCGCCTGCGCACCGACAAGATCTTCGAGCGCATGGCCGCCAGCGCCAAGGTGGCCGAGGAGCTGCTGGACAAGGCGGCCTTCGAGGAACTGGTGGAGCTGGAGCGCAAGCGGGAGGCCGGCGAGGCCGTGAGCCGCTTCGACGCCGGCGGCCTCGAGGGCGGCGGACTGGCCGAGCAGGAGGGCGGCGAGCCGCATGTCCACGGCCCCGATTGCGATCACGACCACGATCACGATCACGACCATGAGCACGCCCACGCCGAGGCTGGCGAGGCCGAGGCGAAGCCCAAGAAGGCCGCCAAGAAGACGGCCAAGAAGGACGAGGACGCGCCGAAGGCCGAGGCAAAAGCCGAGGACAAGCCCAAGAAGGCCCCGAAGAAGAAGGCCGAGTAGGCCCTCGCATCCACCGAAGAGGGGCGCAACCGCGCCCCTCTTCGCTATTCTGGAACCCTACGGAGCGCCCCATGTCCCGCCAGACCGAATCCAGCTACTACCCGCCCATCGTCATCGAGCAGACGCCCCGCGGCGAGCGCAGCTACGACATCTACTCGCGCCTGCTGAAGGACAACATCATCTTCCTGGGCACGCCGGTGGACGACACGGTGGCGAACGCCATCGTGGCGCAGATGCTCTTCCTGGAGTCCGAGGACCCGGACAAGGACATCCAGATCTACATCAACAGCCCCGGCGGCAGCGTGACGGCGGGCCTGGCGATCTACGACACCATGCAGTTCGTGAAGAACGACATCGTCACCTACTGCATCGGCCAGTGCGCCTCCATGGGCGCGCACCTGCTGGCCGCGGGCACCAAGGGCAAGCGCTTCGCCCTGCCCAACGCGCGCATCATGATCCACCAGCCGTCGGGCGGCGCCCAGGGCCAGGCCACGGACATCGAGATCACCTACAAGGAGATCCAGCGCCTCAAGGACGGCCTCGCCGAGACCTTCGCCAAGCACACGGGCCAGCCCCTGAAGAAGGTGCAGAAGGACATGGACCGCGACTACTTCATGAGCGCCGCCGAGGCCATGGAGTACGGGATCATCGACAAGGTGCTCACCGAGCGCCCGTGAGCGCGGAGGCCCTCTGCCGCGACCAGGCCGCCCGGCGACGGGCGGCCTTTCTGAGCCTGGAGCAGGGCCGCCTGCGCCTCGAGGTGCGGGAGCCTGCCGCCCCCTTGGCCCGGGCCCTGGCGGCGCGGGGCTGGAAGGCCGAGGCCGCGGAAAGCTTCGTCCTGGATGTCGAGGCCGAGGACTGGGAGGCCTTCTGGCGCCAGGCCGGCCCCCTGCTGGACTGCGGCTGCTGATGGACCTGCGCACCGAGCTGGCGTCCCTGAAGGCCCTGCCCGCCGAGGCCCGCATCGAGCGGCTGGACGGCCTGCGCCGGCGCTACCGCGAGGCCCCCGCGGACTTCACCCCCGACATCCTCGCCGAGCTGAAGGCCCTGGCCCGTCCGGACCCTCCGGACCTGGGGGCGGCCCTCAAGGACCTCTTCGGCTTCGACGCCTTCCGCCCCGGCCAGGAGGACATCATCCGCGCCGTGATGGCGGGGCGCGACGTGCTGGCCATCATGCCCACCGGCGCCGGCAAGTCCCTCACCTTCCAGCTTCCCGCGCGCCTCCTGGGCGGCGTGACGCTGGTGGTCTCGCCCCTCATCGCGCTCATGAAGGACCAGGTGGACGCCATGACGGAAGCTGGGCTGAAGGCCACCTTCCTCAATTCCAGCCTGGACGCCGAGGAGCGCCGCGCCCGCATCCGGGCCATCCGCGAGGGCCACGTGGAGCTGGTCTACGCGGCGCCGGAGGGCCTCGAGCTCTACATCGCGAACCTGCTGGAGGACCTGGACCTCAAGCTCGTGGCCGTGGACGAGGCCCACTGCATCAGCCACTGGGGCCACGACTTCCGGCCCGCCTACCGCAATCTCGCCGGCCTGAAGTCCCGCTTCCGCAACGTGCCCGTGCTGGCGCTGACCGCCACCGCCACCGCCGCCGTCCAGGACGACATCGTAGCCCAGCTCGGCATGCGCGAGCCGGTGCGGGTGCAGGGCTCCTTCTACCGCGCGAACCTGCGCCTCACCGCGCTGAAGAAGGGCGAGGGCGATCCCGTCCGCGAGCTGATCCTCCGCCTGGTGCGGGCCCGGCGCGGCCAGAGCGGCATCGTCTACTGCCTCTCCCGCAAGAGCGTCGAGGCCACCGCCGAGTACCTCGCCGACCACGGCGTGCGCGCCCTGGCCTACCACGCGGGCATGGACGCCGAGAGCCGCACCCGCGCCCAGGAGGCCTTCCGCCGGGACGACGCGGACGTCATCGTCGCGACCGTGGCCTTCGGCATGGGCATCGACAAGCCCGACATCCGCTTCGTGATCCACCGGGACATGCCCAAGAGCCTCGAGGGCTACTACCAGGAGATCGGCCGCGCGGGCCGGGACGGCGAGTCCGCGGACTGCGTGCTGTTCTACTCCTGGGCCGACGTCATGAGCCTCGACCGCTTCACCGACGAGCTGACGCCCGGGCCGGCGGAGGAACAGCGGCGGCAGATCCGGGCCATGTTCCGTTGGGCCGACACCGCGGGCTGCCGCCACCAGCGGCTGGTGGCCCACTTCGGCGAGCGCATGGCGGCCTGCGGCGCGAGCTGCGACGCCTGCGGCCGGTGGGACCTGCTGGCCGCGGCTCCGAAGGTGCTGCGGGTTCCGAAATCCAAGGCGCCCCGCCCCGGCAGCCTTTCCCTCCGGGACGATTCCGCCGAGGCGCCGGCCGCCTCCGCGGACGAGGCCCTCTTCCTGGCCCTGCGGGCCCTGCGCAAGCGCCTGGCGGACGAGAAGGGCGTGCCCGCCTACGTGATCTTCGGCGACACCGCCCTGAAGCAGATGGCCGCCTTCCAGCCCCGCACCGAGGCGGAGCTGCTGGCCATCAGCGGCGTGGGCCCCAAAAAGCTGGCCCAGTACGGGGAGGCCTTTCTCGATCTGATCCGGCGGATGGCAGACTGAACCGATGGACAAGCTCGACCTCATCGCCCTCGACGGCCCCTCCGGCGCCGGGAAGTCCTCCGCGGCGAAGCGCATCGCCGAGGCCCTGGGCTGGGCCTACCTGGACACCGGCGCCATGTTCCGCGCCACGGCCCTGGCGATCCAACGCGCCGGAGCCTCCCTGGACGACGAGGCCTCCCTGCGCGCCGTGCTGGACCGCCTCGACCTGGGCCAGGAGGGCACGCGCATCTTCCTGAATGGCGAAGACGTCAGCGACGCCATCCGCACCCCGGAGATCACGAAGTTCGTCACGCCGGTGAGCCAGGATCCCCGGGTGCGCAAGGTGCTGCTGGAGCAGCAGCGCGCCGTGGGCGCGAAGGGCGGCTTCGTGGTGGACGGCCGGGACATCGGAACCGTCGTCTTTCCGAACGCGGGCCTCAAGGTCTTCCTCACCGCCTCCGTGGAGGCCCGGGCCCGCCGCCGCTTCCTGGAGCAGCAGGCCAAGGGCATTGCCATGAGCCTCGCGGAGGTGGCCGCCGACATCGCCCGGCGCGACCACGCCGACAGCACCCGGGCCGAGGCGCCCCTGCGCCGGGCCGACGACGCCGTCGAACTCGACTCCAGCGGGCTCACCCTCGACGAGGTGGTGGACCGCATCGTCGCCCTCTGGAGGGCCCGGCAGGCCTAGACAGACGAAACCCCCGGAGTGGGATCCAGGACTCCGGGGGCCTCATCGAGCCCGATCCTCCTTGCCAGGAGGGCAGGTGGCGTTCCAATGTCCCCACGGGTCCTATCCTGCTCATCCCGCGGACCGGCCTTGTTTCGGTCGGAGGAACGTTGCCGCCCTTCAGGTGGTGATGTGGATCTTCTGAGGACGTGCCTCAGGGCTCTTGGGGACGGAGAGCGTCAGGACGCCCTCCTTCAATTCCGCGTGCACGTGCTCGGCGGCGACGGGTTCAGGAAGGAGGAAGCTGCGGCTGAAGGAGCCGAAGCTCCGTTCGAACGCATGATAGGTCTCGTGGTCCTCCCGCTTTTCCGCTTCGCGCTTGCCGCGGATAGTGAGCCGGTTGCCTTCCACGTGGATGTCCACGTCCTCGTGCTTCACGCCGGGCAGGTCGGCCTTGAAGATGTAGGCGCCGGGCGTCTCCTTCACTTCGAAGGAGGGCGAGAACGTGGCCGGGTCCATGGAGGTGAAGGCGGACTGGCCCGAATCCTTGAGGGGATCCCACCGCACGAGGTCGCTCATCATCTGGACGGCCTCCCACGGATTCCTCAGCATCGTTCCTGGTGCGTTTCCACGTGTCTTGACCGGGTTCATGACGCCTCCTTGAAGCGCGCTCCCTTGCGAGAGCGGCCCCAGGGTGCGCCTGGGCCGGCGGACCGTCCGTGACGGGGGTCATAACGGCGGGGACCGCCGGATCCGCGTCACCGACGGGACTCAGACGCGAAAGGTGTCGGGCCTCCAGGTCCGGATCCGCTTCTTCAGCTCCTCCCGGTCGAGCCGTTCGTCGAGGGCCGCCTGCATGAGCGCGGGCAGTTCCGGGTCGGAGGCGAAGCGCAGGGCGACGAAATGGCCCGGGCGCAGCTCGGCGATGCGCGGCCGGAGGGACTCGGGCAGGACGCGCTCCAGGCGCAGGGTCTCCTCGAGTCGGATCAGGCGGTCCTGGTTGTGGAGCGCGTAGAGCCGCACCTTGAAGGCCAGCAGGAGCAGCGCCGCGGCCATCACGAGGTTCCAGAGGAGGGCGAGGTCGAAGCCGCCCTTCCAGAGGGCGCGCGCCAGGAGCCCCGCCGCCAGGAGGAAGTTCAAGGCGAGGATCCCGAACAGCGCGCCGTGGAACCACGGATCGAAGCGCCGGTGGTTGGCGTAGGACTGGGGCTCGGTCGCGCTCATGGGGACTCCTGGATGGCTCCCCGGAGCCTACCTCAACTCTTCGGCCGGAAGGCCTTCAGGACCGTCTCGTCCGTTTCCAGCCGCGGGCCCCCGATCAGGTCGATGCCGTAGGGCACCGCCGGGAACACGGCGTCCAGGCATTCCCGGATGGACTTGGGCTTGCCCGGCAGGTTGATGATCAGGCTCGCGCCGCGGATGCCCGCGATCTGCCGGGACAGGATCGCCGTGGGCACGTAGCGCAGCGAGACCGCCCGCATCTGCTCCCCGAACCCGTCCAGGATCTTCGAGCACACCGCTGCCGTGGCCTCCGGCGTGACATCCCGGGCCGCGGGACCCGTCCCGCCGGTGGTGAGCACGAGGCAGCAGCCCTCCGCGTCGCAGAGTTCCCGCAGCGTCGCCTCGATCACAGGCTGCTCGTCCGGGATCAGGCGGTAGACCTCCTCCCAGGGCGAGGCGAGGTAGGCCCGCAGCGTGTCGCGGATGGCGGGCCCGGAGAGGTCCTCGTAGACGCCGGTGCTGGCGCGGTCCGAGATGGTGACGATGCCGATCCTGGCCTTGCCGGCCTGCGCGGAGGCGTCCACGGATCAGTCCGCCTTCAGTTCGGTTTCCTTCACCCAGTTGTAGGCCGCCACGATGGACGGCATGCCCAGCGTCCCGGCGGAGAGGGCCACCACCTGCTCCAGCTCGTCGCGGCCGATGCCCAGGGCGAGCGCCTTGCGCACCGAGGCGTGCACCGCGCCCTCGCGCTGGGCGCCGATGGCCACCGCGAGCTTGATGAGCCGCTGGGTGCGCTCGTCGAGGGGGCCCACCTTCCCCGCCTCGCCGATGCGGTCCCAGGCCTGGCCCAGAAGCGGGAAGCGTTCGACGAAATCACGGTAGGCGCCGGGCGCCTTGGGCAGCTTGGTCATGGGGCCTCTCCTCGCGTCCATTCTGGCAGGGCGTCGTCAGCACTTCACCTCGGCGCGCCCGCGGACGTAGTACCACCAGTTCACGGCGAGGCACACGAGGTAGAAGATCGCGAACCCGTAGAGCGCGTACTGCACCGTCCCCGAGGCAATCTGGGTCTTGAAGACCGTGGGGATGATGTAGCTGCCGTAGGCCGCGATGGCGCCGGTCCAGCCCAGCACAGGGCCCGCGAACTGCGGCTCGAAGATGAAGGGCACCATCTGGAAGGTGGAGCCGTTGCCGATGCCCGAGCCCAGGAAGAGGAGCAGGAAGCTCAGGAGGAAGGGCGTGAAGAGCCGGGCCGGATCCGGATTGCCCTGGGCCTGCTTCACCACCGCGGCCACCGCCAGGGCGCCGACGATCTGGATCACCGTGGACCACTGGGTGACGACGGAGCCGCGGAACCGGTCGGAGAGCCAGCCCCCCACGGGCCGGATGAGGCTGCCCACCAGGGGGCCGAGGAAGGCGTAGGTGGCGGGATTGTTCACCACCTTGCCGAAGAAGAGCTTGAGCAGCAGGGGAAACGCCGCCGAATAGCCGATGAAGCTGCCGAAGGTCATCATGTAGAGCAGGGTCATCACCCAGGTGTGCTTCATCCCGAAGATGGAGAACTGCTTGTCGAGGCTGGTCTTCACCTTCCCCGGCAGGAGCTTGAGAAGGCCCAGGCAGACCAGGATGGCCAGCAGCACGAGGCCCATCTGGGCGCCGAGGCTCAGCTTGGGATATTTCACCAGGATCCAGGCCACGAGGCCTGCCGCGGCGAAGGCCGGCACGTGGAGGCCGAGGATCTTGCCGATGGCCGCCGGGGTGGGCTCGCTGTCGTGGGCCGGCAGGTTGTTCATCCTGAACCAGGAGGCCAGGGCCAGCACCACCAGCAGGGGCACCCAGACCATGGCGCCGTTCTGCACGTACATGAGCTTGCCCGCCACCGTGAGGTGCGGCGCGCCGGCGAGCGTGCCGAAGAGGCCGAAGCCCATCACCGCCGGCACGAGGAACTGCATCACGCTTACGCCCAGGTTGCCGATGCCCGCGTTGAGGCCCAGGGCCAGACCCGCGAGGCGCTTGGGGAAGAAGCCGTTGATGTTGGACATGGAGGAGGAGAAGTTGCCGCCGCCGACCCCCGAGAGGACCGCCAGGATCACGAAGGTGGTGAAGGGCGTGCCCCGGTCCAGCAGGGCGATGCCCGCCCCCAGGGCCGGCGCCAGGAGCAGGCCCGTGGTGATGGCCACCACGTTGCGCCCGCCCGCCAGGGCCACCAGGAAGGAGTTGGGGATGCGCAGGGTCGCGCCGGCGAGGCCCGCGATGCTGACGATGGTGAAGAGCTGGGCGTCGGTGAAGGGGAAGCCCGCGTCCTTCATGCGCACCGTGAGGATGCTCCAGAACATCCAGACGCTGAACGCGCAGAGGAGGCTGGGCACGGAGAAGGCCAGGTTGCGCCAGGCGGTCTTCGCGCCCCCGCCGGCCCAGAACGATGCATCCTCGGGCTTCCATTCGGTGAGCTTGGCCATGGGTCCCTTCCTAGTCGATGGATGATGGCATGCCGTGGCGGCGTTCCTGCCCGAACCGCGCAAGTGCCTTGCCGTGGGCGCCCACCCAGGTGCTGGTCCAGCGGCGTGTGACCAGGGCCAGGGCGATGAGGGAGAGGATGGACAGCGCCGCGCCTCCCAGGAAGCCGGGGGTGAAGGAACCGGTGTACTTCATGCCCAGACCCATGGCGTTGGGCAGGAAGCCCCCGGCGAGGGCGCCGATCTCGCCGATGAGGCTTCCCGCAACCGCCGTGCTGTCCCGGAAGCGCAGGGGCACCAGCTGGAAGACGGCGCCATTGCCCGCGCCCATGGCGCCCATGGCCAGGGCGACGAGGGCCGCCATCATCCACGGGCTCCGAGGCATCGTCGAGGCGATCAGCACGCCCGCCAGGATGACGCCGCAGAGCAGGTAGAGGACGCGGATGCCGCCCATGTGGTCGGCGAGCCAGCCCCCCAGCACCCGGAGGCCGCTGGCGGCCACCACGCCGATGGTCACGTAGATGCCCACGGACTGCTTGGGGATGTGGTAGTGGTCGTGGAAAAGCGTGGGCAGGAAGCTGGCGAGGCCGATGAAGCCGCCGAAGGTCACGCTGTAGATTAGGTTGAAGATCCAGGCGTCCCGGTCCACGAGGATCTTCAGGTAGTCCTTGAGCTTCTTCTCCTCCCGGTCCGGGGGCTCCTTGGCGAAGATCTGCAGGAGCACCATGGCCGTCACCATGGGGATCAGGCCGAGGAGGTAGACCGTGCGCCAGCCGAAGGCCAGGGCCAGGGGGGGCGCCGCCAGCATGGCGATCACCGTGCCCGAATTGCCTGCGCCGGCGATGCCCATGGCCAAGCCCTTGTACTGGGGCGGATACCAGCCCGAGCCCAGGGAGAGGGCCACGCCGAAACTGGCACCTGCCACGCCCAGGGCGATGCCCATGGCCAGCACGGCGCCGAGGGAATGGGTGAAGAAATAGCCCCAGACGAGGCAGGCACAGATGATGGACATCTCCAGCATCGCGGCCCGCTTGCGGCCGATGTACTGGGCGAGGATGCCCAGGGGGAAGCGCATCAGGGCCCCCGAGATCACCGGCACGGAGACCATGAAGCCCTTCTGGGCCGCCGTGAGGTTGAACTCCTGGGAGATGAAGGGCGCCATGGCGCCGTTCACCACCCAGACGGAAAAGCACACGTCGAAGTAGAGGAAGGCGGTGAGCAGCGTGGGCAGATGCCCCGCCTTCAAGAACTCCTTCAGATCGCGCATGGACGGCATGGCGAGCTCCTCCACCGGTGAAGGGGATGGCTGAGGGGGGCCGGTGCGCTTCCTGCAGCGGATCCGGGGGCCCGGTGGTCCCAAATTAAGAGATAACTTGGTCCGAATTAAGAATGCCAGGGGCCCCTGCCCTGGCAAGACCCCGCCAGGGGAGGTTTGACGGGCGTCACAGCCGGGCGCTAGCGGTCCAGGTTCGGTGCCTTGAACGCGAGGTAGAGCGCCACGACGCTGAGGATCGCGGAGACGGCGAAGGCCCCGGGCAGCAGCCGGCGCTCGCCGTCCAGCACCGAGCCCAGCACGGTCTCGAAGAGGTAGAGCTGGATCGCGGCGACGAGGACGGTGAAGACCAGCGCGGCGCCGGTCATCTGGGTGCGGCGGTGGCCCTTCATGCGCACCCGCACTTTCCGGCCGCGCCTTCCGCCCCTGCCTCTGCGGGTCGGGCGGCCATGGCCTGGCGGCCCGGGGCCGTGGGCTTGGGCAGGTCGCCGACCGCCCAGACCATGCCGTCCCGGACCTCCAGGGCGATGCCGCCCAGGGGCCGCGTGGGCGGACCCTGCACCGGGAAGCCCTGGTCGATCTCGAAGAAGCCCACGTGGCAGGGGCACTCGAGGCGCGCGCCGTCCCAGCGCACGGCGCAGCCCAGGTGGGTGCAGGCCTGCCGGTAGGCCCGCAGCGCCCCGGCGGGCGTGCGGACGAGGATGCACTTGTCCTGGGCGTCGCGGAAGGTGAAGAGGCGGCTCTGGCCGGGAGCCAGGTCCGCGGCGGCGCAGACCGCCACGGCGGGGGCGTGCCCGGCCTGGTCCCCGGCCTCCGGCGCGCCCTCGAGGGGGCGCCGCCTCGCCCAGAGGTAGCCGATGCCGGCGGTGAAGCCGGTGGAGACCAGGGCGAGGAAGCGGGCGAACTCCCGGCGGGAGTGGCGGGACTCGTCGGCGAGGTCCACGGGGAACGAGGACTTCCAGTGGGTCATTCCAGGCCTCCCTCGATGAGCAGCGCCGCGTCGAGATGCAGGGGCGTCTCCGGGTCCGGGACCATCACCGCCGTTCGGGTCCGCACGGCCAGCTCGCCCACGGTGAAGTCGCGCACCGGCCGGGCCCGCCGCATCTGCTCCACCACGGCCTTCGGCGCGTAGAGCAGGGCCTGGCTGGGGCACACGGTGGCGCACATGGGCCGGAGCCCCTCGCTGGTTCGGTCGTAGCAGAGGTCGCACTTGAGCATCTGCTCGAGGCCCGAGAAGACGATCGGGACGCCGAAGGGGCAGCTCAGCTCGCAGTTCTGGCAGCCGATGCAGCGGGGCTTCTGGGAGCTGTGCACCACGCCGTCCTCGCTGCGCTTGATGGCGTCGGCGGGGCAGACCTGGGCGCAGATGGGGTCCTCGCAGTGCATGCACACGGTGGGCGCGGTCTGCGGAGACTCCAGCCGGTCCATCTCGTCGAGGTGGATCATGGGCCGGCCCTTGTGGGTCCCGCATTCCGCGCAGGCGCCCACGCAGCTCCGGCAGCCGATGCAGCGCTGGGGGTCGATGAAGAAGCCGTACTCGTCCGAGACCATCAGAACACCTGCTCGGGGAGGACGGGCTGGTTCGTGCGCGCCTCGAAGGCCATGCGCCGGAGCTCCGCCAGCTCGGGCGGGAATCGGTCCTCCGTGGTCTTACGGATGCGCACGGCGCTCACCTTGAACTCGGGGATCTTGCTCACGGGGTCGAGGTGCCGCGGCGTGAGCCGGTTGGCCCCGAGGTTGCCCGGCCAGTGATAGGGGATGAAGACCGTGTCCGGGCGGATGGTCTTCACCACCTTGGCGGGCAGCACCAGGGATCCCCGCCGGGAGGTGATCTCCACCGGATCGCCCTCGGCGATGCCGTGCGCCTCGGCGAGGCGGGGGTGGATCTCCAGGTAGGGATGGGGGCACTGCTCCACCAGGAATCCGATGCGACGGGTCTGGGTGCCGCTCAGGTAGTGGAAGACCGTGCGGCCCGTGGTGAGCCAGACGGGATAGGCCTCGTCCACCACCTCCATGGGCGGCCGCCAGGGCGTCGGCACGAACCGGGCCTTCCCGTCGGGGTGGAAGAAGCGGCCGCCCTCGAAGAGGCGCGGCGTGCCCGGATGGTCCGGCTCGGGGCAGGGCCAGAAGACGCCCATGCGCTGCTCGACCTTCTCGTAGGTGATGCCGAAGTAGTCGGCGGTGCCGCCCTTCGAGGCCGCGCGCAGCTCGTCGAAGATGGCCCGGGGGGAGGTGAAGTGGCTGAACCACTTCCCCCGGCCCAGGCGCTCGGCCAGCTCCACCATGATCCGCCAGTCGGGGCGGGCGTCGCCGGGGGGCTCCACGGCCTTGTTCAGCTTGATCACGCGGCCCTCGGCGGAGGTGCTGGTGCCCTCGTCCTCCTCGTGGAGCGCGGAGGGGAGTACCACGTCCGCGTACTGGCCCGTCTCGCTCAGGAAGAAGTCCAGGTTCACGTGGAAGTCCAGCTTCTCCAGGGCCGCCCGGGTGAAGTCGGAGTCCGGGAGGCTGACCACCGGGTTGAAGCAGAGGGAGAGCAGGCCCTTGATCTCCCCGGCGTGGATGGCCTCCATGATCTCCTGGGCGCTCTTGCCCTTGCGCGGAAGCTCCTCGTCGGTGCAGCCCCACACGCGGCAGATGTGCGCCCGGTGCTCGGGGTTCTCGATGTCGCGGTTCCCGGGGAGCTGGTCGCACTTGTGGCCGTGCTCCCGGCCGCCCTGGCCGTTGCCCTGGCCGGTGATGGTGCCGTAGCCGCAGCCCGGCCGGCCGATGCGGCCCGTGGCGAGGACCAGGTTGATGCATGAGAGGACGTTCTCCACCCCCTTGCTCTGGTGCTCGATGCCCCGGGCGTGGAGGAGGAAGCTGGTCCGCGCCTCGCCCCACATCCGCGCGGCCTTCTCGATGGCGGCCGCGGGCAGGCCCGTCTGCTTCGAGGTCCAGTCCGGCGTGCAGTCCCGCACGGCTTCCAGGGCCGCCTCGAAGCCCTCGGTGCGGGCCGAGATGAAGGCCCGGTCCAGCAGGCCCCAGCGCTCCAGCAGGTGGAGCACGCCGTTGGTGAGGGCCGCGTCCGAGCCAGGCCGCAGGGGCAGCGCGAGGTCCGCCGTCCGCGCCAGGGGCGTGAGGCGGGGGTCGATCACGATGAGCTTCGCCCCGCGGTCCCGGGCCCGCCAGATGTAGTCCGTCGTGATGGGCGAGCACTCCGCCACGTTGGAGCCCTGCACCCAGATCACGTCGGCCAGCTCGATGTCGGACCAGGGATTGGCGGCGCGGTCCACGCCGAAGGCCTTCTTGTTGGCCGCGCCCGCGCTCACCATGCAGAGGCGGCCGTTGTAGTCGAGGTTCCGGGTCCCCAGGCCGAGGCGGGCGAACTTCCCGACGAGGTAGCTCTTCTCGTTGCTCAGGCTCACGCCGGAGAGCACGGCGAAGGCGTCCCGGCCGTGCTCGGCCTGGACGCGCTGGATCCCCTCCACCACCCGCGCCATGGCGGCGTCCCAGCCCGTCTCCGCGAAGCCCTCCTCGGTGCGCACGAGGGCCTTCAGCAGCCGGTCTGGATGGTTGCCCTGGAGGTAGCGCTTCACGCCCTTGGGGCAGAGCTTGCCCTGGTTGAAGGGGAAGGCCTCCCACGGTTCGAATCCGACGACCTTCTCGTCCTTCACCTTGAGCTGGATGCCGCACTGCTGGCCGCAGAAGCAGCAGTGCGTCTTGACCAGCCGGTCCGGCTCCAGGTCGGCGTCCCAGCCGCCGGGAGGCGCCAGGTTCAGGTGCGGCCCGTAGGCGCTGCGCAGGTCGTCCAGGGGGCGGGGCGGGCGGCTCATGGGTTGCTCCGGAGGGCGCCCGGGTCCGCGAGGGGCTCCACGGGAAGGGGAACGTCGGCCATCGGGTCGAAGGCGCCGCCCAGGCGCCGGGCCTGGGCCTTGGCGAGGAGCCGGCGCTTGCAGCGGGGGCACAGGTCCAGGTGGTGCACGCCCCCTCCGTGGCGGGCAGCGTCCAGGCCCAGCTTCCGGAACAGGGCCTCCAGGTCCCGGCGCTGGTTCGCCCGGATGAAGGGCGACCCGCAGGCCCGGCAGGGCTGGCGGCCCTCCCGCTCCCCCTCGGCCTTGTAGAGGGTCACGCCCAGCTGGGCCGGCCGCTGCGCGATGTGGAAGAGCTTCCCGAAGGGCAGGCTGAGCAGCATGAAGATGACGCTCAGCTCGTGGAGGTAGGCGATGGTCTGGAAGTTCCGGCCCTGGAAGGCCTTCTCCGAGACCGTCAGGAGGATGCCGGTCACCGAGACCGCCAGCAGCACCAGCAGGGGCGCGATGTCGAGGTCGAAACGCTGGGTGGCGGTGTCGCCCTCGTCCTGGCGGCGCCGGACGAAGGCCAGCACGCACCCGGCGATCACCATGGCCGCCGCCACGTCCAGCACGTGGAAGGCCAGGAAGCCCGCGAAGCTGTGCACCGGGAAGCTGCCGCCGGGGAAGCCGAAGAGCCAGGCCTGGTAGCGGTCCTGGTTCAGCCCCTCGCTGGTGAAGCGCACCCAGCCGAAGACCAGGGGGAAGGTCACGGCGAAGGCCAGCAGGCAGCCCCAGGCGATGAGGGCGTGGGCGCCCCAGCGCTTCAGCGAGCGCCGCTCGATGAAGCGCTGGAGCAGGATCTGGTCCAGGGCCAGGACCGGGATCCGGGCCAGGAGGCGCAGGCCCCGGGGCGTCGCGAAGAGCCGCAGCAGGTCCCGGAAGTACATCCAGGTCGCGGGCCGCTCCACCCATTCCCAGTAGCGGTAGGCCACGCCGAAGCAGGCGAACAGCGAGGCCAGGAGGTAGCCCAGGAGGGCCGGGTCCAGCCAGCGCCCGGCCCGGCTGCCCAGGGCCACCAGGCCGCAGACGACCGCCGTGGTGAGCCCCGCGCGGACGAGGGGCCGTGCCTGCAGATGGAGGTCCCCTGCGGACGCCATCGCCTTCCTCCTGCTGTGAGAGCCAGAGTAGGAAAACGGCGTCCGAAATCCAACCTTAATCGCGCATTCAGCCCTTGGACCGCTTCACCGCCGCGGGGGACATCAGGATCGTGCGGCGCACCTTCGTCAATTGCAGGTCCCGCAGCGTGGTGGACGTCATGGAGGTCTCCACCTGGGCCTTCACCGCCGACCAGGCGTCGTGCATGGGGCAGGGGTTCTCGCAGTCGCAGGCGGGGAAGCCCATGATGCAGCGGTCCAGGGAGCCGGGACCTTCGATGGCGGAGAGCACCTCGCCCACGCTGATGCGGTGGGCGGGGCGGGAGAGCCGGAAGCCGCCCTTGGGCCCGCGCACCGACTCCAGGATCTCCGCCCGGGCCAGGTTCTGCAGGATCTTCGCGAGGTAGGGGGCCGGCAAGTGCAGTTGCTCCGCCAGTTCCTTCGCCATCATGAAGCTCCCGTCCTCCGGCATGTGGGCCAGGGCCTGGAGCGCGTATCCGGTGGCGACGGTGAAGAGCATGGTTTCGGTTAAGTCAGTCCTGAATATTCAGTATAGGGAGGATCCGAAAGCCTGTCCGGGGCGGTGTGATCCGATTCACGGACCGAGCGGCGCGGGCCCGCGCAGGGAGAGCACAAGGGCCGCGGCGCTCACCACGCAGACCGCCACTTCGCGGATCCCGAGGCTGCGGGTGTCGGGGAGCCGGCGGAAGACCCAGGGCTCGGCCGCCGCCCGGAGCGCCAGGGCGGCCATCCAGGCCGGCCAGAGCCAGCCGAGGCCGCCGGCCGCGTGGAGGCCGAAGGCGGCGGCGCAGGCCAGGCCATGGACCGCGACCGCCGGGGCCAGGGAGGCGTCGGGCTGCCCCTTCTGCCGGGCGAGCAGACCGCGCAGGTAGCTCACGGGGGCGGCGAGGCTCAGGTAGCTCCCGGCCGCGAGGAGCCCCGCCAGGAGCGGCGACGCGCCGCCGGCCAGGGCCACCGCCCCGCCCAGCAGGCAGGGGGCGAGCATGGCCAGGGATTCGGCCAGCAGGGTGCGGGAGCCGCCCTTGAAGTCCATCGCCAGGGCGCCCGCGGCCGGCACCAGGGCCGCGCCGGTCGCCAGGATCGCCGGGGCGGGCATGCCCCGCAGGGCGAGGAAGGCCGCGCCGAGGCCGGCGAGGATTTCCATGGCGAGGATCCTTCGGTCCCCGGCCAGCACGCGGCGGGCCTTGAACGTGCGCTTCAAGGGGACGCGGGCCAGGAAGGCCACCAGCGCCGCCGCGGCCAGCCAGGCCCCGGTCCCGCTGGGCGCGACCACCAGCGCCGCGGCCAGGGGCAGGCCGAGGAAGGCCCAGCTTCCGTGCTCCGAGGGCGCCTGGCCGAGGGGTCGGCTCACCGCGCGGCCCCCTTCCCCGCGGCCTCGAGCACGCGGCTAGGGCCGAGGAGGCCCTCGAAGGCCTTGATGAGCTCGGAGCGGTAGAAGGCCTTCACGTTCGGGTCCGCCACGAAGGGCGTCATCATCACGCTGCGCAGGACCAGCAGCTCCGAGCCCGCCCGCCAGGCCTTGGCCGGCACGCCGAGGCGGCGGAGGAAGGGCACCGGCGCCAGGCCGTGGGTCGTGCGCGTGAGCTTCGTGGACGTGAGCGCGAAGCCCCCGGAGAGGGAGGGCGGGAACTGGGAGAGCACCATCTCATTCAGGGCGTTCACCCGGTGGAGCGTGGACGTCTCGGTGTGGCCGAAGGCGTAGAGGAGGACGTCCAGGTCCGGAGTCTCGAAGACCCGGCACACGTAGTCCCCGAAGACGCGGTTGTCCAGCAGCTCCGCGAGGCCGCGGCTGGCCCGGAAGGACTCCTCGAGGATGGCGCCGTAGCCGTCCTCGTCCAGGGGCACCGCGCGGTGGGCCAGCCAGACCGCGCTGGCGGCGGCGCCGGGCTTGCTGCCCTCCAGGATGTAGCTGCCCAGGTGGTCGCTCTCCTCCTCGGGGTTGATGTAGGCGGCGCGCTGGGTGGTGACGCCCCGCATCTCGCCGTCACGGAGCACGAGCGCCCCGGCGGGATAGGGGATGAAACCCAGCTTGTGGGGATCCACGGTGACGCTGTCGGCGCCGGGCACCGCGGCCAGGGCGTCATGGAGGCCGGGCCGCACCGCCAGGGTGGCCTGCATCTCCGCGAGCTCCCGGAAGCCGCCGTCCCGGCGCCGGAAGAGGGCCCGGGCGTAGCCGCCATAGGCCGCGTCCAGATGCACGAAGAACCAGCGGCCATGGCGTTCGGCGTGGCGGCGGCGGACTTCCAGGATGCCGTCCACGGGATCCACGCCCCCGCCCTCGGTGGTGCCGACGATGCCCACCACCGCGAGCACGGGGACGCCTTCCGCGGCCAGCTCGTCGAGCCGCTGCTCCAGGGCCTCCAGGTCAAGGCGCAGCTCCGCGTCCACGGGGATCGTCTCCAGGCGGTCCTCCCCGAGGCCGAGGATGTTCACCGCCTTGCGCCAGGAGTAGTGGGCCATGGCGGACACCAGCACGCGGAAGGCGCCGCCCTTGCGCACCGCCCCGGACAGCGGCGGCAGGGTGCGATGCAGGTCCAGCAGGTCCTCGGTCCGCAGGCGCCCCAGGAGCTTCTCCGGAGGCAGCCCCGCGAGCGGGTTGCCCGCGGCGTCCCGCAGGGGTGGCAGGGCGCCGCTCCGGGGAAGCCGCAGCGGCGCGAGGGCGAGGTTGCGGTAGATCCAGAGGGCCTCGAGGTTCGCCACCGTCCCGCCGGAGCAGAGGTGTCCCCAGGCCCGGGCCGGGTCGAAGCCCAGCAGCTCCGCGAGGTCCGCCGCGACCTCCTCCTCCAGCTGGCTGGTGACCGGGCTGCCCTCCGCCGCGACATTGTTGGGGTTGTACAGCATCGCCGCGAGGTAGCCCACCTGCGCGGGGATCAGCGTGTCCCCCATCATGTGGCCGAGGTAGCGCGGAGAGTGGCAGGGCACCGAGCCCTTCAGCCGGGCCAGCAGCTTGCGCAGCGCCGCGGAGAGCGCGGTCTGGGTGTTCACGAAGCCCGCCTCGGTCTGCCGGAAGGGGTCCACGGCGTCGGGATCATCGGAGCAGAGGCCCCGCCGCCAGTAGACGTGGTCCCGCAGGGCCTCGACGAAGGCCCGCTCGAGGACCTCGGCGTTCTGGCCCTGGGGGCCGAGGAAGAGGGCTCGGGGATCCACTGCGGTCTGCAGGGCCATGGCAGTCACGCCTCCAACTCGGTCCCGGGGAGCGGGACGGCCGTCCCGGGGTCCGGTCCGGCTCCTCCTACTCTGTGCAGGGGCGGCGTGACCAAGGTCAAAGGCCCCCGCAAAACCCCATTCACCCATCACAACCCTTCCTGCACAAAGCCGGCCTCGCCCTCCGGAAGCGGCTGGAGGGGGCCCGAAAAATATTTCAGACCTAGTGATCTTAATCACTGAAAGGCCGCCGGAGGCCCCGCTAACTTCTTCGGAACGCGCCGCAGGCTTGCAGGAGCCACCGGAGCGGGTCCTCCCGCGGGATGTCCTTCCGCGCCGAGGGGCCACGACAGCACGAGACCACGCCGCTCCGGCGGCCAACTCGGGGAGGATGGGATGCTCCGCCACTTCAGGACCACCGCCTGGTGCCTCGCGCTCGCCGCGGGGACGAGCCTGGCCGCCCAGGACGCGGAGGCGCTGTTCCGCAAGAGCTGCATGAGCTGCCACACCATCGGCGCGGGGGCCAAGACCGGCCCCGACCTGAAGGGCGTGCTCCAGCGGCGCCCTCGGGAGTGGGCCCTGGGCTTTATTCAGGGCCCAAGCTCCTATTTCGACAAGGGGGACGCCACCGCGCTCCAGCTCCTCAAGGAAATGAACAACGTCAAGATGCCGGACCTCGGCATCAGCGCGGCGGACGCCGACGCCCTCCTCAAGCTCATCGACGAGCTGACCAAGAGCGGCAAGGTGCTCGGCAGCAAGGGCATCGACCGGCCTCCGACGGCCCTCGACCTCCAGAAGGGGAAGCTGATGTTCGAGGGGCGCCTGCGCTTCGCCGGCGGCGGACCGGCCTGCATCTCCTGCCACACCGCCAGCGGCGCCGGCCTCGTCGGCGGCGGCCTCCTGGGCCCGCAGCTCAACGCGGCCCCCGGGAAGTACGGGAAGAACCTCGCCACCACCATCGAGAACCCGGCCTTCCCGACCATGGTGAACGTCTTCGCCAAGAAGGCCCTGACGCCGGAGGAGGCCTTCCAGGTGGCCTCCTTCCTCCACAGCGTCGGGACCCAGCCCGCCCCGAAGAAGGACATCCTCTTCCCCATCGTGGGCCTCGTCGGCCTGGTGGGGAGCCTCGAGCTCGGCCGGCGCTTCGGCCGGAAGCGATTCCGCGGCGTGCGGAAGAACCTCACCCCGAAAGCGTAGGGAGACCGCGATGACCACGCAGAGCCACTGGATCACCGACATCGTCGATCCCGAGAAGCGCTCCTGGGAGGAGTTCTACCGGAACCGCTGGCAGCACGACAAGGTCGTGCGCAGCACCCACGGCGTGAACTGCACCGGCAGCTGTTCGTGGAACATCTACGTGAAGGAGGGCATCGTCACCTGGGAGTTCCAGGCGGTGGACTACCCCGAGCTGGAGAAGGACATCCCGCCCTACGAGCCCCGGGGCTGCCAGCGCGGCATCAGCTTCTCCTGGTACCTCTACAGCCCCATCCGCGTGAAGTACCCCTACATGCGCGGCGCCCTCATGGACCTCTGGGACGAGGCCCTGGGCAAGTACGGCGACCCCGTAGACGCATGGGCCGCCATCCAGGCCGATCCCGAGCAGCGCAAGCGGTACCAGACGGCCCGGGGCAAGGGCGGCTTCCGCCGCACGTCCTGGGCCAAGGTGCTGGAGGTCATCGCCGCCGCCAACATCCACACGGTGAAGACCCACGGGCCGGACCGGGTGGTGGGCTTCAGCCCCATCCCGGCCATGTCCATGCTCAGCTACGCCGCCGGCTCGCGGTACCTGCAGCTCCTGGGTGGCGTGAACCTGAGCTTCTACGACTGGTACTGCGACCTTCCACCCAGCTCCCCGGAGATGTGGGGCGAGCAGACGGACGTGAATGAGAGCGCCGACTGGTACAACGCCAAGTTCCTGGCGGTGATGGGCTCGAACCTCAACATGACCCGCACGCCGGACTGCCACTTCGCAGCCGAGGCCCGCCACAACGGCACGAAGATGGTGGTCTTCAGCCCCGACTTCAACCAGGTGGCCAAGTACGCCGACGAGTGGATGGCCCTGCACCAGGGCCAGGACGGCGCCTTCTGGATGGCCGTCAACCACGTGATCCTCAGCGAGGCCCACCACCGCGACCAGGTGCCGTACTTCCTCGACTACACCAAGAAGTACACCGACTCCCCCTTCCTGGTGGAGCTGCACCCCGTGGAGGGCGGCTACCGCCCCGGCCAGATGCTCCGCGCCGGGCGCCTCGCCCGCTACCAGGACGTGGAGAACCCCGAGTGGAAGTTCCTCATGTGGGACGAGGTGGAGGCCCGGCCGAAGATGCCCAAGGGCTCCATGGGCGACCGCTGGGGCACCAAGCAGGGCATGTGGAACCTCCTCCTCCAGGACGGCAAGGACGACACCGCCATCAACCCCGCCCTGACCCTCCTGGGCCAGGACCCGGTCCAGGTTCAGTTCGACGACTTCGCCGCGGACAGGACCTCCTTCCGTGGCGTGCCGGCCCGGAGGATCGCCCTGGCCGACGGCTCCGAGGCGCTGGTGGCCACCATCTACGACCTGCTGATGGCCCAGTTCGGGGTGGCGCGGGACCTGCCCGGGGACTATCCCAAGAATTTCGACGACGAGGCCGCGCCCTACACGCCGGCCTGGCAGGAGAAGCACACGGGCCTCTCCCGCAAGGACTGCCTGCGCTTCGCCCGCGAGTGGGCCCGCACCGCCAAGCACACCCAGGGCAAGTGCATGGTCATCATCGGGGCCGGCATCAACCACTGGTACCACAACAACCTGATCTACCGCGCCGCCCAGCTCGCCCTGGCCTTCTGCGGCTGCGTGGGCCGCAACGGCGGCGGGCTCGCCCACTACGTCGGCCAGGAGAAGCTGGCCATGGTGGGTAGCTGGACCGCCATCGCCATGGCGAAGGACTGGAGCCCCACCAGCCGCCTCATGAACGGCCCCTCCTTCCACTACGTCAACAGCGACCAGTGGCGCTACGAGCGCGAGTTCAGCCAGTACCATCCGACGCCGGACGGCAGCGCCCTCACCCAGGGCCACACCATGAACATGCAGACCCTGGCCGCGCGCCTGGGCTGGCTGCCCTGCTACCCCCAGTTCGACCGCAACCCCATGCACCTCGTGACCGAGGCCAAGGCCGCCGGCGCCAAGGACGAGGCGGGCGTGGTGGACTACACCGTCCAGCAGCTCAAGGACCGCAAGCTGAAGTTCGCCATGGAGGACCCCGACGCCCCCGAGAACTGGCCGCGGGTCTGGTTCATCTGGCGCGGCAACGCCATCGGCACCTCGGCCAAGGGCCATGAGTTCTTCCTCAAGCACTACCTGGGCACCCACACCAACGCCATCGCCGAGGAGGTCGCCGAGGGGACGCTCAAGGACGTCGTGTGGCGGCCCGCGGCCACCGGCAAGTACGACCTGGTGGTGGACCTGAACTTCCGCATGGACACCAGCGCCCTCTACAGCGACATCGTGCTGCCCACGGCCTCCTGGTACGAGAAGTGCGACCTCAACACCACGGACATGCACGGGTTCATCAACCCGCTCTCCGCGGCCGTGCCCCCGGTCTGGGAGTCCAAGAGCGACTGGGAGATCTTCAAGGCCGTCGCCAAGCGCGTGAGCGAGCTCTCGGGCAAGCACCTCCCCGACCCCGTGGAGGACCTGGTGGCCACGCCCCTCAGCCACGACAGCGCCGGGGAGATCGCCCAGCCCACCATCAAGGACTGGATGGCCGGCGAATGCGAGGCCATCCCGGGCAAGACCATGCCGGCCATGAAGGTGGTCACCCGCGAGTACACCAAGATCTTCGACCGCTTCTGCGCCTTCGGACCCAAGGTGAAGGACGGCCTGGGCGCCCACGGCGTGAAGTACCCGGTGGCCGACCTGTACGAGAAGTACGCGAAGGAGAACCCGAACGAGCTGGTGGACGGCCACCTCTGCCCCAGCCTCCGGGAGGACGTGGACGCGGCCAACGTGCTGCTCTACTTCGCCCCCGAGGCCAACGGCGAGCTGGCCTACCGCGCCTATGAATACATGGAGCAGCGGACGGGCGTGCCCCTCAAGGACCTGGGCGAGAAGAACCGGGGGGTCACGCGGACCTACAAGGAACTGCAGGCCCAGCCTCGGCGCGTCATCAACAGCCCCATCTGGTCCGGCATCGTGGACGAGAAGCGCCCCTACTCGCCCTTCACCTACAACGTGGAGCGCATGGTGCCCTGGCGCACGCTGACGGGCCGCCAGCACCTCTACCTGGACCACGAGGGCTACATCGCCTTCGGCGAGCACCTGCCCACCTACAAGCCGACGCCCCCGGCCCAGGTGCTGGGCGACATCAAGCTCAGCAAGGAGGTGGGCCCCACCGCCCGGCTGAACCTGCTCACGCCCCACGGGAAGTGGCACATCCACTCCACCTACGGCGACACCGAGCGCATGCTCACGCTCTCCCGCGGGGTGGAGCCGCTCTGGCTCAGCGAGGAGGACGCCCGGGCCATCGGCATCCAGGACAACGACTGGGTGGAGGTGCACAACGACAACGGCGCCGTGGTCACCCGCGCCAACGTCTCCGCCCGCATCCCCAAGGGGGCGTGCATCATCTACCACGCCACCGAGCGCACCTACTCCGTGCCGAAATCCGAGACCCGCGGCTACCGCCGGGCCGGCATGAACAACAGCCTCACCCGGGCGCGCCTGAAGCCCAACCTCATGCTCGGCGGCTACGGCCAGTTCACCTACCACTTCAACTACTGGGGTCCCACGGGCGTGAACCGGGAGACCACCGTCTACGTGCGCAAGCTCGGTCAGCTCGTCTGGTAAGGGGGACGCCATGGACATCCGCTCTCAAGTTTCGATGGTGTTCCACCTGGACAAGTGCATCGGGTGCCACACCTGCTCCATCGCCTGCAAGAACGTGTGGACGGACCGCAAGGGCGCCGAATACATGTGGTGGAACAACGTGGAGACCAAGCCCGGCACGGGCTTCCCCACGAAGTGGGAGGACCAGGAGCACTACCGCGGCGGCTGGGAGGTCGCGGACGGGAAGCTGCAGCTCAAGTCCAGCGGCAAGGGGAACTTCCTCAAGCGCATCTTCTACCAGCCCAACCTGCCGACGCTGGACGAGTACTACGAGCCCTGGACCTACGACTACGAGAACCTGTTCAACGCCCCCGAAGGGGACGACCAGCCCACGGCCCGCCCGGTCTCCAAGATCACCGGCGAGTACATGGAGGTGAAGGCCGGCCCCAACTGGGACGACGACCTGGGCGGCTCGCCCCTCTACGCCCGCAACGATCCGAATCTCCAGGCGCTCACGGAGGAGCAGCAGCTCCAGCTCCTCTCCATCGAGCAGCTGGTGATGTTCTACCTGCCCCGCATCTGCAACCACTGCCTCAACCCCGCCTGCGTGGCGAGCTGCCCCTCGGGCGCGCTCTACAAGCGCGGCGAGGACGGCATCGTGCTGGTGAACCAGGAGGTCTGCCGCGGCTGGCGCTTCTGCGTGTCGGCCTGCCCCTACAAGAAGGTCTTCTACAACTGGAACACCGGGAAGAGCGAGAAGTGCCTGCTCTGCTACCCCCGCGTGGAGACCGGCCAGGCGCCGGCCTGCTTCCACTCCTGCGTGGGCCGCATCCGCTACATGGGCGTGGTGCTGTACGACGCCGACAAGATCGCCGAGGCCGGCCTGCGGCCGGACGAGGAGCTGGTGGACGCCCACCGCGACATGATCCTCGACCCCCACGACCCGAAGGTCATCGCGGAGGCGCGCCGCGCCGGCATCAGCGACGCGGTCATCAAGTCCGCGCAGCAGAGCCCGGTCTACAAGTTCGTGAAGACCTGGGGCGTCGCCCTGGCGCCGCACCCCGAGTACCGCACCTTCCCGATGCTCTTCTACGTCCCCGCCCTGGCGCCGGTGACGGCCACCCAGGAGGACGGGCTCCTCTCCAACGACGTGGACAACCTCTTCCACGCCCTGGACGACGCCCGCGTGCCCATGGCCTACCTGGCCTCCCTCTTCGCCGCCGGCCAGGAGGGCCCCGTGCGCTACGCCATGAAGAAGCAGATGGCCGTGCGCCTGTGGCGCCGCGCCCTCACCGTGGGCGACGTGGACGTGGACGTCGCGAAGCGCGCCCTGCGGGAGGCCGACTGCTCCCCCGAGGAGGCCGAGGAGATCTACAAGCTCACCTCCCTGCCCACCTTCGAGCAGCGCTTCGTCATCCCGCCCAGCCACCGGGAGCAGGCCATCGAGGTGCTCAAGAACCCGCTGGAGAACAAGGGGCTCGCCGGCATCGGCTTCCGCGAGGCTCCGGAGAGGGGGCTCTGATGTTCCTCAACTTCGGCTTCATCGCCCGCATCGCGCCCCTCCTCGAGTACCCCACCGAGGCGACGCGGGGCCAGGCCATCGCCCTCGCCGAGTCCATGAAGTGGTACGCGGAGATCTGGGAGGACCTGCTGGAGGCCTTCGCCCTCCACGTCCAGCTCGGCTCCCTGCAGGAGCTGGAGGAGACCTACACCCAGGCCTTCGACATGAACCCGAGCTGCAGCCTGGACCTGGGCTGGCACCTCTTCGGCGAGACCTACAAGCGCGGCTCCTTCATGGCGAACCTCCGCCAGAGCCACCGGGAGCACGGCATCGAGGAGGGCTCCAACCTGCCGGACCACCTGCCCACGGTGCTGCGGCTGCTGCCGGCCCTGGATCCCGCCGACGCGCGGGACCTCACCCGGGACTGCATCCTGCCGGCCCTCGAGAAGCTCCGCCCGAAGCTGGAGGGCGCGGCGCCCTACGACCACCTCCTGGAATCCCTGGAGCTGATGCTCCGCGCCCTGGCGCCGGCGCCGGAGGCCCCCGCCATGGGCGCCGACCACGCCTGCACGTGCAGCCACGACCACGCGAACGGCCACGGCTTCCGTGGCCCGGAGGCGAACCATGCCTAACAGCTTCCTCAACACCTTCCTCTTCGTGGGCCTGCCCTACATCGCCCTGGCCCTGGCCATCGGCGTGGGCATCCTGCGCTTCACCTCCAGGCCCTTCAGCTACTCCAGCCTGAGCAGCCAGTTCCTGGAGAACGAGCAGCTCTTCTGGGGCTCGAACTTCTTCCACTGGGGCCTGGTCTGGGTGCTGGGCGGCCACCTCACGGGCTTCCTCTTCCCCAAGACCATCCTCTGGTGGAACTCGAACCCCCTGCGCCTGTTCATCCTCGAGAGCACGGCGCTCATCGGCGCGCTGCTGGCCCTCTTCGGCGTCTGCTCCCTCATGGTCCGGCGCTTCTACAACCCGCGGGTCGTCGCGGTGACCACGCCCATGGACCGGGTGCTCCTCACGCTGCTCCTCATCCAGATCGCCACGGGCATCGACACGGCCCTGCGCTACCGCTGGGGCTCCTCCTGGTACGCCAGCGCCGCCGTCCCGTACCTGCGCAGCGTGCTCCTGCTCGCCCCCCGCCCCGAGTTCATCGTCTCCCTGCCCTGGGGACCGAAGCTCCACATGGTGTCGGGCTTCCTGGTGTTCCTGGCCATCCCCTTCACCCGCCTCGTCCACTTCCTGGTGGTCCCGGTCTGGTACCTGTGGCGCAGGCCCCAGCTCGTGATCTGGAACCGCCGCAGCGGCGCGCGGAGCTGACATGCAGCTGCGCACCACCCTCCTCGCCTCGGGGGTCGGCGCCGTCCTGGCCGCCTTCGTGGGCTTCTCCACGGCGGAGCTCCGCCTGACCGGGGACCACTCCGGCTACCAGCCCCAGCAGCCCATCGCCTACTCCCACCGGGTCCACGCCGGGGAGAACCGCATGGACTGCCAGTTCTGCCACACCGCCGCCGAGAAGGGCCGCCACGCCGGCATCCCGCCCCTCAGCACCTGCATGAAGTGCCACGAGAAGATCGTGAACCGCCCCGGCTCCAAGGAGCCCAGCCCCGAGATCGCGAAACTCACGAAGGCCTTCCAGGAGGGGCGGAACGTCGAATGGGCGCGCATCCACCGCCTGCCCGCCTTCGTCTACTTCGACCACAGCCGCCACATCGGCGCCGGGGTCGCGTGCCAGAACTGCCATGGCGAGATCCAGACCATGGACGCGGTCTACCAGGCCAAGGCCCTGACCATGGGCGAGTGCCTGACCTGCCACCGCGACACCAACCAGAAGTCCCTGCAGTCCGGGAAGCCCGCCGCGGCCCCCACCGACTGCTCGGCCTGCCACCACTGAGGAGATCCGATGCGACTCTGGAAAAGCCTCGGGCAGAAGCGGCGGGAGGTCCGCGCCTCCAAGGCGGAGTTCGACGAGGAGCTTCCCGTCGGCGAGTCCGTCCGCCAGCTGAGCCGCCGCGACTTCTTCCGCTGGAGCGGCGTGGGCTTCGCCGTCGGCCTCGCCAGCGGCTGCGACTCGAAGAAGGCCCACAAGGCCATGTCCCTGCTCCAGGCGCGGGAGGGCTTCACCCCCGGCACCGACCTCTGGTTCGCCACCACCTGTGCCGGCTGCGCCGCGGGCTGTGGCGCCCTGGCGAAGAGCCGGGACGGCCGCGTGATCAAGCTGGAGGGCAACCCTGAGCATCCCGTCGGGCGGGGCGCCCTCTGCGCGGTGGGCCAGGCCCAGCTCCGCGACCTCTATGACGGCGGCCGGCTCCGCGGCCCCAGGTCCGGGGGGAAGGACGTCGAATGGACCGCCCTCGACGCCGACCTCGCCGCGCGCTTCAAGGCCGCCCGCAGCGTGCGGGTGCTGTCCGGCACCCTGACCAGCCCCACCCTGCGCCGCGGGGTGGAAGCCTTCCTCAAGGCCTTCCCCGACGGACGGCTCGTGCAGGCCGACCCGGTGAGCGCCTCGGCCCTGGCCGACGCCTACGCCCGCACCCACGGCGTCCGCCTCGTACCTGACTACCGCTTCGAGAAGGCCGACTACGTCCTCGGCGTGGAAGCCGACTTCCTGGGCACCTGGATCAATCCGGCGGGCTTCGGCCGCGCCTACGCCAGCCGCCGCAATCCCGACGCCAAAGGCGAGGGCCGGGGCATGTCCCGCCACGTCCAGGTGGAGTCCGGCATGAGCCTCACGGGCTCCAACGCCGACACGCGCATCCGCGTGGCGCCCTCGGAGGCCGCGGCCTTCCTGGAGCACCTCGCGGCCGCCGTGGAGCACCACGCCGGGATCTCCGCGCCGGCGCCGTCCCGCGGCCTCGAAGCCAAAGTGCTCGCCAAGGTCGAGGGCCTCGCCGGGGAGCTGTGGGAGCACCGGGGCCGCAGCCTCGTGGCCTGCGGGATCAACGACCTCCACGCCCAGGTCTTCGCCGCGCGGATCAACCGCGCCCTGGGCAACGAAGGCGCGACCCTCGACCTCGCGCGGCCCAGCCTCCAGCGCCAGGGCGACGACGCGGCCCTCGACGCGCTGCTCGCGGAGATGGGGGCCGGGAAGGTGGACGCCCTCGTGGTGCTGGACGCGAACCCGGCCTTCGAGGTCCCCGGCTTCGCCGGAGCCGCCGCCAAGGTGCCCCTGAAGGTGGGCGTGCTGCGCCATGACGACGAGACCGCCGCGCTGTGCACCCACCTCGCCCCGGACCACCACGCCCTCGAGGCGTGGCGGGACAGCCACGCGGTGACCGGCACCTGGAGCCTCCACCAGCCCCTGCTGGAGCCGCTGCTCGGCACCCGCGACGCCGCCGAATCCTTCGCGGCCTGGGCCGGCGCCCCCGCCCCGGCCCTGGAGCAGGTGAAGGCCCTCTGGAAGGCCGAGGTCTTCCCGAAGGCCGGCGGCCCTGACTTCGACGCCTTCTGGCACGCCGCCCTGCAGAAGGGCTTCGTGGAGCTCGGCGCCGCCACCGCCGCGCCCGCCTACAAGGAGGACCGCGCCAAGACCCAGGCCGAGTGGTCGGCCCGTCCGGCCCCCAAGGCTTCGGAATTCGAGCTGCTCCTCTACACGAAGGCCGGCAACCTGGACGGCCGCCACGCCCACAATCCCTGGCTGCAGGAGCTGCCCGACCCCATCACCAAGATCACCTGGGACAACTACGCCCAGCTCAGCCCCGGCGCCGCCGAGCGGATGAAGCTGAAGCAGGGGGACGTCGTCCGGCTGAAGGCCGCGGGCCACCCCGACCTGGTGCTCCCGGTGGCGGTCCAGCCCGGTCTCCACGGCCGCGCCGTGGCGGTGGCCCTGGGCTATGGCCGCGTAAGGGCCGGCAAGCACGGCACCGGCGTCGGCGCCGACGCCTTCCCCCTCGCGGGGAACGGCCCCCTCCGCAGCTACCAGGGCCTCCCCGTCGAGGTGAGCCCCACGCCCCAGCGGATGGAACTGGCCTGCACCCAGGACCACCACCTGATGGAGGGCCGGGAGCCCGTGCGGGAGCTGGCCCTGGCGGCCTACGCCGCGGACCCCGCCAGCGCCCGTCCCCACGAGCACTCCGGCGGCTCCACCGCCGCCCACCCCAGCCTCTACAACCCGCACCCCAAGGGCCAGCACCAGTGGGCCATGGTCATCGACCTGTCCAAGTGCAGCGGCTGCTCCGCCTGCGTCATCAGCTGCCAGGCCGAGAACAACATCCCCGTCGTCGGCAAGGACGAGGTGCGGCGCAAGCGCGAGATGCACTGGATGCGCCTGGACCGCTACTACACCGGCTCCGAGGAGGAGCCCGGCGTCGTGCACCAGCCGATGCTGTGCCAGCAGTGCGGCAACGCCCCCTGCGAGAACGTGTGCCCCGTCATCGCGACGGTGCACAGCGAGGAGGGCCTCAACCAGCAGGTCTACAACCGCTGCGTGGGCACCCGCTACTGCGCCAACAACTGCCCCTACAAGACCCGCCGCTTCAACTGGTTCGAGTACGACCGCAGCGACCC
>JBDIBF010000006.1:0-70802 GCA_039812765.1 Holophagaceae bacterium
CCAGTACACCCTGAGCCGCTACATCGGCCTGGGCTCCTACGGCTTCGGCATCGTGGGCGAGGACCAGTACGGCCGCGCCAACTCCGCCCTGCGCAACATCTTCCCGGTCTTCGGCACGGTGAAGATCTTCAACAGCCGCTTCCGGTTCCGCGGCGACTCGGGCAATGGCGACCTGAACGACGCCGTCCGCGGCGTCTGGACCACTTCGGGCAACACCAACACTTCCGCCAGCAGCGTGTTCGGCATCGAGCGCTACGTCTTCAGCTACCTGCCCTACGGCGTGTCGAACGACTTCCTCCGCCGCGAGCTGGTGGACGTCTCCTCGACGGTGACCTACGGGTCCGACCTGTTCGGCAACGCCAACGCCGGCGGCCCTGGCTCCATCAAGGTGGGCGAGGGCAAGGACGGCAAGAAGGCCCTGGCGAGCGTGAGCAACATCCCGGTGGCCGGCAATGGCGGCCCCGCGGCCGGCACCCAGATCACCTACAACTTCGGCAACAACGTCCCGAACATCGTCGCCGCCAGCAAGATGCTGGCCCCGAAGGGTCTGGGCGCCTCGAAGGCCCTCGGCGCGGCGCTCCCCGCGGCCCCGAGCGGACGCTACGTCCTCCAGGTTCCCTCCGTCCTGAAGACCAAGATCACGGCCATGAACGCCAAGATCGCGGCCTTCGGCGGCGTGCCCGTCCCGGCCAACAAGCTTCCCCAGGCCGCGGACGACATCACCAAGGGCGGCGGCGCCATGCCCCTCTACACCCTGCCCTTCGGCCTCTACACCGCCGGCAGCTGGCACACGGTGGACGGCCTCGATGACGGCATGGCCCCCCTCTACAGCCCCAACCCGCTCAACCAGCAGCTGAACCCCGCCCCGCGGGCGGCCGGTGTCACGGGCACCGGCGGCGGCTACTCCGGTCCCGCCTACATCCAGTTCCGTGGTGGCACGCCCGAGGCCAATCCGGCCCGCCCGAACGTCGAGCAGGTGCCCGTCAGCCCGAGCGGCGCCTACTCGAACAACGAGGCGGACGCCAAGGTCATCCCGAGTAACTCGCCCTACTTGTTCTCGAACACCACCGGCATCTCCCCGACGGTGGGGAACAACGGCTTCACGTCTTCCCGTTACCCGCTCTTCCCCGCCCAGCACTACGGGGACGACGGGGTCCGCGACCTGATGGGCGGGATCCCCAAGTCCCGCTGGTACGCCGGCAAGGTCCAGAGCGAGATCGACTACTTCCAGGCCGTCCCCGGGCGCCCGGTCTTCTACTCCGGTAGCGCCTCCGCCACCGGCTTCCAGAACTTCGACGGCTTCTCCGTCGGCTCCGGCGCCATCACGGACTCCCGCCTGCGGTTCAGCTACACCTGGCCCACCATCGTGACCAACACGGCCGCGGGCTATCCCGCCGCCGGCAGCGCCAACCTCTTCACCGAGCAGGACGTGATGCAGGTGGCCACGCCGAACATGAGTGGCAACGCCCGCTTCTTCTTCACCGGCAACTACCCCGGCCCCGTCGGCGGCCCGCTGCCCCTCGCCGAGAACGATCCCGGCAACTACTTCGGCAAGATGGGCTATCCGGTCAACACCGGCGTCACCTTCACGGGATCCGGCGTGACCGTGACCAACGGCGGCGTCCACCAGCCCATCCACATGGTGACCAACTCCCTGTGGATCCCCAACAACGCCGACCTGCACCTCAACTTCCCCAACGCCTACTCGACCCCGGCCGGCGGCGGCAACAACACCGAGGTGCCCTTCAGCGGCATTCGCGGCTACGCCCAGCTCGCCAGCCGCTACTTCCTCTTCAACCAGTTCGGCACGGACCAGTCCATCGACAATTCCGTGGGTTCCTACAACCACCTGCTGGTCGGCAACGCGGTCCCGGCCAACTGGCCCTTCATGCCGACCTTCGAGTGGTTGGACGCCAACGCCAACCCGGCGAACATCAGCACCGCCAACAGCGATCGCGTCTTCTTCCTCTGGATGAAGAAGGACAGCACCTTCGCGACGGCCCCCAACGCCTATGCGACCTGGGGCGGCTCGATGCTCACCGCGGGCAGCAGCGTCTTCGCCTCCGGCGGACGCTCCACCGCCCCGGCCTTCAACATGGTCGGCGCCGGCCTGACCATCACGAACGCCCAGATTTCCTTCGCCCAGCTCAACGGCCAGCTCGGCGCCCCGAACCAGGCCCTGAACAGCAACACCTCGATCGCCACCTGGCGCCGCAGTGAGTTCGAGCTCCTCCGCAACATTATGGGAGCCCCGGCCCAGTTCGGCCTGGCCGCCCGGGTGAAGCTGATGGATCCGGCCACCGACGTCACCGCCCCCCCCACCGACGTCTCCACCTTCGACAACACGGCGGTGAACACGCTGGACGGCTACATGCAGAACAGCATCGTGGTCTATGGCATCAAGGACCGCGGCACGAAGACCACGCAGAACGGGGCCTCCTACTCGACGCTCCTCGGCGAGGCGGGCATCGAACCCGGCGCGCCGGTGATCGCCCAGTGGTGGAACACGGGCAACGGCGACGTCGCGGGCAGTTCCTTCCCCAACGTGATGCGGGCCTACGCAACCGAATGGCTGCCCAGCGAGTACGTCGAGGTGGTCCACGTCAACCACAACTTCGTCGCCAAGGTCCAGTCCCCGCTCTTCCCCAACCCGGCTGACCCGGTCCTGAAGCGCGTCGTCCAGCTCGGCCTCATCGCGCCGAAGGGGCACACCCTCCTCAGCGACCTGAAGCCCGTCGTCACGCCCGTCCGCCAGCTCTACATCAACGACCTGGTGACCAACTACGCCGACGGCAACCCTGCCGGCAACATCGGCACCATGCTGGACATCTTCAACGGCAACGCGGTCAACCCGACGACCGGCGCCCCTGCCCCGACGGCCCCCTCCTACAAGGTCGCCGACGGCAACGGCACCGGCCCCTCCGACTTCACCATCAACGGCTACTCCAGTGTCCAGATCACCTGGCAGCCTGCGGTGAACGACCTGCGCCAGCCCAGTGGCTACATCGTGACGATCTACAACGCCCTGACGCCCGCCTTCGGTGTGCCCCTGCGCGAAGTCCGCGTGGGCCACACCGGCGGCATCGGCGCCCGCCAGGTGCTGAACCTCCCGCCCTTCTCGGTGATGGAGCAGTTCGCCCAGCCCATGCTCAAGGACGGCCTGCTGCCCGGAGCCGTGGCCCATTACGTCGTCAAGGTGCGGAACGTCTGGATGGAAGGCAGCGAGGGCGCTGCCGGCCACAGCTTCGACATGGGCAAGGCCCCCTTCACCCAGCGGTTCCCGATGGCCTACGCCGACGTCCTTTCCGGCGTGTTCGCGGTCCGCTTCTAACGTTCAAGCTCCACGACTTGTGGATCGCCAAGGGCCCCGCAAGGGGCCCTTGTTGCGTTCCGGAAACAATACCCCCCGGCGAGGGCGGTTGGGTGGGCTCCGGGCCAACCCGGGAGGCGTCCAACCCGGGGAGGCTCCAGGCATGAACAGTCGCCCCCGACAGAACAATCCCCCGGGCAGGGCCCGGGGGATTCCGGCGGACAGGCGCGCTACGGGCGGAGGAGCGTCCCTTCCGCCAGGGCGGGGGGACTAGTCGGCCTCGGCCAGCAGGGCCTTGCGGCTGAGCTTGATCTTGCCGTTCTTCTCGTCGATGCCGATGACCTTGACCATGATCTCCTGGCCCTCGCTGACCTCGTCAGCGGGGTTCTTGACGCGGTGGGGCGCCATCTCCGAGACGTGGAGGAGGCCGTCCAGGCCCGGCAGGATGGTCACGAAGGCGCCGAACTCCACGACCTTGGCCACCTTGCCCAGGTAGGTCTTGCCCACCTCGGCGGTCTGGATGAGGTCGCCGATCATCTTGAGCGCGATGTTCAGCTTCTCCTGGGTGGGCCCGGCGACCTGGCAGAGGCCGTTGTCATCGATGTTCACCGAACAGCCGGAGACGTCGATGATGTTGCGGATCGTCGCGCCGCCCTTGCCGATGACGTCGCGGATCTTCTCCTTGGGGAGCTGGATGCTGTGCATCTGGGGCGCGTTCCGGGCGAACTCGGCGCGGGGGACCGCGAGGACCGAGCCCATGGCCTCCAGGAGGTGCAGGCGGCCGGCCTTGGCCTGGTCGAGAGCCTTGGTGAGGATCTCGGTGGTGATGCCGCCGATCTTGATGTCCATCTGGAGGGCGGTGATGCCCTGGGCGGTGCCCGCGACCTTGAAGTCCATGTCGCCGTAGTGGTCCTCCTGTCCGGCGATGTCGGAGAGCACCACGAACTTCTCGCCGTCGCTCACCAGGCCCATGGCCACGCCGGCCACCGGGGCCTTCAGCTTGATGCCCGCGTCCATCAGGGCCAGGGTGCCGCCGCAGATGGTCGCCATGCTGGAGGAGCCGTTGCTCTCCGTGATGTCGGAGACGACGCGCACCGTGTACGGGTTCTCCTCCTGGCTGGGCAGCATGGCCATGATGGAGCGCTCGGCCAGGGCGCCGTGGCCGATCTCCCGGCGGCCGGGGCCGCGGTTGGGCTTGCACTCGCCCACGGAGTAGCCCGGGAAGTTGTAGTGGAGGTAGAACTTCTTCTCGTACTCCTCCTCCAGCCCGTCGATGTACTGCACGTCGTCCATGGTGCCCAGCGTCGCGGTGACCATGGCCTGGGTCTCGCCGCGGGTGAAGAGGCAGCTGCCGTGCGCGGCGGGCAGGACGCCCACCTCGATGTTGAGGGGGCGGATCTGGTCGAAGGCCCGGCCGTCCAGGCGCACGCCCTGCTTGAGGATGGCGTTGCGGAAGAGGGTCTCCTTCAGCAGGTCGAAGGCCGCGGTCACGTCCTTCTTCTTCTCGGGAGCCTCGGCGGTGAACTCGGCCACCGCCTCCTTCTTGAGGGCGTCGATGGCCTTGTAGCTCTCGATCTTGACCTTCATGGTGAGGGCGCCCATGAGCTTCTCGCCGTACTTGGCGGCGATCTGGCCGTAGAGCGCGTCGTCCATCTCGGCCTTGACTGGCACGAGCTTGGGGCGGCCGGCCTTGGCCTGCAGCTCCTTCTGGAGTTTCACGAGCACCTTGACCTGGTCATGGCCGAAGTTCAGCGCCTTCACCATGTCGGCCTCGAGGACCTCCTTCGCACCGCATTCCACCATCACCAGGGCGTCCTCGGTCCCGGCGACGAGCAGGTCCAGGTCGCTTTCGCCGCGCTGGCTGACCGTGGGGTTCACCACCAGCTTGCCGCCGATGCGGCCCACCCGGACGCCGCCCACGGGGTTGTTGAAGGGGATCTCGGAGATGATGAGGGCCGCAGAGGCGCCCACCATCGCCAGGGTATCGGGCTGGTGCTCGCCATCGAAGCTGATCACCTGGGCGGTGATCATCGTGTCGCCGTTGTAGCCCTCCTCGAAGAGGGGGCGGATGGGGCGGTCGATCAGGCGGCTGGTGAGGGTCTCCTTCGTCGTGGGGCGCCCCTCGCGCTTGAAGAAGCCGCCGGGGATCTTGCCCGCGGAGAAGCCGGGCTCTCGGTAGTCCACGGTGAGGGGGAAGAAGTCGATGCCCTCCCTCGGGGCGGCGTGGCAGACCGCCACCAGCACCATGGTGTCGCCCTGGCGGACGATCACGGAGCCGGCGGCCTGCTTGGCGATGCGGCCGGTCTCGATCGAGATTGGCGTGCCTCCGAGGTCGACGAAGACGGTGGTGGGATTGAAGGTCAGGGTGTTCATGGGGACTCCTGGCCGCCCGGTGCGGCCTTACGGGCCTCTCTCCGACGATCCCTCCACGAAACCCTCCGGCCAGATCACTGGGGAGGTGGGCTTCTTGCAGAGGTCGTTGCCTCGGAGGGAGGCGTTGATATTTCTGGCAACTTCCAGGATAGCAGCGGAAAGCTTGAACCCCTAACGCGCAGGAGCCCCGGAGTGCCGGGGCTCCTGCCTTTTCGGACGACCGCCTGCCTTAGATGTCCTCGCCGTCCATCTCCTGGAATCCCTGGAGTTCCTCGACGTGGGCGGCCATGCGGCTGTATTCGTCATCCTCGAAGTCCCCGCCGAGGGTGTCGGTGTAGGTGACCTCGGGGTACTGGCCCTCCTCGATCTCGATGTTGCGGTAGATCGCCATGCCCGTGCCCGCCGGGATGAGCCGGCCGAGGATGACGTTCTCCTTGAGGCCGCGGAGGTAGTCCACGCGGCCCTCGAGGGCGGCCTCGGTGAGCACGCGGGTGGTCTCCTGGAAGGAGGCCGCGGAGATGAAGGACTCGGAGGTGAGGGCGGCCTTGGTGATGCCGAGCAGCAGCGGCTCGCAGGTGGCCGGGGCCTGGCTCTCCTTGGAGGCCGTCTCGTTGATGTCCTTGAAGCGGTTCTTGTCGATCTTCTCCTCGACGATGAGCGGCGTGTCGCCCACGTCCGTGACCATGACCCAGCGCATCATCTGCCGGATGATGATCTCGATGTGCTTGTCGTTGATGGTCACGCCCTGGGCGCGGTAGACCTCCTGCACCTCGTTCACAAGGAAGGCCTGGAGGGCCTTCTCCCCCTGCACCTTGAGGATGTCGTGGGGGCTGACGGCGCCCTCGGTGAGCTTTTCGCCCGCCTGGATCTCATCGCCGTCCTGGACCTGGATGTGCTTGCCCCGGGGGATCAGGTACTCGGCCTTGTCGCCTGTCTCCGGGTTCTCGACGGCGACCTTCTGGTTGCCGCGGACGCGATTGCCGTACTTCACCAGGCCGGTGATCTCGCTGATGATGGCGGGATCCTTGGGCTTGCGGCCCTCGAAGAGCTCGGTGACGCGGGGGAGGCCGCCGGTGATGTCGGAGGTCTTCGCCTGCTGGCGGGGCGTCTTGGCGAGCACGTCGCCGGGCATCAGCTCCTGGCCCTCCTCCACCTCGATGTAGGCGTTGGTGGGGATGTTGTAGCGGACCAGGACCTTGTGGTTGTCGCCCTTCACGTTGATATGGGGGTGCAGCTTGTCGTCGGTGGGATCGATGACCTTCCGGCGGAAGCGGCCGGCGATGGGGTCGCGCTCCTCGACGTAGCTGACGTTGGGCTCGAACTCCTTGAAATCCGCGAGGCCGGCCTTTTCGGTGATCACGTAGTCGTTGTAGGGATCCCACTCCGCCAGCACGGTCTTGGGCTCGACCTCCTCGCCGTCCTTCACGCGGATGATGGCGCCCGGGGCGACCTTGTAGCGCTCGCGCTCGTTGCCGTCGTGGTCCACCACGAGGATGTAGCCGGAGCGGCTGAGGGCGACCATCTCCTTCTTCCGGTTGATGACGGACTTGATGCCGTCGAGCTTCACGCGGCCCTTGATCTGGGCCTCGTGGGTGCTCTTCTCGGAGGCGCGGGAAGCGGCGCCGCCCACGTGGAACGTGCGCATGGTGAGCTGGGTCCCGGGCTCGCCGATGGACTGGGCCGCGATGACGCCGACCGCCTCGCCGAGGTCCACCAGCTTGCCGGAGCTCAGGTTCAGCCCGTAGCAGTTGGCACAGGCGCCGCGCCTGGACTCGCAGGTGAGGACCGAGCGGATCGTGACCGAGGCGATGCCGGAGGTCTCGATCTTGAAGGCGAGGTCCTCGCTGATGAGCGTGCCAGCCTTCGCGATGGTCTCCTTGGAGTAGGGGTCCACCACGTCCTCGAGGGAGACGCGGCCCATGATCCGGTCCCGCAGGCGGGCCCGGATGGTGCCGTCGGTGTTGACGATGGCCGCCACCTCGATGCCGTCCATGGTGCCGCAGTCCATCTCGTTGATGATGACGTCCTGTGCGACGTCCACGAGCTTGCGGGTCAGGTAGCCGGAGTCCGCGGTCTTCAGCGCCGTGTCCGCGAGGCCCTTGCGGGCGCCGTGGGTGGAGATGAAGTACTGCAAGACCGTGAGGCCTTCCTTGAAGTTCGCGGTGATCGGAGTCTCGATGATGTCGCCGCTGGGCTTGGCCATGAGGCCGCGCATGCCGGCGACCTGGCGGATCTGGGTCTTGGACCCGCGGGCGCCGGAGTCGGCCATGATGTAGATGGAGTTGAGGTACTTGTCGTTGTCGTTGCGCTTCTCGAGCTCCTTCATCATGTCCCCGGCCACCTGCTCGGCGGTCTTGGACCAGACTTCCAGGATGCGGTTGTAGCGCGTGGGGGCGTCCAGGCGGCCCTCGAAGGCCTCCTTCTCGATGCCGCGCACCTCCTCGGTGGCGCCCTTCAGCAGCTTGGGCTTGCTGCCGGGCACGACGAGGTCGTCGATTCCCACCGAGACGCCCGCCTTCATGGCCCACTGGAAGCCGATGTCCTTCATCGCGTCGAGCATCTGGATGGTGGTCTCGGGCCCATTGAGCTTATAGGCGCGGTTCACCAGGGAGAGCAGGCCCTCCTTCTTCAGAAGGCCGTTGATGAAAGGCACCCCGTCGGGCAGGGCCCGGTTGAAGATGACCCGGCCCACCGTGGTGGTGATGAGGTCGTGCTCCACCCGCTTGGCCGGGCACTCGAAGACCTCCTGCTCGGAATGCTTCTTGGGATCCGCGGCATGCCAGGCCTCGGTGTCCACCACGTCGCCGGTGTGGCGGAGCTGGATCACGGCGTGGGTGTCCACGACCTTGGCCTCGTGCGCGGCGATGACCTCGTCCATGTTGGCGAAGATCATGCCTTCGCCCTTGCGTCCCGCGCGCTTCTTGGTCAGGTAGTAGCCGCCCAGCACGATGTCCTGGCTGGGCACCACATTCGGCTTGCCGTTGGCGGGGTTCAGGATGTTCTGGGTGGACATCATGAGCACCTTCGCCTCGATCTGGGCCATGGGGCTCAGGGGCACGTGAACGGCCATCTGGTCGCCGTCGAAGTCCGCGTTGAAGGCGGTGCAGACCAGCGGATGCAGCTTGATGGCCTTGCCCTCCACCAGCACGGGCTGGAAGGCCTGGATGCCGAGACGGTGCAGCGTGGGGGCCCGGTTGAGGAGGACCGGATGGTCCTTGATGCACTCCTCCAGGACGTCCCAGACCTCGGGCACGCCCTGCTCGACCATCTCCTTGGCCTGGCGGATCGTGGCCGCGTAGCCTTTGTGCTCGAGGCGGTTGAAGATGAAGGGCTTGAACAGCTCGAGGGCCATCTTTTTCGGCAGGCCGCACTGGTGCAGCTTCAGCTCGGGGCCCACGACGATGACGGAGCGTCCCGAGTAGTCCACGCGCTTCCCCAGCAGGTTCTGGCGGAAGCGGCCCTGCTTGCCCTTCAGTGCGTCGCTGAGGGACTTCAGGGGGCGGTTGGAGACGCCGCGCAGGAGGCGGCCGCGCTTGCCGTTCTCGAAGAGCGCGTCCACGGCCTCCTGCAGCATGCGCTTCTCATTGCGCACGATGACGTCGGGGGCGCGCAGCTCCAGGAGCTTCTTGAGTCGGTTGTTCCGGTTGATCACCCGGCGGTAGAGGTCGTTGAGGTCGGAGGTCGCGAAGCGGCCGCCGTCGAGTGGCACCAGGGGGCGCAGTTCCGGAGGCAACACGGGCACCACGTCCAGGATCATCCAGTCGGGGTGGTTCCCGCTGCGCTTGAAGGCCTCGGCGACCTTGAGACGCTTGGCGATCTTGGTGCGCTTCTGCGAGGACGTCTCGTGCTTCATCGAGTGGCGCAGCTCGACCGCCAGTGCCTCGATGTCCACCTGCTTGAGCAGCTCCTTGATGGCCTCGGCGCCCATCTGGGCCTTGAAGCCCTCGCCGTGCTGGGAGCGGTACTCGCGGTACTTGTCCTCGCCCAGGATCTCGCCTTCCTTCAGTCCCGTGGAGCCGGCGTCGGTGACCGCGTAGGCCTCGAAGTAGAGCACGCGCTCGAGGTCCTTGAGGGGGATGTCCAGCAGGTAGCCGATCCGGCTAGGGACGCCCTTGAAGAACCAGACGTGGCTCACGGGCGACGCGAGCTGGATGTGGCCCATGCGCTCGCGGCGAACGGCCTTCTTGGTGACCTCGACGCCGCACTTGTCGCACACCACGCCCTTGAATTTCTGGCGCTTGTACTTGCCGCAGAGGCATTCCCAGTCGTTCACGGGCCCGAAGATCCGGGCGCAGAACAGTCCGTCGCGCTCGGGCTTGAGGCTGCGGTAATTGATGGTTTCGGGCTTCGTCACCTCGCCCTTGGACCAGGACCGGATCTTGTCCGGGCTGGCCAGGGTGACGCGGATGCACTCGTAGGCGTTGATGTTGGTGGCTTCGGGGAACATGAGGGCCTCTTCAGGTCAGAGGTTTCGGGCGGCGCGGAGCTGCTTGGGAACGGGCGGGATCAGGCGTCGATGGAGAAGGAGGCCTCGGTCTCCTCCGCCCCGGGCTCCAGCTCCTCCCGGGTGAGCATCTCCACGTCGATGCAAAGGGCGTTCAGCTCCTTCTTCACGACGTTGAAGCTCTCCGGCAGGCCCGGGTCCTTGATGGTCTCGCCCTTGATGATGGCCTGGTAGATCTGGGTGCGGCCGTGCATGTCGTCGGACTTGTAGGTCAGCAGTTCCTGCAGCACATGGGCCGCGCCGTAGGCCTCGAGCGCCCAGACTTCCATCTCGCCGAAGCGCTGGCCGCCGAACTGCGCCTTGCCGCCCAAGGGCTGCTGGGTGATGAGGGAGTAGGGTCCGATGCTCCGGGCGTGGATCTTGTTGTCCACGAGGTGGTGCAGCTTGAGCATGTAGCTGCAGCCCACCACCACGGGCTGCTCGAAGGGCTCGCCGGTCATGCCGTCGAACAAGATGACCTTGCCGCTGGTGTCGGGCCCGTGGGTATTCTTGTCGTGGGCCTGCTTCAGCCAGTCCTTGATGTCCTCTTCCTTCGCGCCGTCGAAGACCGGGGTCGCGAAGTGGGCGCCGAGGACCTTGCCGGCCCAGCCCAGGTGCGTCTCGAGGATCTGCCCGATGTTCATACGGGAAGGCACGCCGAGGGGGTTCAGCACGATGTCCACCGGGCTGCCGTCCGGCAGGAAGGGCATGTCCTCCACCGGGAGGATGCGGCTGACGACGCCCTTGTTGCCGTGGCGGCCGGCCATCTTGTCGCCCACCTGCAGCTTGCGCTTCACGGCGACGTAGCACTTCACGGTCTTGAGCACGCCGGGCATCAGCTCGTCGCCCTTCACGAGCCGATCCACGCGCTCGCCCAGGATGTCGCCCAGCACCTTCAGCTGGCTCTCGGTCTTGTCGAGGATGTCGAGGACCTGCGCCTCGAGGCGCTCCTTGCCCGCCGCGACGCTGACTTGGCGGAAGCGATGGTAGGGGACGGCCTCCAGCATGTTCTGCGTGAGCTTCTTGCCCTTGGGCAGCAGCTCCCGGCCCTTGTCGTCATTGAGGTTCTCGGAGAGCTCCTTGCCCTTCAGGAGGGCGACGATCTTCTTCTTGGCCTCGGCGCGGATGATGCGTTCCTCGTCCTCGAGGTCCTTCCGCCACTTGGCGATCTGGTCGCCCTCGATCTGCTGTGTGCGGAGGTCCTTCTCCTGGCCCTTGCGGGTGAAGACCTTGACGTCCACCACCGTCCCCTCGATGCCCGGGGGTACCGTGAGGCTGGCGTCCTTCACGTCGCTGGCCTTCTCGCCGAAGATGGCCCGCAGCAGCTTTTCTTCGGGGCTCAGGATGGTCTCGCCCTTCGGCGTCACCTTGCCCACCAGGATGTCGCCGTGCTTCACCGTCGCGCCGATGCGGATGATCCCGCTGTCGTCGAGGTTCTTCAGCATTTCCTCGCGGATCTGCGGGATGTCACGGGTGATCTCCTCGGGCCCGAGCTTGGTGTCGCGGGCGTGGACCTCGAACTCCTCGATATGGATCGTGGTGTAGAGGTCCTCCTTGACCACGCGCTCGCTGATCAGGATGGCGTCCTCGAAGTTGTACCCCCGCCAGGGCATGTAGGCCACCACCAGGTTGCGGCCGAGGGCCAGCTCGCCATGGTCGGTGCAGGGCCCATCGGCGAGGATCTGGCCCTCGGCGACGTACTCGCCCTTCTTCACCAGCGGGCGCTGGTTGAGGCAGGTGTTCTGGTTCGAGCGGGCGTACTTGACCAGGGTGTAGATGTCGACGCCGGACTCCTCGCCCTCGGTGTCGGGGTCGTCCTCCACCCGCACCACGATGCGGTTGGCGTCAACCGTCTCCACGATGCCCGAGCGGCGGCAGACCACGCAGGCGCCCGAGTCCTTGGCCGCCACGTATTCCATGCCGGTGCCGACGATGGGGGCCTCGGTCTTCACGAGAGGCACCGCCTGACGCTGCATGTTGGCGCCCATGAGGGCCCGGTTCGCGTCGTCGTTCTCGAGGAAGGGGATCAGCGAGGCGGCCACGGAGACCACCTGCTTGGGCGAGACGTCCATCAGCGTCACCTTGGCGCGCTCGACGATCTTGGTCTCCCCAGCCTGCCGGGCGGTCACGAACTCGTCGGAGATGAGGCCCTTGTCGTTCACGCTGACGTTCGCCTGGGCGATGATGTGCTCGTCCTCCTCCCACGCGGAGAGGTAGAAGGCGTGCATCTCGTACTTCGCGGCGCGCTTGCCGGCCTTCTCGAGCTTCTTGTTGAGGGCGACCAGTTCCTCGAAGGGGACCACCTGCTGGTAGAGCGAGGTCAGCGCTTTCCGGTCCGCGTCCTTGAGGGGGGCGCCGCTCTTCGGGTCCACCACCGTGAGGTCCTCGAGCTTGATGTCGCCCACTGAGGTGATCTTCGCGAACTGTTCCACCTTGCCGTCGCTCACCTTCAGGTAGGGCGACTCGATGAAGCCGAACTCGTTGATGCGGGCGTAGCAGGAGAGCGAGGAGATGAGGCCGATGTTGGGGCCTTCCGGGGTCTCGATGGGGCAGATGCGGCCGTAGTGGGAGGTGTGCACGTCGCGCACCTCGAAGCCCGCCCGGTCGCGGCTGAGGCCGCCGGGGCCGAGGGCCGAAAGGCGGCGCTTGTGGGTGATCTCTGACAGCGGGTTCGTCTGGTCCATGAACTGGGAGAGCTGGCTGGAGCCGAAGAACTCCTTCATGGCCGCGATGACGGGCTTGCTGTTGATCAGGTCGTGGGCCTGAAGCGGGCTGTTGGGGTCCTGGGCCATGGAGAACTTCTCCTTGATGGCCCGCTGCACGCGCACGAGGCCGACGCGGAAGCAGTTCTCCAGCAGCTCGCCGACGCTGCGGACTCGGCGGTTGCCGAGGTGGTCGATGTCGTCGGCGCGCACCGGGGCGATCTCGCCCATCTCCTGGCGGGTCGTGTCGTACTTCTTGAGCCGCAGGAGGTAGTGGACGGTCTGGATGAAGTCGGCGCACTCGAGGGTCCGGACGTCGAGCCCGGTCTGGAGGCTGAGCTTCGCGTTCAACTTGTGCCGGCCCACCTTGCTCAGGTCGTACTTCTGGGGGTCGAAGAACATCGAGTAGAGCAGCTTCTTGCTGGACTCGAGGGTCGCCGGCTCGCCCGGGCGGATCTTCTTGAAGAGTTCCTTCGCGGCCTCTTCCGGGTCCTCGGTGTGGTCCTTGCCCAGCGTCTCGCAGAAGACCTTGCCGGTGGGGTCGAACTCGGGGAAGCAGACGCGGAACTCAGAGACGTTGTTGGCCTGGAACATCTCCAGATGGGTCTGGAGGAAGGGCTCGTTGGCCTCCAGCAGCACCTCGCCGGTGTTCAGGTTGACCACGTCTTCCATCAGGACGGCGCCGTCGAGGATGTCGCGCTCCACCGGCACCTGCTTGATGCCCGCCTTCACGAGGTGCTCGAGGATGCGCTTGCTGATCTTCTTCCCGGCGTGGGCGAGGACTTCCTTGCTCTTGGGGTCCTTGACGTCCTCGGAGGACTTCTGGCCGACCATCAGGTCGCCGGGGGCCATGAAGAGCTTCCCGCCCTTCAGCTGGAAGGTGCCCGGCGTGTAGAAGGCCGACAGCATCGCCTGGTTGTCCGCCAGGCTGTCGTCGAAGAGTCCCAGGGCCCGCAGGAAGGTGCTGCCGAGGAACTTGCGCTTGCGGTCGATGCGGGCGTAGAGCAGGCCCTTGGAGTCCAGCTCGAACTCGATCCAGCTCCCTCGGTAGGGGATGATCTGGGCGCTGTAGAGCGACTTGTCCGGGCTGATGGAGAAGAAGACGCCCGGACTGCGGTGCAGCTGGCTCACGATCACACGCTCGGTGCCGTTGATGATGAAGGTGCCGCGGTCGGTCATCGTCGGCACGTCGCCGAAGTAGACCTCGGAGTCCTGGCTCTGCCGGAACTTCCGGTTTCCCTTGTCGTCCTTGTCGAACTGGTTCAACCGGACGCGGATCTTCAGCGGGCTGGCCATGGTGGCGCCACGCTCCACGCACTCCTCCATGCTCATCTTGGAGTGGAGGCTCACGGGCTCGTTGCAGATGTCGCAGATGGTGGCCGCGTTCTTGTTGCGGGTGCCGCACTTGGGGCAGTCCACCGTGGGGTCCTTCGGGTGGTCGGTCACGATGTGGTGGCCGCAGGACTTGCAGACCGTGCGCAGGTGCTCGAGCCCGAGGAACTTCTGGCACTTGCAGGCCCAGTGGCCGACGGTGTAGTCCATGAACTCGACCTCGAGGGTCGCGTCCGTCCCGTCGAGGTTCTTGCCGTTGTGCACCGGGAACATGGAGTCGAAGACCGACTTCAGCCCGCGGTTCTCCCGTTCCGAGTGCAGCAGGTTCATCTGCAGGAACTCGTCGTAGCTCCGCTTCTGGATGTCGATGAGGTTCGGGATGGGCACCAGGGAGCGGATCTTGCTGAAGGACACGCGCTGCCGGTAGATGTTCTGCTGAACGCTCATGGTTCACTCCGGGAGATCAGGGTCCGGCCGGATGCCGAGGGGAACCTCGGGGGCGGGCCGCCTGGAGGACGGGGCTGCTGACTCAGGCGAGGAGGACGGGGTGGTGCGGGTGGGCGCGAGGCACGCCAAGGCAGGCCGAAGGCCGGACTCCCTTAGAGGGTCCGGCTCGACCGCCGTGCGATGGCGTAGAGGGGTTCGTTCAATCGCGGCCCTTGGGGTGGTGCGACACCCTGGGGAAATTCCAGGGCAAAGGAAGAATCATACCGCTCTTGGGGGAGACGCGCAAAGGGTAAGACGCCCGGGGCGCCTTACCCTCGCGAGTTTCCTGCTTCCAGGTCCTACTTGATGGTGACCTTGGCGCCGGCGGCTTCCAGCTTTTCCTTGATCTTGCCGGCCTCTTCCTTGGAGACGCCCTCCTTGACCATCTTGGGGGCGCCGTCCACCAGGTCCTTGGCCTCCTTCAGGCCCAGGCCGGCGACGATCTCGCGGATCGCCTTGATGACGTTCAACTTGTTCGCGCCGCCATCCGTGAGCTCGACATTGAACTCGGTCTGCTCCTCGGCGGCGGCCGCGGGAGCGCCGCCGCCGGCGGCGGGGGCGGCCATGGCCGCGGCGGAGACGCCGAAGCGCTCCTCCAGGGCCTTGACCAGATTTGCCAGGTCGAGCACGGTCATGGTTTCGATTTCAGCGATGAGCTGGTCGGCAGTGAGAGCCATGGTGGCCTCCTAGAATTGAAATGGTGGAAGTTCGGGGTTTCAGGGCGACTACTCGCCGGCCTTCTGCTTGCGGATGCCTTCCAGGGCGACCGCCAGGCCGGAGATGGGGTACTTCATCAGGTACAGCAGCTTGGAGAGCAGCACTTCGCGGCTGGGGAGTTCCGCCAGCTGCTGGATGTCCGCCAGGCCGATCTGCTTGCCGTCCATCACGCCGGCCTTGAAGGAGACGGCGGGGTTGTCCTTGAGGAAGGTGTGGAGCGCCTTGGCCAGGGCCAGGACGTCCTCGTGGGTGGTGGCCACCGCGCTGGCGCCCTTGAAGGAGCCCGCGAGGGGCTCGAAGGGCGTCTCCTTGACGGCCAGGCGGAGCAGGGTGTTCTTCGACACCCGGTACTGGCCCTTGCCGTCCCGGACGCTCTTGCGGAAGGCCGTGTCCTTCTCGACGGTGAGGCCCTTGAACTCGACCACCACCGCGGTGGTGGCGGCGGCGAAGGCCTCCTTGAGCTCGGCGACTTCAGCGATCTTTGCGTTCTTTTCCATGGCCTACCTCACTTCGCTTCCGCGACGGTCGCGGAGAGGGTGACGGAGGGGCCCATGGTGGAGGCGAGGTGGATCGCCTTCACGTACTTGCCCTTCGCGGCGGCGGGCTTGGCCTTCACCACAGCGTCGATGAGCGCCCTGGCGTTGTCCGTGAGCTTCTCGACGCCGAAGGAGAGCTTGCCGACGGGGGCGTGGATGATCGCGGTCTTGTCGACGCGGTACTCCACCTTGCCCGCCTTGATCTCCTTAATGGCCTTGGCCACGTCGAAGGTCACGGTGCCCGTCTTTGGATTGGGCATGAGGCCGCGGGGACCGAGCACCTTGCCCAGGCGCCCCACGCCCTTCATCATGTCCGGGGTCGCGACGAGGGCGTCGAAATCGAGGAATCCGCCGGCGATCTTCTCGACGAGATCGTCACCGCCCACGATTTCCGCGCCCGCGCCTTCCGCTTCCTTGATCTTTTCGCCCTGGGCGATGACGGCCACCCGCATGGTCTTGCCCGTTCCGTGGGGCAGGACGATGGTGCCGCGGACCATCTGGTCCGCGTGCCGGGGGTCGACGCCGAGCCGGAGGTGGACTTCCACGGTCTCGTCGAACTTGGCGTACGCCGCGTCCTTGACGGCCTGGAGGGCCTCGGTCAGCTCATAGGGGCGATCTTCGATCTTGGCCGCGGCAGCCCGGTACTTCTTTCCGGTTTTTGCCATGTTGGCTCCTTACGAATGATCTCCCGCGGAAACGGCCGCGGTGGCCGGGAGCCCCGCACGGCGCGGGGCTGCCTGGGGAAACACTCAGTCGACGATCTCCACGCCCATGGACTTGGCGCTGCCGGCGATGCAGGCCATGGCGGCCTCCAGGCTGCCAGCGGTGAGGTCGGGCATCTTCACCTTGGCGATCTCGGCGATCTGGGCCCTGCTGATCTTGCCCACCTTCTGCTTGTTGGGCGTGGCGCTGCCCTTCTCAAGGCCGATCTTCTTCTTGATCAGGACGGCCGCGGGGGGGGTCTTGAGGATGAAGCTGAAGCTGCGGTCGGCGTAGACCGTGATGACGACGGGCAGCGTGGTGCCCTTCTCGACGGCGCCCACGGACTTCGCGTTGAACTGCTTCACGAACTCCATGATGTTGACGCCGTGCTGGCCCAGGGCCGGGCCGACGGGGGGGGCCGGCGTGGCCTCGCCCGCAGGCAGCTGGAGCTTGATGTAGCCGGTGATCTTCTTTGCCATTGCCTTGTCTCCCGCGGGGATTCCGGCGAATGCCGGCGACCGCCGCCTTGAAGGGCCGGAGCGCCTAGCGCTTCTCGACCTGGATGAAATCGAGCTCCACGGGGGTGCTGCGACCGAACACCGTCACCATCACCTTGATGGTGGAGCGTTCTTCGTGGATCTCGTCCACGTCCCCCTCGAAGTTGGCGAAGGGGCCGTCTATGATACGGACCTTTTCGCCCTTCTCAAAGTGGTATTTCGGCTTGGGCTTCTCCTGGGTCTCCTCCTGGTGGTTCATGATCTGCCGCACCTCGTCGTCGGTGAGGGGCGTCGGGCGCTTCTTGTTGGCGCCCACGAAGCTCGTCACCTTCGGGGTGTTGCGGACCAGGTGCCAGTCGGCGTCCTCCATCTCGAAGGAGCCGGCCTTCGAGGTGACGGCGATCTGGACCAGGAGGTAGCCGGGGAAGGACTTCCGCTTCTTGAGGACGCGTTCCTTCCGGCCGGACTTGGCGTCCACCTTCATCTCCTCGTAGGTCTCCTCCGGGACCTGGATGTCCCCGAAGAAGGCCTCGCGCTCCTCCATCTTGATGCGCTGGCGGAGCTGCTCCATCACCTTGGCCTCGTAGCCGGAGTAGGTGTGGATGATGAACCACTTCATGAGCCGCCCGGCCGCGGCGGGCTCGGCGGCCGGAAGGTTGAGGTCGGCGAGATCGGTCATGGAAGCCTCCTCAGGTGTGGGGAAGGACGCGCTGCATGACCCAGGTGAGCCCCAGGTCGGCCAGCCAGAGGAAGAGCCCGATGAAGATCGAGATCACGACGACGGTGACGGTGCTGCTCACGACCTTCTCGCGGTTCGGCCAGTCCACGCGCTGGAGTTCGGCGAAGAGGTCCTTGGTCTGCTGTTTGATGGTGGCGATCAATGGAGATTCCTTCGATGCCGGAGCGCGCTGGGATGCCGGGTGAGTGAAACAACCTGGCCCCGGTCTTGGGAAGCCGGGGCCAGTTCCGAAGTGGCAGGGGAGACAGGGTTCGAACCCGCGACCTGCGGATTTGGAGTCCGCTGCTCTACCAGCTGAGCTACTCCCCTTCGGAGATCGGAACCGAGCCGCCGGACGGAGCCGACGGCCCGGTCGGTGTCAGGCTTTGGCTTCGCGGTGGCCGGTCTGGTGGCCACAGAAGCGGCAGAACTTCTTGAACTCCAGCTTCCCGGTGGTGGTCCGCTTGTTCTTGGTGGTGGTGTAGTTCTTACGCTTGCAGTCGGTGCACTGGAGGGCCACGATCTCGCGCATGTCAGACTCCTACGGGGTTCCCCGGGAAGGGGTTGTTGCCTAGGCCAGGATCGTGTCCACGTTGCCAGCGCCCACGGTGCGGCCGCCTTCGCGGATGGCGAACTTGAGGCCCTTGTCCATGGCGATGGGCTGGATCAGCTCCACCGTGAGGGTGACGTTGTCGCCCGGCATCACCATCTCGCGGCCGGCCTCCAGCTCGATGGAGCCGGTGACGTCCGTGGTGCGGAAATAGAACTGGGGGCGGTACTTGTTGAAGAACGGCGTATGGCGGCCGCCCTCCTCCTTGGACAGGACGTAGACCTGGGCGGTGAACTTGGTGTGGGGCGTGATGCTGCCGGGCTTGCAGAGCACCTGGCCGCGCTCGACGTCCTTGCGCTCGATGCCGCGCAGGAGGATGCCGGCGTTGTCGCCCGCCTGGCCCTGGTCCAGGGACTTGCGGAACATCTCGATGCCGGTGACGACCTTCTTCTGGGTGTCGCGGATGCCGACGATCTCGACCTCGTCACCGACCTTGATGATGCCGGCCTCGATACGGCCGGTCACCACGGTGCCGCGGCCGGTGATGGTGAACACGTCCTCGACCGGCATGATGAAGGGCTTGTCCACGTCGCGGGCCGGGGTCGGGATGTAGCTGTCCACGGCGGCCATCAGCTCATGGATGCAGGCGCAGCGCGGGTCGTCGGGGTTGCCGGTCTCGGAGATGCCGGTGAGGGCCTCGCGGGCCGAGCCCTTGACGATGGGAATCTCGTCGCCGGGGAAGCTGTAGCTGGAGAGCAGGTCGCGGATCTCCATCTCGACCAGGTCGGCCAGCTCGGGGTCGGCGATGTCGATCTTGTTCATGAAGACGACCATGGCCGGCACGCCCACCTGGCGGGCCAGGAGGATGTGCTCGCGGGTCTGGGGCATCGGGCCGTCGGTGGCGGCGACCACGAGGATGGCGCCGTCCATCTGGGCCGCGCCGGTGATCATGTTCTTCACGTAGTCGGCGTGGCCGGGGCAGTCCACGTGGGCGTAGTGGCGCGTGGTGGTCTGGTACTCGACGTGGGCCGTGTTGATCGTGATCCCGCGGGCCTTCTCCTCGGGCGCCGAGTCGATCTGGTCGTAGGACTTCGTCTCGCCGCCGAACTTCTTGGCCAGCACGAAGGTGATGGCGGCGGTGAGGGTGGTCTTGCCGTGGTCCACGTGGCCGATGGTGCCGATGTTGACGTGCGGCTTGCTGCGATCAAATTTTTCTTTGGCCACGAGTGCCTCCGTTGAAGTGGATGGGGATGTGGGGAGCTTGGGGGTTGATCAGGTCAGGACTGGAGCCCACACCCGGGATTGAACCGGGGACCTCTTCCTTACCAAGGAAGTGCTCTGCCACTGAGCTATGTGGGCCTGTTGCCTTCGGGGAGCGGCGCTCCCGGGCGGGGCTGGAGCGGGAAACGGGGCTCGAACCCGCGACATTCAGCTTGGAAGGCTGACGCTCTACCAACTGAGCTATTCCCGCCTCGTCCTTCGAAAGAGAACCCAGCCTTCCGCGAAAGAGCTGGTGCCGAGAGAAGGATTCGAACCTCCGTAGCGCGTCAGCGCGGCAGATTTACAGTCTGCTGCCATTAACCACTCGGCCATCTCGGCGATGTGTCACTGCGACCGTCCAGGTAGGGCACTGCGAGGCAGGGCTTCCCTGAGACGGAACATGCAGGCTATCACGGGGCTAGGGGGCCAGCAAGGGGAAAGAAGCGCCCTTCAGCCCCGTCTGGCCAGCACGAGATAGAGGGCCGCCGCCGCCGCCGCGCCCACGTTCAGGCTCTCGGTCCCGCCCGGCATGGGCAGGGCGAGGAGCCCATCGCAGCGCTCGGCGATCTTCTGGTGGAGGCCCTCGCCCTCCGCGCCCAGAACGAGCACCGTGGCCCGGTCGAAGGCCTCCCCGAAGAGCGGCCGGCTCCGGGGGCCGGCCGCCAGCCCGTAAACCCAGGCTCCGGCCTCCTTGAGGACCTCCAGCCCGCGGCCCAGGTTCACCACCCGGACCAGGGGGACCCGGCCCGCGGTCCCGGCCGAGGCGCGCACCACGGCTTCGTTCACCTGCGCGCTGCGGCGTTCGGGAAAGACGACTCCGTCCACCCCCGCCGCGGCGGCGGTGCGGAGGATGGCACCGAAGTTGTGGGGGTCGGTGATGCCGTCCAGGGCCAGCACCAGCGCGGCGGAGCCCCGTTCGCGGACCCGGGCGGCGAGGTCCTCCAGGGAGGACAGGGCCACGGAGGCCCCTTCCCCGAGCACGCCGTTGTGCCGCTGCCCTTCGGCCCGGCGATCCAGGGCCTCCCCCGGCTCCCGATGGACCACCACCCCGGCGGAGCGGGCCGACTCCCGGAGTCTGGCATGGCGGGCCCAGGCGGACTCCGCGATGCGCAGGACCTGCAGCTCGCCGCGCGCCAGGGCCTCCTCGCAGGCATGGGGCCCCAGGAGCCGCATCAGAAGGAGACCTTGTACCCCAGGGCGTAGACGTGGCCGGAGTTCTCGATCCGGGTGCGGGTGCCGGTGGGCCGGTACCCGGTGATGCTCCAGACGCCGTCCAGCGTGCTGGAATCCACGTCCTGGGACTGGCGCACCTGGTAGCCGAGGGAGAGCTCGCCCCGGCCGAGGCGGTAGGCGACGCCCCCGGAGAATCCCGCGGAGCGCGCCCCGCCCAGGAGAGGCTCCAGGAGGGCGTCCTCGCGCAGGGCCTGGTCCAGCGACATGCCCGCGCGCACGGTCCACGCCTTGCCGATGGCCAGCTCACCCATCAGGCTCAAACCAAGGCTGCGCTGGCCGGCGTAAGGGGAGGACGGATTGGAAACCTGCCCGCCCGGGGTGCGCAGGCCCGCCGGGCCCGGCAGCTGGAGCTTCGCGCCGTCCAGGTAGCGCAGGTCCACCTCCCATGTGAAGACGTTGTTGCTGCGGTGCCGGAGGCCAAGGGAGGCGCGCGCCGGCAGCTGGATGCGTTCCTTCCCGGCGGTGGGCGTCGACAGCCCCTTCAGGGCCGTGCCCTGTGCCGAGATGCCCAGGGGGGGCACGCCGAGCCCATCGGTGGCCACGTAGGTGGGCTCACGGTCGCCGTAGGAGGCCCTGAGCTTCACGTCCCCCTGGAGGGGCCCCTGGTAGGCGAAGCCGAAGGTCCAGCGGGGATTGATGGCCCAGCGCAGGCCGAAGGATGCGCTGGGAACGGTCACCTGGCCTTCCTCACGGACCCGGACCTCCATCAGGCCCAGGGCAGGGTTGGAGCCGCCGACGGGCGAGGCGGGGTCCACGGGCACCACGGCCCGCAGGGCCGCCCCGGAGGCGTAGTCGATCCGGGCGACCCCGACCCCGAACCCCAGGGACACGCTGTCCTTCAGGGCCACGGCGACCTGGAATTCGACCCGCCGGGCTTCCAGGCTGATCTCGTCACCCAGGAAGCGCGTGGTGGTGGCTGGTCCGAAGAGGCCATGGCGCAGGAAGGGCGAGTCCACCTTGAGCCCGAGGGCCACCTTCTTGTTGTAGCTCCAGCCCAGCCCGAAGGCGGGCAGGACCCGGTTCCGGTCCGTGGTGTAGTTGATCCGCTGGTTGCTCTCCAGGGTGTCCTGGGCGCTCTGGAACTCCTGGCCCCCGCTGAGGAAGACATTGAGGCGATCGGCGAGGGTGACGAGGAGGGCGGGGTTCAGGGAGGCCGCCTCCAGGCTGCGGCCGAAAGCCACCCCCGCGCCCGACCGGGCGATGCCGGCGGGGTCCGAGGCCGGCAGGGTGAAAATCCCCTGCGCCGAGAGGGCCGAAGCCCCTGCGAGGAGGGCCAGCCCCCGGGACACCTGGAACAGGCCGCACTTCGCCTCGATTCGCGCCATACGTCGTCACTCCGATCCCTTGGGGGGCACCCGCCTTGGATGAGGCAGGGGCTCCTTGGGTTCCAACCAATTCAACCAGCATCGCCGCAAGGGGCCGAATGGCCAAGCGCCAGGAATGGAAAGGGGGCGCTGCCGGCCCCTTTCGAGACGCGCCATGCCCGGTCAGGACAGTGGGGCGAGGAGGTCGCGGTACTTCGGGAGGGGCCAGCGCTCGGCGTCGCAGCCCTCCTCCAGCGCGTCCAGCACATCCCGCAAAGCGTCCATGGCCCCGCGCACGCCGTGCCCGAAGGCCTCGGTGCGGGTTGTATGGTGCTCGTGGGCCTCCGCCTCCGCGAGGGCCCTGACCAGGGCCAGGATCCGGACCTGGGCCTCCCCTGCGAGGTGGGCCTGGGCCTGCATGGCAGACTTCAGGGCCTCGGGAACTTCCAGCCCCGCCTGGGCCAGCGCGTTCAACGCCCCGGCCCTGGCACCGAGGTCGGCGAGGACCGCGGGGAGGATCTGGGTCTCGGCCATCTCCCGGAGCACCTGGGCCTCGATACCCAGGGCCTTCTGGTACTGCTCATGGCGGATGTGGACCCGGGCCTCCAGCTCCTCGGGGGTGAGCACGCCGGTCTGCACGAACGCGGCCTTCGTGGCCTCGCCGTCCCAGATCCCGAGGGCCGCGACCGTGTCCTTGGCGTGGGGCAGCCCGCGGCGCTCGGCCTCGGCCTTCCACGCGTCGCTGTAGCCGTTGCCCTCGAAGCGGATGGCCTTGGTCTCCACGACCGCCTTGCGGACGACGGAGAGGACGGCCTCGCGGTGGGGCGTGCCCCGGCCTTCTTCGGCCTCCAGGGCGCTGTTCAGCTCGTTGAGGGCCTCGGCCACGCAGGCGTTGATGACCGTGAGCGGGAGGGCGATGGGCTGGCTGGAGCCCACGGCGCGGAACTCGAACTTGTTCCCGGTGAAGGCGAAGGGCGAGGTCCGGTTGCGGTCCGTGAAGTCCTTCTCGATGTGGGGCAGGTTGGCGATCTCGAGGAGCTGCTGCTCGGCGCGGCCGCTGATCTCGCCCCGCTCGATGGCGTCCAGGATGCTGTTCAGGTGGCCGCCCAGGAAGACGCTCATGATGGCCGGCGGCGCCTCGTTCGCGCCCAGGCGGTGGTCGTTGTTGGCCGAGGCGATGGCCGCCCGCAGCAGGCCGCCGTGGCGGTGGATGGCCTTCAGGGTGGCCGCGAGGAAGTAGAGGAAGCTGAGGTTCTCCTCCGGCGTGCGGCCGGGCTCGAGGAGGTTCATGCCCCCGTCGGTGGCCAGGCTCCAGTTCACGTGCTTGCCGCTGCCGTTGACGCCGGCGAAGGGTTTCTCATGCAACAGCACCATGAACCCGTGGCGCTCGCCCACCGTCTTGAGAAGCTCCATCAGGAGCTGGTTGTGGTCCGAGGCCAGGTTCGCGGCCTCGTAGATCGGCGCGATCTCGAACTGGTTGGGCGCCACCTCGTTGTGGCGGGTCTTGGCGGGGATGCCGAGCTTGAAGCACTCCAGCTCGACCTCCTGCATGAAGCCGAGCACCCGCTCCTTGATGGAGCCGAAGTAGTGGTCCTCCAGCTCCTGGCCCTTCGGGGGCCGCGCGCCCTGGAGGGTGCGCTGGGCGAAGAGGAGGTCCGGGCGCTGCTGGGCCAGCTCCAGGTCCACCAGGAAGTACTCCTGCTCGGGGCCGCACTGGGCCACCACGTGGTCGGCCTGGATCCCGAAGCGCCTGAGGCCACGGACCGCGGCCTTGCTGACCACGTCCATGGAGCGCAGGAGGGGCACCTTCTGGTCGAGGGCCTCGCCGTGGTAGCCCACGAAGGCGGTGGGGATGCACAGCGTGATCCCCAACGGGCCCTCCATCAGGAAGGCCGGCGAGGTGGGATCCCAGGCGGTGTAGCCCCGGGCCTCGAAGGTGGCCCGCAGGCCGCCGCTGGGGAAGGAGCTGGCGTCCGGCTCGCCCTGGGTGAGCTGGGAGCCGCTGAAGCGCTCGATGACCTGCCCCGGCTCGTCCCAGCTGATGAAGGCGTCATGCTTCTCCGCGGTCGCCCCGGTCATGGGCAGGAACCAGTGGGTGAAGTGGGTGGCGCCGCGTTCCAGGGCCCACTCCTTCATCGCCTGGGCCACCCCGTGGGCCACCTCCGGGCTGAGCCGGAGGCCTTTGCGGAGGGCCTCCTTGAAGGCCTTGTGGATGTCCTTGGGAAGCCGCTCCTTCATGGCGCGGTCGCCGAAGGTGTTGCACCCGAAGTACTGGCTGACCTTCACCTGGTCGAGCCTTAAGATGTCGCCCGTAGCCGCCGCCTTGCCCATGCCACCCTCCCCGTGGATGTGATGAAAAAGAACGATCCCAAGCCCCTGGTTGAGAGCTCGGTGGAACGTCCCGGTGCTTTGGCCCAACGCCATGGCCAAGGTAGGCCTGGAAGCCTTGAAAAACAAGGCGATATTGCGGATTCCAGGGCCCTTGACCTTCTGGCAGGATTGAGGGACCTCCAATCGTGTCTCCCCCGTCCGGCCGCCCTCGCCTGGGAGCGCGCGGTGTTCTCGGAGGCCTTCCTCCAGGAAGGACCGCGGCGGCGCGTCGCCGCGTTCCTCTTCCGCAAGGCCTAAACTGGCTCCATGACCGCCGCCGCCCCCTACGTCCCCGACCTGGAGAGCCTGGATCCCTCCCTGGACCTCGTCGCCGAGATCCGGCGGCTCAAGGCCGAGCGGAACGCGGTGATCCTCGCCCACTACTATCAGGAGCCCGAGATCCAGGACCTGGCGGATTTCGTGGGGGACAGCCTCCAGCTCAGCCAGCAGGCCGCGCGCACGGACGCCGACGTCATCGCCTTCTGCGGCGTGCATTTCATGGCCGAGACCGCGAAGATCCTCAACCCCTCGAAGCGCGTGGTCATCCCCGACCTGGACGCGGGCTGCAGCCTCGCGGACCGCTGCACGGGCGAGGCTTTCGGCCGCTGGCTGCAGCAGTTCCCGGAGCACGAGGTCGTGAGCTACATCAACTGCTCCGCCGAGGTGAAGGCGCTGAGTACCGTGATCTGCACCAGCAGCAACGCCGTGCGGGTGGTGGAGAGCATCCCGGACGGCCGGCCCATCGTCTTCGCCCCGGACCGGCATCTCGGGAAGTGGGTGATGAAGCAGACCGGCCGCGACATGGTCCTCTGGCCGGGCTTCTGCATCGTGCACGAGCAGTTCACCGCCAAGCGCGTGGCGGCCCTCAAGGCGCAACACCCCGACGCGAAGCTCATCGCCCACCCCGAGTGCGACGCCACGGTCAGCCAGCTGGCGGACTTCGTGGGCAGCACGGCGGCCCTCCTCCGTTACGTGAAGGAGAGCCCAGCTCGGACCTTCATCGTCGCCACCGAGGCGGGCATCCTGCACCAGATGCGACGGGCGAGGCCCGACGCGGAGCTGGTTCCCGCGCCCGCGGACAGCGGGTGCAACTGCTCCCTGTGCCCCTACATGAAACTGAACTCCCTGGAGAAGCTATGCCTCGCCCTGAGGGACCTCCAGCCTGAGATCACCCTCGAGGAGGAGGTCCGGATCAGGGCCTTGCGCCCCCTCCAGCGCATGCTGGACCTCGGGTGAGCCCGTGCTGAGCCGCCGCATCACCCGGTTCCAGCCCAGCCGCGGCGGCGCCAAGCGGACCGTCTGGCAGCAGGCGCAGCAATACGGCGGACTCTTCCTGCTCGTCCTCGCCGGCGCGGTCGTCGCCCTGGGCCTTTTCTGGGCCCCGAGGCAGCTTGCAAAGAACCACCGGCAGCAGCTCCTGGAGGCGTTCCAGGCCAAGAACTTCGACAACACCTCCCTGGTGGAGAAGCACTGGATGGCCCTGCCCTGGCTCCCCAATTTCCGGGAGGGGGACGAGCCGGGCGTGAAGGAGTTCCTCCGCAAGCAGCCCCTGGTGGTGGCCGCCTTGAACCGCTGGGAGACGCGCGCGCTGTGGGTCCGGGATGGGAACCGCTTCGTCCGGGCCACCGAGAGCCCCCTGGTGCAGACCTATCGCAACTGGATCACCCAGGCGGAGATGGCCCAACGATTCCAGTGGCTTCCCAACGCCGCAGAGGACCCGGACCACGGCCGCATCGCCAGCACGGTCCTGCTCGGGGACCAGTGGATCATCGTCAAGCGATGGGAGCCGGGCTCCCCCGAGGTCGAGGCCGCCCTCCGCCAGACCTACGGTGACAAGGCCCCCATCCGCCTCGCCCTGGTGGTGGACGGAATGCTGAAGCGGGGAACGCCCCTCGAGGACTGGGGCCGCGAGCCCAACCTCCAGGCGGACCCCGGCCGGGTAATGCAGGCCGGGCCCACCGTCTTCTTCGCCGCCACCAGCGACTACTTCGGCAAGGAGTGGACCCTCGTGGCCATCCCCTGGGAGGACCAGCTGCAGGGTTTCCGCAGCGAGATCGCGACCCGGATCTGGCTTACCCGGGGTATCGCAGCGGCCGTCGCGCTCCTGGTGGCCCTGGGGCTCTGGCTGCGCCACCGGGCCCGTCAGCGGGCGATCCTGGACATGGACCGCCTGGCCAGTCTCACCCACAGCCTCAAGACGCCTCTGGCCGTGCTCAAGTTCCGCTGCGACACCCTGCGACTGGGCCGGCTGACCCAGGACCAGACCGACGAGGAGCTGCTCAAGCTGGGGGAGGAGGTGGACCGGCTCACCGTGCTCATCGAGACCGGCCTCATGGCGTTGAAAGGCGAGTCCAGCGGGTCCCCCCGGGCGGCGGTGACCCCGGAGTGGCTGCGGGACGTGGCCTCGGACCTCGAGGTCGCCTTCGAGGCGGAGCATCGCCCGCTCGAGCTGCTGCTCTGCGAGGACGCCGGCCAGGCCGCTCTCTCCAGCCTGCGATCCGCCCTCTTCACCCTGCTAGAGAACGCTCTCTTCCATGGCGAGGGGAAGGTCGTCCTGGAAACGTGGAGGGCCCGGAAACGCTTCATGATCCGCGTGTCCGACGAGGGCCGGCCCCTGGACGGGGCCCAGCTCGCCACCCTCGGCCGGCCCTACATGCGCTTCCGGCTGAAGGGGCGGGAGGGGTTCAAGCGGGAGGGGCAAGGGCTGGGGGTCAGCCTGCTCTGCCAGGTGGCCGACCGCGAGGGCTGGGGCCTGGTCTTCAGCACCGGAGGGGGCAAGGGCCTCATCGCCACCCTCGAGATCCCCGCCGCCCCCGCCCCGGGCGCCGAGCGGCAGGGCCTGGCGGGCTGGTGGCACCGCCTGCGCGGGACGCCCTCGGCGCTCCGGGCCGGTACGGGCTCCTAGACGGCATCTTCTGCGGGCGTCCCGCGGTTGCAATTCGCGGAGAAGTCCGGGAACGTGGAGGCACTGTTCCTTGAGGCCCGCGCGTGACCCACATCCTCGTGGTGGAGGATGAGCCGAGCCTCCGCCAACTGCTCGCCAACAACCTGACCTTCGAAGGCTACACCGTGGACGCGGTGGCGGACGGGATCCCCGCCCTGGCCTCCCAGCAGGCGCGGCCCGCGGACCTCATCATCCTCGACCTCATGCTGCCGGAGATGGACGGCTTCCGGGTCCTGCGGGCGCTGCGGGAACGGCAGGACCAGGTGCCGGTGCTCATGCTCACCGCCCGGGGGGCAGAGAACGACCGCGTGCAGGGACTCTCGCTGGGCGCCGACGACTACCTCGTGAAGCCCTTCTCGGTGCTGGAGCTGGTCGCGCGGGTCAAGGCCATCCTCCGCCGAACCCGCCCCGTGGACCGGCCCCAGACCATGCGTTCCGGCCCCTTCCGCTTCAACATCCCCGCCCTGGAAGTCTCGCGGGAGGGCAAGCCCCTCGACTTGACCCCCCGGGAGTTCCGGCTGCTGGAGATCCTCGTCACCCACCCCGGCCGCACCCACAGCCGGAACGAGCTCCTCCAGCTCGCGTGGGAGGCCGACGCCCGGCCTTCGCCCCGCACCGTGGACGTCCACGTCGCGAACCTCCGGAGAAAGCTGGAGGGGACCGACGGGCACACGTGGATCGCCACGGTGGGCCGGGAGGGCTACCGGTGGACAGAGCCCGTGGACTGGGAGGCTCCGGCCTGACGTCGGAGCCCACGCCGGGCCTTGCTAGACTGCGGCATGGCGAAGCCTCCGACCTGGAACCCCCACAGCTGGCAGGCCTTCCCGGCGGCCCAGCAGCCCGCCTACCCGGATCCTTCCGAGGTCGAGCAGGCCCTGGCCCAGCTCCGGCGCCTGCCGCCCCTGGTGGTGCCTGAGGAGGTGGACCGCCTGCAGGGCCTGCTGGCCGAGGCCGCCGCCGGCAAGCGCTTCCTCCTCCAGGGCGGCGACTGCGCCGAGCAGTTCAAGGACTGCACGGCGGAGGCCATCGCCGACAAGCTGCGCGTCCTCCTTCAGATGTCTGTGGTCCTCACCCACAGCGGCCGGCGGCCCGTGGTCCGGGTGGGGCGCATCGCCGGGCAGTACGCGAAGCCCCGAAGCAGCGACATGGAGACCGTGCGCGGGCGTGAACTGCCCAGCTACCGCGGGGACCTCGTCAACGGCCTCGCCGCCACCGAGGCCGCCCGCCGCCCCGACCCCCACCGCATGGTCCAGGCCTACTTCCACGCGGCCTCCACGCTCAACCATCTCCGGGCCCTCATCGAAGGCGGCTTCGCCGACCTGCACCATCCGGAGCGCTGGGAGCTGCACCAGCCCTCCACCCAGGCCTACCGCGAGGTGCTCGAGCAGGTGAAGGAGAGCCTCGACTTCCTCAGCGCCCTGGGCAACCTCGAGCGCGGCGCCCTGGAGCGCATCGACTTCTTCACCAGCCATGAGGCCCTGCTCCTGCCCTATGAGGAGGCACTGACCCGCTGGGTCCCTGGCGGCGGGGAGGCGGGTGCCCAGGGCCTCGGCCGCGGCGCCCACTACAATCTGGGCGCCCACATGCTCTGGGTCGGCGAGCGCACGCGCAGCCTCGGCGGCGCCCACCTGGAGTACCTGCGGGGCATCGCGAACCCCATCGGCGTGAAGGTCGGACCCAGCGCCTCCCCCGAAGAGCTCGTGAGGATCCTGGACCTCCTGGATCCCCTGCAGCGTCCGGGCCGCGTCACGTTGATCACCCGCTTCGGCGTGAACGGCATCGCCGATGCCCTGCCTCCCTTCATCCGCGCGGTGAAGCGCGCCGGACGGCAGGTGCTCTGGTCCTGCGATCCCATGCACGGCAACGGCGTCAAGCTCGACAGCGGCCTCAAGACCCGCCGCTTCGACGCCATCCTGGGCGAGCTGCGCAAGGCCTTCGAGATCCACCGGGAACACAGCTCCCACCTCGGGGGCGTCCACTTCGAGCTCACCGGCGAGGCCGTCACCGAGTGCGTCGGCGGCAGCGCCGGCCCCAGCGAGGCCGACCTTCCCCGCGCCTACGAGACCGGCTGCGATCCCCGGCTCAACGGCCGGCAGAGCCTCGAGATGGCCTTCCTCATCGCCGGGATGCTGAGAGGCTGAGGCCCGCCTGCCGCGGGTCCCGCCTGCGGCTAGCATCGTCTGGATCACCGCGGGCCCTTCCCGGGAGGCCAGGAAGAGCCCCGCGCCAACCGGCCATGGCCGGCAGGGGGCCGTCATGCAGGGACCGACCTTCAGCAGCAAGGGCCGACAGCTCCTCGGCCTGTACGAGCGGATGGCGCGGGAGGGCTACCTGCGGGCCGACGACCGGAGGGTCGAGGAGGCCTTCAGCGACTTCGAGCTGCGTCCCTACCGGGCGCAGCTGCGCGAGGTCCTCCGGGAGCACGGGGTCGCGAGCCTCCTGGACTATGGCTGCGGAGGCTCCGACTGGGAGGCCGCGGGCTTCGACGAGGCCTCCGGCCAGTCTGCCGCCGCCTATTTCGGGCTCCGGGAGGCGCTGCGCTTCGAGCCCGCGCGAGGCCTGGACGAGCGGCGTCCGGTGGACTGCGTGGTCTCCTTCGACGTGCTCGAACACGTCTTCATTGCCGACGTCCCCGCCGTCCTGCGCGACATGCTCTCCCTCGCGACACGCCTCCTTGTCCTGAACGTCGCCTGCTACCCGGCGGCCGCCCGGCTGCCCAACGGGGAGAACGCCCATGTGACAGTCCGCCCTCCCGCCTGGTGGAAGGGGATGCTGGACGGCGTCGCGGTCGATTTCCCCGCCGTCTCGATCCTGCTCATCTGCTCCACCGCCTGGCGGCGGAGCATGGCCTACCCGGTGTGGAGGGCCGGAGCCTGGCTCGAGGGGGAGACCTTCGGCGTCGCCCTCTGAATCCTCGGGCCAGGAATTTCTCGATGTGTGATCGGCGTCCGCCCCTTCCTGGTACTCCCCAGGGGAGGTCCCGGGGATTATCCTGGGACCCTCGACGAACCGCTCCACCCGGAGCCCATCCTGGCGGCATCGTGAACCCCTACGAAGTCCTCCAAGTCCGCGAAGGCGCCGGCCCCGACGAGGTCCGGGCCGCGTACCTGCGCCTCGCGGCGCAGTGGAACCCCGAGAACTTCCCCGCGGAGCAGCGGCTTCAGGTGGCCCTGCGCCGCCGTGAACTGGCCGAGGCCCTCACCATGCTCCAGTACCAGGAGCGCGGCTCGGGCCTGCCCCCGGCGCCCGTGACCCCGGCGCCACCTCCGCCCCCGGCGCCTCCGGCCGCCGCCGCCCCGATGGTCCCCACCCTGGACGACTTCGGCCTGCCCGAGCCCGGCTCGGTCCTGGCGATCGAACTCGAGTCCTCCATGCCCCATGATCCGATCCTGGATTCCGGCCCCCAGGATCCCCTGTCCAAGGCCAAGCGCCTCTTCGAGGCGGGGCGCCTGGAGGCGGCGGCGGAGCAGGCCCAGGCCGCTGCGGACTCGGAGCCCGACAAGCCCGCCCCCTACCTCCTCCTGGCCCAGATCCTGGAGGCCAAGGGGGGCGACCACCGGGCGCTGGTCGCCGCCCTCGAGCGCTGCCTCGCCCTGGACAAGCGCGACGTGGAGAGCGCCATCAAGCTCGCCCAGACCTACCAGGCCCACGGCATGCACACCCGGGCGACCCGCTACTGGGAGATGGCCTACAACATCAACCCGAACCACCCCTACTTCCAGAAGCCCGCGGAGAAGGCGAGCGTGAAGGAGAAGGCCCTGGAGACCGCCGCGGACCTCAAGGGCTCCGTGCAGGGGCTCCTCGAAGGCGCGAAGGGGATGTTCAAGTTCGGCGGCAAGGGCTGAATACCGACCTCAGTGGACGGGTCGCACCCGGGCGTGCAAAGCCTCCCACGGTGCCCGCAACTCGACCTTCCCACTGCCTCCTGGCTCCGATAAGGCCTTCCAGCGCGGCGGGGGCAGCAGGCAGACCTCCGCGGGCCGCAGGGCGGGAAGCTCCAACTCGTCCCAAACCGAGAAAGCGGCGCTGCGGTGCTGCAACCCCGAGTTCATCTCGAGCCTTCCGGAAGGCAGGGCCCCAGGCAGCATCCAGGTTCCGAGCACCGTGACATCGGGGCCTTCGAAGGCCAGACACCAGCCTGCGACATGTCCTCCACCCAGTCCGATGGCCGCCAGGGTCGCGAAGGGCATCGTGCCGAAGTCCACTGCAGCGCCGCGGACGGCCAGCCGGTCCAGCAGTACGCCGGAGGCGGTGCGAAGGGCAGCGGGCCTGGGCAGACAGGGCAGAAGGCGCACGGTCCCCAGGCGGGGCGCCAGGATCTCCGGCAGGTCGCCTCGCTTGGCCCACTTCTCCGCGTAGGTGAAGGTCTGCCGCGCACGCTGAAGGGCCCGTGGCCCCGATTCCAGCAGCAGTCGAAGGCTGGGCGGCACCAGGGCCTCCGCCAGCGCCTCGGGACGCCCTTCCCCCAGCTTCCCCAGCCGGTAGGCCTCGATGCGGGACAGGTCCGCCACCCGGTCCTCGCCGAGGCGGGCCACCAGCGCCCGGCGTTCAACGGGGCCTTCGGGCCATGCAGCGGTGCCGAGGATCATGCCTGTCGCTCCATCCACGCCCGGGTCTCCGCCCGGACGGCCACGGGCTTCGAGAATCCGGCGTCCATCATCACCTGCACGGTGTTCGCCTCGGCCAGCACGGCGCCGTCGCGGCGGCTGATCACCCTGTAGACGAGGTCGAAGCTGGTGTTCCCGAGGCGGCTGACGCGGATCTCCACCACGGGGTGGTCCTCGATGAGGATGGGGCGGCGGTAGTCCACCTCGACCCGGGCGATGAGGAAGCCCTCGTCGGCGAAGGGGCGCGCACCCAGGTAGGCGTGCCACCACTGCCAGCGGGCATGCTCCAGGAAGGTCACCAGCACCGCGTTGTTCACATGGCCCAGGGCGTCCAGGTCCCGGAACCGCACTTCGATGGGGTGGGTGAAGGGAACCTTTTCGTCCATGGTGAGTCCAGGCTACCTGAGCGATGCTCAAGGGATGACGGAATCCGACACCCCTGGCCGGTCGCCATTCCGCTTCGGCCCGGCCTTCGATCCCCTCCTGGGGATGCTCTGGACGCTGGTGGTCGCCCTGGGGTTCCTCTCGCTGGTGCAGCGCTGGCCCTCTGGCGCCCCCGCGCCCGCCACGTCCGCCGGACTGCCCGCACGCCTCGCGGAATTCCAGGCCTTCGCCCTCGAACTGCGCCCGGCGGGGACGCCCCGCTTCCCTGGCCTGGCCCGGACGCTGCTCCAGCCCTGGGACCGGGCCGCGGGCGCGGTCCTGGCCGCGGAAGGGAAGGACCTTCCCACGGCCCGGGCCCTGGCCATGGAGGGGCCGGAGCCTGCCGGGGAAGGTGCCGCCTTCCGGGAGCTCTTCCGCGCGGCCTACCTGGACGGGCCGCTGCCGGAGGCGCCCCGGCGGGAGGTCTTCCAGGCGCTGGGAGACCGCTATGCCGCCCGCCTCCTCGAGGCCCGGTTGAAGGACCGGGCCCACGACCCCGCGGGGGCCAGGGCGATCCGGGAGTCCGCGCGCCGGGCCCTGGGGGCCCGATTCGTCGGGTTCGCGATCCTGGGCCTAGCGGTGCTGCTGTTCCTGGCGGCCGGGGTCGCCTTCGGGATCTTCCTCATCGTCACCCGCAAGGTGCCGCCCCGGCTCGAACTGCGGCCTTCCCCCCTGGACGGCCGGAACCTCGCCTGGGCCTTCGGGCTCTGGATCCTCGCCCTGATGCTCTCCGGCAGCGTGGCGGCCTTCCTCATCCGCCTGGTGCCAGCCCTCCGGGCCGCCCAGCTCCTCCTCGTCTACGCTTTCCACGCCCTGGCCGGCGTATCCGTCCTCGCCGCCCTCGAGGGCCGGGGCCTGCGGGGCCTGCTCGCCCGCGTGGGGTCGCCCTCGCCGCTGCGCGCCCTGGGCTGGGCCGCGGGCTTCCTCGCGCTTGCGGTCGCCCTGGTGGCGGGCGTGGCCCTCCTGCTGGCGCCCCTGCTCCGGAACGCCCCGCCGCCGCAACGGGAGCTTCTGGAGATGATCCGCGGCTCCCACGGGATCCTGCCCACCGCCCTCCTCTTCCTCACGATGGCGGGACTCGCCCCGGCCTTCGAGGAACTGATGTTCCGGGGCACGCTGCTGCCCTGGCTCCAGTCCCGGCTCGGTCCCTCCTGGGCCGTTCCCCTCTCGGCCCTGGCCTTCGCCGCCATCCACCTGCAGCCCCTCGCCCTGCCCACCTTGTTCACCCTCGGCGCCGTGCTGGGACTGGCCGCGCGGCGCACCGGCAGCCTGCTGGCGCCCATCGCCGTGCATGCCGCCTGGAACGGAGGCGTGTTCCTGCTGATGAAGCTGCTGGCCTGAGCGCCGGCTAACGCGTCAGCCCGAGGGCCCACCAGAGCACTTGCGCGGCCACGAATCCCGCCCCGAGGCCGAGGCCCAGGTTCCGCAGGAACACCCCGTCCACGCCGCCCGGGCCCTCGGCTCCGGGCTTCGCCGCGCCGGCGTTCCGGGGCCCCGGCTTCGCGGGTCCGGGCTTCCCAGGGTGCGCGGCCTTCCCCGGTGCGGGGGGCGCCTCCTCCGCTTCCGGCGGGGCCTCGGCCTCGGGCTCCTCGGCCTTGTCCAGGGTGATCTTGAGGGGCGTTCCCGGGGTGGAGAGGGGCGCGAAGTTCCCGGAGCTGAGGGGCGACTGCGCGAAGGTGCCCGAGGCCTGCAGGGAACCCGGCTTCGCCGAGGTCATGGCGGGCCGATGCTGGAGCCGCCGGACGAGCCCGATGTCCGTGGCCCCACCCTCCGTGGTGAGGGCCTCCAGGAGGCGCTTCTCGTGGGCTTCCGGCAGGCCCAGGCCCTGGATGAGGTCCGCCATGAACTCAGGGAGGCTGTCGTAGCGCTCCTCCGGATCCGCGTTGAGGGCCTTCAGGAAGGGCGCCGCGCAGGCCGGCGGCAGCTCTGCGGGGATGGCCGGGGGTTCGTGAAGGATGTGGTTCACCACCTCAGCCACCGTGGTCCCGGGGTGCGGGAGCTGGCCGGTGAGGAGTTCCATGGCCGTGGCGGCGAAGGCGTAGCGGTCCGAGTTGGTGGTGGGGTCCTGGCCGCGGAGCAGCTCCGGCGCCGTGTAGGGCGGGGAGCCGAAGAAGTCCCCGGCGGCGGTGGCGCGGGGGGCCATGGTGCGGGCGATGCCGAAATCCATCAGCTTCACGCGCCCCTCGCCGGTGACCAGGATGTTCTCGGGCTTGACGTCCCGGTGGACGATGGCGAGGCGGTGCGCGGCGCGCAGGGCCCGCATGGCCTGGATGAGGACGTTCAGGCAGCCCTCCAGGTCCAGGGCCTGGCCGTCGATGAGGCTGTCGAGGGTCTTGCCCTCCACGTACTCCATGGCCATGAAGGGGCCCAGGCCGGGCTCCTCGCCCACGTCGTGGATGGTGACCACGTTCGGGTGGTTGAGCTGGGCGCTGATCTCGGCCTCCCGCTTGAAGCGGTCCAGGGCCTGGGCCACTTCGGCCCCGCCTTCGGCCTTGACGACCTTGATGGCCACGCGGCGCTTGAGAAGCGGGTCCTCGGCGAGGAAGACCATGCCCATGCCGCCCTGGCCCAGCAGCTTCTGGACTTGGTAGCGGCCGATGGTCCGGAGTTCGCTCATGGGGCTCCCGTGCCTGCAAGCATAGTCGTTCCCCTCACATCCCGCCCTCTTCCGCCCGCTGGAGCTGGATGGGATTGGGCAGGGGCTGCCCCGGCTCGACCCGCCCCAGCCAGGTCCGGTAGCCCGGCATCATGATCCTGAGCTCCCCCCGGCCGTCCATGGTCATGGGCAGCGCCTCCATGGGGGTGGTCCCGACCCGGACGCCGTTGAGGAACACCGAGGCTCCCCGGGGATCCGAGACCACCGGGTAGGCCCGAGGCTCGGGTTCCAGCCGGATCAGCAGGGAACGCTCCTCGGCGCCGATGGCATCCTCCCGGGGGAGGTACTGGTCCTTCTGGACCCTGATGCGGCGGGCCTGGGCGTCCACCCGGATCTGGTCCAGGGGGGTGCGGCCCATGAACTTCCCGTCGATGAACACCTCGGCCCCCGAGGGGATGGAATCCACCGCCACCGCCCGGTCCCGCCATCCCAGGCGCGGGCCGACCCAGGAAAAGACCTGGAGGGCGAGCACCACGCCCAGGGTCCACTTCACCGCCCTCCAAACGCCCGGGGAGACCGTCGGGGGGGCCGTGCCCCGCTTCAGGGAAGTGCGGCTGCGGCGGCCGCTGGGATGGGTGTCCGTGCCTCCGGCCGGGCCCGGCAGGGGCTGGGCCAATTCGATCCGCTCGGCGCTGGCAGTGCTCCTGCGCGCCGCCGCCGAGGGCCGGCTGGCGGCGCTGGCGGCGGCGCTGGCGGCCTCGAAGAGCTGCATGGCCTGGGTCCGGCGCTGGGTGACGATTCCGGCGGCGCCGATGTCCTCCTCCTGGTTCAGCGTCGCGAAGAGGCGGGAGCGCAGCGAGGTGGGCCCCTCCAGGCTGTCGATGAGCTCCTCGATGAAGTCCAGCAGGGTCGGGTAGCGGTCGTCGGGGTCCATCTCCAGGGCCCGGCGGAAGACCCGAGCCATGCGGGGCGGCATGTCCGGCGGGATCTCCGGGGGGAATCGGAGGGTGTGGGTGATGATCGCGCCGATGTCCTTTCCCGGATGGGGCAGCCGCCCGCTCATGAGCTCGAAGGCCGAGGCGGCGAAGGAGTAGCGGTCGGAGCTGGGGGTGCCGAGGGAGCCCCGGAGCATCTCCGGCGCGGAATAGGCCGGGCTGCCGAGGAAGTCCCCGGTGCTGGTGATGCGCAGGGCCGTCGTCTCGGCGGCGTCCTGGGTGAGTCGGTCGTGCCAGTGGTCCCCCAGGACGGGCGACTCGGCGTGGTTCCCGATCTGGGCGAAGGTCCGGGCGATGCCGAAGTCCATCAGCTTCGCGCGGCCCTCGTCGCTCACCATGATGTTCGCGGGCTTGATGTCCCGGTGCACGATGGCGCAGCGGTGGGCGGCGCGCAGCGCCCGGCTGGTCTGGATGAGGACCTTCATCCGCGTCTCGAGGTCCAGGTCCCCGGCCTTGATGTGCTTGTTGAGGGCCGTGCCCTCCACGTACTCCATCGCGAGGAAGGGGCCGATCTCGGGCTCCACCCCCACGTCGAAGACCGTCACCACGTTGGGGTGGTTGAGCTGGGCGGAGGTCTCGGCCTCCTTGCGGAACCGCAGCATGGCCTGCTGGCGGACCTCCCCGTCGCCTTTCACGACCTTGATGGCCACCCGCCGCTTCAGGAGGGGGTCCTCCGCCAGATAGACGACTCCCATCCCGCCCTGGCCGAGCTGGCGCAGGACGTGGTAGCGGCCGATGGTGCGTGGGTCTCCGATCATGGGATGGGATGCAAGGAGAGACTATACCTCCGGAATGCGCGTGGAACGCGGTAGAATGGCCGTTTGACGAGGTCCGGCATGGCGCTCCTGGAAGCCATCGACATCAAGCGGAAGATGTTCTTCGAGCACGAGGGCGTCCCCTACCATTGCCTCGACGCGGAGGTCAGCACGCCCACCGCCCGGGGCGGCCAGACGCTGGTGCGCCTGAAGATGCGCAACCTCCTCACCCGCGCGGTCTTCGACAAGACTTTCAAGGCCGGGGACAAGTTCAAGGAACCGGACCTGGTCATGGTGCCGGCCAGCTTCCTCTACGCCGACGGCGAAGGGGGCCACTTCATGGACCAGGAGAGCTTCGAGACCCACGAGATCGGCCCCGACATGCTGGGCGACGCCCTGGACTTCCTCCTGGAGGGCACGTTGGTCCAGATCCAGAAGTTCAACGGCAACCCCATCGGCATCCAGCTCCCCCTCCAGGTCGAGCTCGCGGTGACCTACACCGAGCCCGGCGCCCGGGGCGACACGGCCTCGGGCAACGTCACCAAGCCGGCCAAGCTGGAGACCGGCATCGAGATCAAGGTGCCCCTCTTCATCAAGGAGGGCGAGAAGGTCAAGGTCAGCACCGAGACGAGGGAATTCGCCGGCAGGGCCTGATGACCCGCAAGTTCCGCCTCGGCCAGAGCCGCCACGCCCAGGACCTGGACCACCGGGAGGCCTACAGCCGGGAGCGGAAGTCCGACAGCAAGCGCCGACAGCAGCGGGCCGAGCGGCTGGAGACGGGGATCCAGGCGAACGATCCCGAGGCGCTGCTGCGCCTGCCGGACGCGTCGCCATGGCTGCACCTGCCCGAGGCCACGCTGGTCACGCGCCACAGCCAGTGGGTGGACCTCGAGCTGCCGGACCGCACGGAGCTGCGGGCCACCCTCGGGGGGAAGCTCAAGGGCGTGAAGCTGGTGGTGGGGGACCGGGTGCGCTACAGCCCCATTCCCCTGGAGGCCGCGGATCCCAGCCTGCCCCAGGCCCAGGTGGTGGCGGTGCTGCCCCGGCGCACCCTGCTCAAGCGCGGCGGCATCGACGACCGGGAGCCCTGGCAGCTGGTCTGTGCCAACGCCGACGAGCTCTGGGCCTGCGCGGCGGTGGTGGACCCGCCCCTGCGCCCTGGGCTGCTGGAGCGCGCCCAGGTGCTGGCCTTCGCGGCCGGCCTCCGGTTCCGCGCGGTGGTCACCAAGCGGGATCGCGCGTCCAGGAAGGACACCCTGCCCGAACTGGATCCGCTTCGGGCCCAGGGCGTGGACATCCTGGAGACCAGCGCCCAGACGGGCGAGGGGCTGGAGGCGCTGCGCGCGCTGCTGGCGGACCGCACCGCCGTGCTGGTGGGCCACAGCGGGGTCGGCAAGAGCACCCTGGTGAATGCGCTGCTCCCCGGGCAGGACCTGCGCACCGGCGGCATGTCCCGCTGGGGCACGGGCCGCCAGACCACGACCTCCGCGCGCTGGCTGCCGACCCCCTTCGGGGGCACGCTGGTGGACACGCCGGGGGTGCGGAACCTCAGCGTCCGCGGCTTCCCGCGGGACCTCCTGGCCGCGGTGTTCCCGGAGTTCCCCGCGGAGGTCCTGGAGGATCCCGCCGTCTTCGATCCCAACGACGACGAGGTGCTCGAGGCCCTGGGGGTCGAGTACCCGGAGCGGCTCCAGAGCCTGCAGCGGCTGTGGGCGGAGATGGAGGAGCGGAACCCCAACCAGAACGTGTTCCGATGACGAGCGGGGGGACCTCCCGCTCCCTGCGGTCGCTCTGCGCCCACGCATGCGGGGCCGCCCCACGCCCCCACGAGGCGCCTGGGCCGAGCCCAGTCGCCTCGTCTCCCGCCTGCTAGGTTGGATTCTGTGCAAGACCGCATGCAGAGCGATTCCAAGGTGCTGGACCTCGTCTACGGCGGGGTCTTCGGCACGCTCTTCCCGCTCTTCCTCTTCGCCGCGCGGGCCTTCGAGCGGCGGGAGCGGGGCTTCGAGATCGCCGACCAGGTGATCGAGGCCTTCGTGGCCCTGCGGCCCAAGTACCTCGACGCGGTCTGCGCCAACATGGCCCAGGTGCTGGGGCTTCCCGAGGGGCATCCGGAGGTGCGGCGGGTGGCGCTGCGGGCCATCCGCAATCACGCCTACTCCTGGGTGGACTTCTTCCGCTTCGGCCAGCGCCCGGCGGAGGAGGGCTGGCGCGCCATCGACCGCATCGACGGCCGGGAGCACCTGGAGCGCAGCCTCGAGGCCGGGAAGGGGGTCATCCTCCTCACGGCCCACCTCGGCAGCTACGAGCTGGGCGGCCTGCTGCTGCGCAGCCGCGGGAACAGCATCCACGCGGTCTACAAGCCGGACCGCTTCGAGCCCGTGGAGCGTCTGCGCACGCGCATGCGCGAGAACGCCGGCGTGGTGGGCATCCCTGTTGGCGAGGGGTTCGCCACGCTGCCCCTGGTGAAGATCCTCCGGGAGGGTCGGATGGTGGGCATGCAGGGCGACCGGGATTTCAGCCTGAACGGCCTGCCCATCCCCTTCTTCGGGCGGGAGGCCTTCTTCCCCCGGGGGCCCTGGGAACTGGCGGCCATGACCGGCGCCGCCATCGTCCCGGCCTTCTTCTACACCAACGAGGAGCACCGCTTCGAGGCGGTCTTCGAGGCGCCGATCCACGTGGTCGGAGGCCGCGGCGAGCGCATGAAGGCCCTGGAGGCGGGCATGCGCCGCTACGTCGCCCACCTCGAGGACCTGGTGCGGGCGCGGCCGGACCAGTGGTACTGCTTCTACCCGTTCTGGGAGGATCCGAAGCGGCTCCCCGCCGGACCGGGCTGACCCTCAGAACAACGCGAGCTGCCGGTAGTCGAAGCTCTCGAAGCCCTTGAGGTGGTGCTTCACGATCTCGAAGTTCGCGCTGAGATCGAAGTCGCGGGGCATGATGTAGCTCGGGTGGCGTACGGTGACGCGGTCCCGGAAGGCGTGGCTGCCGCCCCGGCCGGTGTCGTGGACGATGGGCTGGATGGGATAGTTCACCTTGTAGAAGGCCTTCGCGATCAGCGCCGAGCAGATGATCTCGCGGCTGGTGGAGCTTCCGAAATAGAGGGGCTTGCGGCGGAACCTGGCCGGCAGCAGGTGGAAGGGCGTGAGGTAGCGGGCCAGGTCGAAGATGTTGCGCTTGTCGTAGCGCACGCCCAGGTGGCGGAAGACCTCCTCCAGCACCCGGTCCAGGTCCTCGGGCCGGAGGCCATGGGGCCGGCAGATCCGAAGATTGTTGCCCTGGTACTTCGAGAGCGGCACGCCGATGACGCCGCGCTTCATGTCGCTCTCGATCAGCAGGAAACCCGCCTCGGCGCCCAGCTCTTCGAGCACCTCGTCCGCCTCGGGGCCGCCCCAGCGCAGCAGCGAATCACCCACGTAGATCGCCGCGTGGCTCCACGAGCTCTGGGTGAGGTACATGATGACCTGGGAGATGCGCGTGCCGCCCTCCACCAGCAGGATGTCACCGGGGCGCAGGATCTCCTTGAGTCGGGCCATATCGTTGGGCACGCGGCGCTGGTAGGCCCCCGACGAGGAGGTCAGGTAGCCCACCATCCAGGCGGCGAGGCGGTCCAGGAGGGACATGCGTTGAGGATACGCCCAGGAGGAATCGGGCGGCGAACGGGGGCGGGGGCCCCTCCGCCCCGAGGGCCTGAGGGGGGATTCAGCCGCCTTCCGACGGGGCTACAATGACCGCCCATGCCTCCCGACGTCCCCGCAGCCCCTCCGGATTCAAGGCGGTTCTACACGGCCGTGGGCGTCGGCCTGCTGATCATCGTCTTCACCGGGTTCTTCCGGACCTTCTACTTCTCGCCCTTCTTCTACAAGGACACCCTCCCCCTCGTCGTGCAGGCCCACGGCGTGGTGATGTCTGCCTGGTACCTGCTGTTCATCGTGCAGGTCCGCCTGGTCGCCTCCCGGCGCCTGGGACTTCACCGGAGACTCGGTTACGCCAGCCTGGCCCTGGCCTCCCTCGTGGTGGTCCTCGGAACGCTCGTATCCCTCAAGCTGGCGGGCGACCGTTTGCAGCACAATCCCGCCAGCACGGAAGGTCCGTTCCTCCTTGGCGTTCAGGTCTTCTCCATCCTGACCCCGTTCGTCGTGCTCTACGGGTCAGGAGTGCTCCACCGACGGAACCCGGAAGTCCATCGGCGCCTCATGGCCCTGGCGATGTTCAGCACCGTCGGCCCTGCGGTGGTGCGCCTCCCCTTCCTCCCCAACCACAACGTCCCGGTGGGCATCGCCGTGAGCCTCAGCCTGGTGCTCGCCTTCCTGGTTGGCGACTGGGTGTCCAGCCGGAAGCTGCACCGGGTGACGGCGCTCGGCACGGGCCTGATCATCCTCTCCACCTTCGCCGGGGCGGCCTTCTCCTCGACAGGGATCTGGATCGGCCTGGTCCGGCGGCTCCTCGCCTGACGGGACCGGGACCGCCCGGCCGCTGGAATCCCTCGCCATGGACTGCCTCCAAGCCGCCGCCCACCGCCCGTGGCCGCCGCCCTCGGCGCCCTGGGTGATGGCCCAGCGCTGGCTCGACCTCCTCTTCGCCCATTGGCGCGTGGATCCCGCCGCGCTCCGGCCCTTCATCCCTCCCGGCCTCGAGCTCGACACCTACGACGGATCCGCTTGGCTGGCGGTGGTGCCTTTCCGCATGGACCGCATCCGCGCCCGGGGCCTGCCGCCCCTCCCGGGGCTGAGCGCCTTCGTCGAGCTGAACCTGCGGACCTACGTGGCGCGGGACGGCAAACCCGGGGTCTGGTTCCTCAGCCTGGAGGCCACCCACCCGCTGGCCGTGCGCTTCGCCCGGCGGACCTTCCACCTGCCCTACATGGACGCGGAGATGGCCTGCGAGGCCGGGGGGGATGGCATCCGTTACCGATCGGAGCGCATCCACCGCGGCGAGCCCCCGGCCGCGTTCCGGGGCCGCTACGGCCCGGCCGGAGCGGTCTTCACCGCGGCCCCCGGCACCCTCGAGCACTGGCTCACCGAGCGCTACTGCCTGCACGCCGCCGACGAGGAAGGGCGGCTCCTCATGGGCGAGATCCACCACGCGCCGTGGCCCCTCCAGCCCGCCTGGGCCGAGATCGCGGAGAACACGATGGCGGAACCCTTCGGGATCGCTCTCCACCGCCCGCCGGACTCGCTGCTCTTCGCCCGGGCGATCGAGGTGGCGCTGTGGTGGCCGGAGCGGGAGTAGGCCGCGCCCTCCTGCCCTCCCTCAGAGCCCTCAGAACCGGTCCTGGTACGGCTGCCGCCCCATCACCTTCATCCGCTTCGCCACGCGCCATCGCCACCAGAGGATCGAGGCCGGCCGGAGGAGGGGCAGCTTCAGCAGGGGCGCCACGAGCTTCCAGCCGGGCAGGCGCGACCAGACTTCCGGCAGGAGCTCGGCGCCCTTCCACACCCGCCGGGTGCCTTCCTCCAGGCCGTGGATGTCGCCGTGGAGGTCCCGGCCCGCGAGCTCGGGGGCGACCATCACCAGCTCCTTCGACTGCAAGGGGAAGAATACCAGCAGGCCGTGGCGGTCCCTCGCCCGCAGGCGGTCCATCATCCGGCAGCAGAAGCTGCACTCCGCGTCGTAGGCGAGTATCAGCGGCGTCTTGGGCAAGGAGCGGGGCGCCTCAGGCGGGCACCGCCACCGGCGCGAGGGCCTTGGCCGTGGCGGCCACGGACTTGAGGCCGCGGGGGGCGTCGAGGGCCTTCTGGTAGCGCCGCAGCTCGCCGTCGTGGTTCACCACGAAGTCCGACTCCTCGAGGTAGTTCGCCACCGGGACCCAGGCCGTGCAGGCCTCGCCCAGGGCCGAGGGGCTGACTTCGAGCGCCACGCTGACCTTCGCCGCCTTGGCGATGTCCAGGAGGCGGTCCGTCTCCTTCTGGGAGCTGAAGTCGGCATCGTGCAGGAAGACCACCGCCTTCACGTCCCCGGACTTCACCAGCTGCTCCAGCTCGTCCAGCTTGGCGAAGCGGTAGCCCCGCTCGGCGAAGCCCCGGCGGTTGAAGACGCCGTCGGCGCTGGTCTGGTACTTGGGCAGCTGGATGGGCTGCATCTTGTCGCCGCTGCCGAACTTGAGGTTCTCCGCCGAGGCCAGCTCGCCCAGGCGCTGGGCGCCGTCGCAGCCGAAGACGCCTTGGCCCACCACGGCCACCTTGCCCGCCGCCTGCAGCGCCTCACGAACGGCGTCGAGGCTGGACTCCGCGCCCTTCATGCGCGGCGCCACGGCGCGCGTGGCCGGATCCGCCGTGTAGGCGTGGTAGGCGTAGCGCTCCTCGTCGCTGATGAAGTGGGTGCCGAGCTTCCCTTCCTGCGGCCGGGGGCGGAAGCGCCAGACCTGGTTCTGGTCCACGTCCGCCCAGATGGGGTTGGCCAGGGCGCTGAGGCGGCTGATGGTGGGCACGGGCTTGAGGTACCAGACCCGCTTGTTGAAGCGGAAGTCCCGGGACGTGAGGGCACCCACCGGGCAGAGGTCCACCACGTTCCCGGCCCAGGCGTTCTGGTCCATGCTCTTGCCGCTGTAGGTGGTGACCTCCAGCTTCGAGCCGCGCTGGGCCACCGTGAGCTCCCAGGTGCCGCTCACCTCCTGGGTGAAGCGCACGCAGCGGGTGCAGTGGATGCAGCGGTTCTTGTCGATGACGATCTTGGCGCCCAGGTCCTCGTAGCGGTAGCGGCGCTTGACCTCGGCCATGCGGCTGTCGCCGCTGCCGTACTCGTAGCTGTAGTCCTGCAGCTTGCACTCGCCGGCCTGGTCGCAGATGGGGCAGTCCAGGGGGTGGTTCATCAGCAGGAACTCCATCACCCCGGCCCGGGCGTCCGCCACGGCCTTGGTGTTGGTGAAGATCTCCATGGCCACGCCCTCGGGATTGTCCTTCGGGGCCGGCCCCACGGTGGTGGTGCAGCTGGTGGCCAGCTTGGGCATGCCCTTGATCTCCACCATGCACATGCGGCAGGTGGCCACCGGCGTCAGGGCCGGGTGGTAGCAGTAGTGCGGGATGTCGATGCCCGCGGTCCTGCAGGCGTCCAGCACCAGGGTGCCGACGGGCACCTCCATCTCGCGGCCGTTGATCTGGATCTTGGGCATGGCGTCCTCAACCCTCGAGTTTAACCGTGTTCAGGCTCAGGTCAGGCGGCCGGAGTCCCCGGACGGCCATCCGGCGAAGGGCTGAGGCGCCCGGGCGGGCGGCCCGGGGGCGGGCGGCCCGGGGGCGGGATCCGGCCGGCCCCGGAGCGATGCCCTAGAAGTGGATGGTGAGGGCCGCCTCCAGGAGCGTGCCGCTCTTGGCCGCGCCGGCGGCGTTCTTGAACTCCGCCTGGACGGCGTTGAGGCTGATGGAATAGTGCTGATTGAGCTGGAAGCCCGCCCCGAAGGCCGGCTTCACCACCGTCCCGCCGGGCCCCTTCACCTCGATCCTGGAGGTGGAGCCGTCGTCCAGGGCCGCGGTGCTGGTCTGGGTCGCCTTCAGGGCCCAGACCCTGAGCCCGGCCTGGAGGTGGAGCCCCTCGAGCCACAGCTTGTGGCGGTAGAAGGCCCCGCCGTAGTAGCCGTCGGTCTTGTTCCGGATCGTGAGGGTCTTGGCGGTCGAGGTCGCTCCGGGAAAGTAGCGGTAGCCTCCCTCGAATTCCAGGCTCCCGTTCCGGGACACGGGGTAGGCGCCCCACATGGCCAGGCCGTAGTTCTTCTCCTGCCCGAGGCCGGCATCCGCGGCCCCGCTGAAGGAGCCCGCCACCAGGCGGAACCCCGAGCTCCACGGCTCCTGCGCGGCGGCGGCGGGCCCCATGGCCAGCAGCGCCAGGGGCAGGAGGCGGACCAGGGGACGGTTGGGCGGACGGGACATGGGCTGGGCTCCGGGCTGAAGGTTCCAGCATCCCGGAAGCTCCGCCGGAACGCCATACCGCGATGCGTGCCTCCGCGCAGTCCGCGGTTCCCGGCGAAGCGCCACCCCGGGATAATGGAGGATTCGGAGAGTGCGCCATGGCGACCGCCCTGCTTTCGGTCTATGACAAAACCGGCCTCGTGGACCTGGGCCGTGGTCTGGCCGGCCTGGGCTGGTCCCTGCTGGCCACGGGCGGGACGCTGAAGGCGCTCCGGGAGGCCGGTCTGGATGTGACCGAGGTCGCCGACTACACCGGCGCCCCGGAGTGCTTCGACGGTCGGGTCAAGACCCTCCATCCGAAGATCCACGGTGGCCTGCTCTTCCGCCGCGACCTTGGATCCCATGTCGCGGACGCCGCAGCCCAGGGCATCGGCCCCATCGACCTGGTGGTGGTGAACCTGTACCCCTTCGAGGCCACCATCCGGAAGCCCGGCATCTCCTTCCCGGACTGCATCGAGCAGATCGACATCGGCGGCCCCAGCATGCTGCGCAGCGCCGCCAAGAACCACGCCTCGGTCACTGTGCTGACGGATCCGGCCCAATACGCGCCCTTCCTGGAGAAGCTCGCCGCGGGCGCCTGGGGCGAAGCCGACCGACGGGCCTGCGCCCTGGATGTCTTCCGCCGCACCGCCGCCTACGACGCTGCCATCGCGGGTTGGTTGGAAGCCCAGACCGGGGGCGTCGGCGCGGGCGAGGAAGCCCTGCCCGCCCGCCTCGACCTGCGGCTCGAATCCCGGCAGGGGTTGCGCTACGGCGAGAACCCCCACCAGCCCGCAGGCTACTACCTGCAGCCTGGCGCCGCGCCGGAGGGCATGGCCGCCTGCGAGCAGCTCCAGGGCAAGGAGCTGAGCTTCAACAACCTCCTGGACGCCGACGCGACCGCCCGGCTCGTGTGGCAGTTCGAGGCCCCCGCCTGCGTCATCGTCAAGCACAACAACCCCTGCGGCGCCGCGGTGGGCGCCCACGCCCTGGAGGCCTTCACCAAGGCCCTGGCCTCGGATCCCGTCAGCGCCTTCGGCGGCATCGTGGCCTTCAACCGCCCGGTGGGGGGCGACCTCGCCAAGGCCATGGCGCCGACCTTCTGGGAGGTCATCCTCGCGCCCGACTTCACCGCGGAGGCCCGGGAGGCCCTGGCCGGGAAGAAGCAGCTCAGGCTGCTGAAGACCCCGAAGGGCTGGGCTGCCGACGCCGCCGCCCTGGACGTCCGTTCCATCGGCGGCGGCTTCCTGGTGCAGCGCCCCGACGCCGCCTTCGCCCCCTTCGATACCTGGGAGCTGAAGTCCAACGGCCCCGGCGCCAAGCCTCTGAAGGAGGATCTGGTGCTGGCCCAGCGGCTGGCCAAGGCCGTCAAGTCCAACGCCATCGTGCTGGTGAAGGACGGCGGCTCGGTGGGCATCGGCGCCGGCCAGATGTCGCGGGTGGACAGCGTGGAGATCGCCGTGCGCAAGGCCGGCGAGCGCGCCAAGGGCGCCGTGCTCGGCAGTGACGCCTTCTTCCCCTTCGCCGACGGCCTCGAGCTCGCGGCGAAGGCCGGCGTCACCGCCTTCGTCGAGCCCGGCGGCTCCCTTCGGGACGACGAGGTCATCGCCGCCGCCCAGAAGCTCGGCGTCTGGCTCTTCTTCACCGGCATGCGGCATTTCAGACATTGATGGTTTACCACGGGGGTCCCGCGCTGCGCGCCCACCCCCGGCCCCCCGCGCTCGGCGCGGGCAAAGCCCGCCCCTCGCTTCTCCCTCCTCGACTGTTCGTCCCCTGGATCGACCATGAAAACTTCTGAACTCCGCAAGCGCTTCCTCGACTACTTCGAGAAGAACGGCCACCGGAAGGTCGCCTCCAGTTCCGTCGTGGGCCCCGCCGACGACCCCACGGTGATGTGGACCAACTCGGGGATGATCCAGTTCAAGGACGTCTTCCTGGGCAAGGAGAGGCGGGACTACGTCCGCGCCACCACCAGCCAGAAATGCTTGCGGGCCGGCGGCAAGCACAACGACCTGGACCAGGTGGGCTTCACCGCGCGCCACCACACCTTTTTCGAGATGCTGGGCAACTTCAGCTTCGGCGACTACTTCAAGGCCGACGCCATCCGCTTCGCCTGGGAACTGGTGACGGGCCCGCAATCCGAAGGCAACCTGGGCATCGACCCTTCGAAGCTCTGGGTCACGGTCTTCGACGGCGAAGGCGGCCTGCCCGCGGACGTGGAGGCCGAGGAGCTCTGGAAGCAGGCGGGCGTCCCGGCGGAGCGCATCATGCGCTGCGGCAAGAAGGACAACTTCTGGCAGATGGGGGACACGGGCCCCTGCGGCCCCTGCTCGGAGATCCACTACGACCGCGGCGCCCACTACCCGGGTGATGCGGTCCCGAATGGGGAAGGCGACCGGGTCATGGAGATCTGGAACCTGGTCTTCATGCAGTACGAGCGCGACGCCGCCGGGAACCTCACGCCCCTGCCCAAGCCCAGCATCGACACCGGCATGGGGCTGGAGCGCACGGCGAGCATCCTCCAGGGCGTGGACAGCAACTACGAGATCGACCTCTTCGCGCCCATCTTCGAGGCCATCTGGGCGAACGTGGATCCGAAGCTGGATCGCGCGGAGCACGCCAACCGCACCGCCTCCCAGGTCATCGCCGACCACATCCGCGCGGCCTCCTTCATGACCTTCGACGGCGTGGTGCCCAGCAACGAGGGCCGGGGCTACGTCCTGCGAAAGATCGTGCGCCGCGCCCTGCGCTTCGGGAAGAAACTGGGCATCCAGGGAACCTTCTTCGCCGAGTTGGTCGGCTCCGTCCACGCGGCCATGGGAGACGCCTACCCGGAACTGAAGGGCGAGCTGAAGCGCATCTACGACGTGCTGCACCGGGAGGAAAGGCAGTTTTCCGTCACCCTGAACGCGGGGCTCAAGCAGCTCGAGGGCTGCGACGTATCCTCGGGCTCCCTCTCCGGCGCTGACATCTTCAAGCTCTACGACACTTTCGGCTTCCCCGTCGACCTCGTCGAGGACTGGTGCCGGGAGCGCGGCGTCGCCTGCGATCTGGAGGGCTTCCAGAAGGCCCTCGCCGAGCAGAAGTCCCAGAGCCGCGCCGCCATGAAGGCCCACGACCAGCGCCTTCAGGGCGACTTCGCCGTGCTGGCGGAGCTGCCGGCCACCGAGTTCCTGGGCTACACCGCCACCGAGGCGGACGGCACCGTCCTCGCGCTCTTCGACGCCGCCAACAAGCGCGTGGCTTCCCTCTCGGGCGAAGGGTCGGTCCTGCTGGACCGCACGCCCTTCTACGCCATGGGCGGCGGGCAGGTGGGCGACACGGGCCGCCTCGCCTTCGAGGGAGGCGCCGCGGAGGTGCTGGACTGCACGGCGCCGGCGGCGAAGCGGAGCCTCCACAAGGTCGTCGTCACGGGGACGCTGAAGGAGGGCGGTAAGGTCCACGCCGCCGTGGACGCCCATCGCCGCGCCCGCATCCGCGCCCACCACACGGCGACCCACCTCCTCCACGCCGCCCTGCGGGAGGTGCTCGGCACCCACGTGAAGCAGGCGGGCAGCGTGGTGGACGCCGATCGCCTGCGTTTCGACTTCACCCACTTCGCCCCCATCGAGCCGGAGCAGCTGGCGGAGATCGAGCGGCTGGTGAACGAGCAGACCCTCCAGGCCCGGGCCACCGAGGTCGCCGAGATGCCCATCGACGAGGCCCTGGCCAAGGGCGCCATGGCGCTGTTCGGCGAGAAGTACGGCGAGCAGGTGCGGGTGATGAGCGTCCCGGGCTTCTCGGTGGAACTCTGCGGCGGCACCCACGTGGCCAGCACCGGCGAGATCGGCCTGGTGAAGGTCACGTCCGAGGGCGCCGTGGCCAGCGGCGTGCGCCGCCTCGAGGCCGTGGCCGGCGCCGCGGCCCTGGAGCTGCTGCAGGCCGACGAGTCCATGCTGGCCCGCCTCTCCCGCGCCGCCAACACCGGCCGGGAGAACCTCATCGACGTGATGGCCGCCAAGGAGGCCCGCATCGCCCAGCTCGAGCGGGAACTGAAGGAGGCCAAGCTGAGGGCCGCCAGCGGCGGCGGCAGCGCCGAACAGGTGGAGTCAGTGAACGGCCTCAGCCTCGTGACCGCGAAGGTCGAAGGCCTGGAGGGCAACGCCCTGCGGGAGCTCATGGACCAGGTGCGCACGCGGCACAAAGACGCCGTCATCGCCCTGGCCTCGGTGACCGAGGGCAAGGTCGCCCTCCTCGTCAGCGTGGGCCCCGGCCTCGCCGCCGACGCCGGCGCGCTGCTCAAGGCCATGGCGCCCCACGTGGACGGCCGGGGCGGCGGCAAGAAGGACCTGGCCCAGGGCGGCGGGACGAATCCCGGGGGTTTGGACGCCGCCTTCGCCGCCCTGAAGGCCGCGCTGTAGGCCCATGCTTCCCATCCCCTGGTGGCTGCCGGCCCTGGTCTTCGGGGCCGCGCGGCTCGCCTGGCCTTCGAGGCCCTTCGTCTCGGTGGCCGCCTACCACGCCGTATGCGTGCTGGGATTGAAAGGGCCCTTCGCCTGGGGACGGATCTCGCGAGGCGATGCCGGTATCCTGGCCGCCGCCATTGCCGTCCTCCCCCTGCTGCTCCTCCTCCCGCCCCTGCCCTTCTTCCCAGGAATCCGCGTGACCGCGCTGCTCCAGGGCTGGCCCGGCGGCCTCTGGAGTTGGGCGGCCTACAGCTTCGTCTTCAACGTCCTCATCGAGGAGGCCTTCTGGCGCGGGACGATCCTGCGGCGGCACGGTTGGCCCGCCTGGGGCCACGGCGCGGCCTTCGGGCTGCACCACGCCGTGGCCGCGGCGATCTCATTGCCCTGGGCCTGGATCCTTCCGGCCTTCGTGGCCACCGCTGCGGCGGGGGCGCTGTGGGCCCGCCTCGCGCGTCGACGCGGAGGGCTTGGCCTGGTGCTGCTCACCCACCTCGGGGCGGACATGGCGATCGTGCTGCTGGTGGCCTCCCAGCGGTGAGGCTCACGGCACCGCGTACACCGTCGCCCCCCAGTGCGCGCCGTCCCGCGGCGGAGCCGCGTTCCAGTGGCCGTAGGCGTGGCTGCCGTCGGTCTTCACGTGGAGCGTGTAGCTGCCGGCGGGCAGCTTGAGCACCAGGTCCTCCATGCGGTTCTTCGCGGCGCCGCCGGCCGGCTGGCTCGCGGCGGCGGTCATCTGCCAGACCCTGGTCCCCGAGCCGTCGGTGATCCACGCGCCGTCGGCCATCTCGCCGTCGTCGGCCTCGCCGAGGGCGTAGACCCGCACGGAGGCCGGAGCCTTCAGGGTGAAGGTGGCCTGGTCCCGGCGGTGGTTGCCCAGCCGCACCAGGGAGGCGAGCACCGGCGCAGGCTCCTGGACGGGCACCGCCGTCACCGCCGGGACGTCCGCGGGGTTCGCCACGCTCACGATCAGCCCGTAGCGGAGGGGATCGCAGGGAGGCGCGGCATTCCAGTTCGCGGGGGAATGGGAATCGTCGGTGCTGTAGCCCGCGAGGTACTCCCCGGGCGGCAGGGTCAGGGTCTCCACCTCCCGGCGGTTCTTCTCCGCGCCGCCCCCGTAGCTGGCCTTGCCCACGCTCATCTCCCACACGGGCCGGTGGGTCCGGGCGTCTAGGATCCAGCCCGTGTCCACCAGGCCGTCGTCGCCGTCCCGCTCGCCCTGGCAGTAGACGTGGATCTTCACCGGGCGGGACACCCGGAAGGTCCCGGTCCACTCGCCGGAGTCGCCAGTGGCGAGCAGGGTGATCACCTCGCGCTTCCAGGCCACCACGCCGGGCGACGTGGTGACCTCCCCGGCGGCGGAGGCGGGAAGGCTGAGCTCCAGGCCATAGCGGGCGGCCTGCTCCCGCCAGTCCTCGACCCGGCCCGGCGCCAGGGCCTTGGCGATCTCCTTGAATCCGAAGCGGTCCTCGTCCTCCCGGCCGCGGCCCTCCCGCAGCCGGCGGCGGTCGATGTCCCGGGAACCCCAGGACAGGGGGCCGTGCCACGCGAAGGCGTGGTTGCTGAAGTAGGCCTCATAGGTCCCGGCCTTGAGGTCCACCTCCTGGTCCGCGACCTGCAAGGCGCCGTCGGCCTTGGAATTCCGGCCGTCCATCTGCCAGACCACCTCCCGGGTGGCGGCGTCGAGGATCCAGCCGTAGGCCGTGAAGGCGCGGTCCCCGCGGCCGCTCCCGGTGGCCCGGACGCGCACCCGGGCCGGCTTGGCGAGGGTGAAGGCCCGCTCCTGGACCTCGGTGTTCACGGCGTCCTTCAGGGCCAGGAAGGTCCGCTCCTGGGCCGGGGCGGCGAGGCCGACCCCAAGGACGAGCGCGGCCGCCGAGAGGGGAGGGAGGAGGGGAAGGGTCATGGCGTCGCTCCTGGACCAGTGCTCCCACAGTGCCCTCCCTCGGCCGGGCTGTCCCGGGGGGATCGGCCAATGGCCCCCGGCCACCGGCGATCCGGCGGCCCGTCACCGGCGGCCGGCCTTCCGGGAAGGCTCATCCTCCGGTTCCATGCCGGTGCCTCCGGCCCCATCCTGGGGCCTGTCCACCCTGCTCGGAGCCCCCATGCCCCTCCTCCGGACCGTCCTCCTGGCCGCCGCGGCGGCCTGCCTCGCCGGGCCGCCAGCCCTGGGCCAGAGCCCCGCTCCACGCCGTCCCGTGCACACCTACAGCATCGTGGCCCGGGACCCCAAGACCGGCGACCTGGGCGTCGCCGTGCAGAGCCACTGGTTCAGCGTCGGCACCGCGGTGACCTGGGCCGAGGCCGGGGTCGGCGCGGTGGCCACCCAGAGCTTCACCGACCCGCGCTACGGCGCCCTCGGCCTCCAGCTCATGAAGGCCGGCCACGCGGCGCCGGAGGCCCTGAAGGGGCTGACCGCCGCCGACGCGGACCGGGACGTCCGCCAGGTGGCCATGGTGGACGCCTCGGGCAAGGTCGCGGCCCACACGGGCGCGAAGTGCATCCAGGCCGCCGGGCACGAGACCGGCGAGGGCTTCAGCGTCCAGGCGAACCTCATGGACCGGCCCACCGTCTGGCCCGCCATGGCGAAGGCCTACCGGGAGGCCCTGAAGGATCCCCGGCTCGACCTCGCCGACCGCCTCCTGGCCGCCCTACGCGCCGCCCAGGCCGAGGGCGGCGACATCCGCGGCCAGCAGAGCGCGGCCCTCCTCATCGTGAAGGCGAAATCCAGCGGCCGCCCCTGGGAGGACCGGGTCTTCGACCTGCGGGTGGAGGACCATCCCGATCCCCTGGGCGAGCTGGCTCGCCTGGTCAACCTGAGCCGGGCCTACGCCCTCATGAACGAGGGCGACGGCCACGTCACCGCCGGCCGCTGGGAGGCGGCGAAGGCCGCCTACGGCCAGGCCGCGGCCCTGGCGCCGGGCATCGTGGAGATGCCCTTCTGGCAGGCGGTGGCGCTGGCCAGCTCGGGGAAGGCCGACGAGGCGATGCCCCTCTTCCGGGAGGTGTTCCGCCGCGAGCCGGTCTGGCGCCGCCTGGTGCCGCGGCTGGTGGACGCGGGCCAGCTACCCAAGGACGAGGCGCTGCTGAAGCGGATCCTCGGCCCCTGAGGCGGGGCGGAACATCCCTGGACAGCGCGAAGCCATGGAGGTTGAATCAGCCCAACCTTCCAGCCTTCCGGAGCCCGGCGTGCCCCTGTGCCCGATCCGCGTCCCTTCCGTGCCCGCGCGGCCCGCTGCCGGGGCCTAGGCATGCCCGCTCCCGCGGCCGCCTGCCTGCTGCTCGCCTCCCTCGGAGGCGGGAGCGGACAGGACGCCCAACCGGAGTACGCCATCAAGGCCCGCTTCCTCCTCCAGTTCCCGGAGTTCGTGGCCTGGCCTCCGGAAGCGGGCCTGGGGGACCCTTCGCGCCCCTTCGTGGTGCTGGTGCTTGGGACCTCGCCCTTCGAAAGCTACCTGGACGCGGCCTTCGCCGGGCGGAAGGTGAAGGGTCACCCGGTGAAGGTGGTGTACTCCCAGGACCCCGCCCGGATCGAGGACTGCAACCTGCTCTTCATCTGCGCCTCCGAGCGGGACCACCTCAAGGACATCTCCGCGCGGATCGGCCCCCGGCCCATCCTGACGGTGGGCGACACGGAGGGCTTCAGCAGGCGCGGGGTGATGATCAACCTCATCGTCGAGAACAACCTGCCGCGCTTCGAGGTGAACCTCGCCTCGGCCCGCTTCAACGGGCTGGGCATCAGCGCCCAGCTCCTCAGCCTGGCCCGGAAGGTGTACTGATGGGCCGCTTCCAGGACCTCTCCATCCGCCGCAAGCTCACCACCGGGATGACCCTGGTGGCCGGGCTCGCGCTGGCACTGGCGGCGGCGGCCTCGCTCACCTACGAGGCCCTCAGCTTCAAGGCCGCGAAGGTCCGGCAGCTCACCACCCTCGCCGAGGTGATCGGGCAGAACAGCCGGGCCGCCCTGGTCTTCAGCGACCCCGGAGGGGCGACCCAGATCCTCGAGTCCCTCCGCGGCATCCCGGGTGTCGAGCGGGCCTGCGTCTTCGACGCCTCCGGACGCGCCTTCGCCGTCTGGCCCGCGGACCGGAGCGGGGTGGCGCCCCCCCCGCCGGGAGGGGAGGCGGCAGCCCTGCGGGGCGGCGCGCTGGAGCTGTATCACGAGGTGCGGCAGGAGGGCGGGCTCCTAGGGACCGTGTACCTCCGCTCGGGGCTCGCGGACCTCTGGCGCGCCCTCGCATGGAACCTGGGCTTCAACCTGCTCATCCTCTCGGGCCTCGTCCTGCTGGCGATGTGGGCCTCGAACCGATTCCAGGGCCTCATCACCGCGCCGCTCCTCGCCCTGGAGGGCCTGGCCCGCCGGGTCTCAGAGGACAAGGACTACAGCGTCCGCGCCGACGCCCGGGGCCGGGACGAGATCGGCTCCCTGGTGGAGGCGGTGAACGACATGCTCCGCGAGATCCAGGCCCGGGACGAGCAGCTTAAGGAGTACCACGAGCACCTCGAGGACCTGGTGGCCCGGCGCACCGAGGAGCTGCTCCAGAGCAACCAGGAGCTGATGGTCGCCAAGGAGCGCGCGGAGGAGGTGAGCCGGGCCAAGAGCGCCTTCCTCGCCAACATGAGCCACGAACTGCGCACCCCGCTCAACGCCATCCTCCTCTACAGCGAGCTGATGCAGGAGGACGCCGAGGCTCAGGGGCGCGGCTCCGACGTCACCGACCTCAAGCGCATCCACGCCTCGGGCCTGCACCTCCTCAGCCTCATCAACGACGTGCTGGACCTCTCCAAGGTCGAGGCCGGCCGCATGAGCCTCTCCCTCGAGCCCGTGGACCTGGGGAGCCTCGTGGACGAGTGCGTGCAGATCCTCGAGCCCCTCGCGGACAAGAACGGGAACACGCTGCAGGTGAGCTGTCCGAAGGACCACCCCGCCTTCCTAGGCGACCCCACCAAGCTCCGGCAGGCGCTCTTCAACCTCCTCGCCAACGCCTGCAAGTTCACCGAACGGGGCCGCGTGGAGCTCCGGGTGGATCCGGTGGCGCGGGAGGAGGCCCCCTGGCTGCGCTTCGAGGTGCGCGACACCGGCATCGGGATGACCCCCGAGCAGCTCGCCAGGATCTTCCAGGAGTTCACCCAGGCCGACGAGGGCACGTCGAAGCGCTACGGGGGGACCGGCCTTGGCCTCACCCTCAGCCGGCGCCTCTGCCAGCTCATGGGCGGGGACGTCAGCGTCCGCAGCGCGCCGGGCATGGGCAGCACCTTCACCATCGAGATCCCGGCGCCGCCGGCGGCGCCCGCCCGGGGCGCGGGAGCTTCGGGGACCATCAGCCGTATCCTGGTCTCGGTGGAGGATCTCGGCGTGCCCGACGCCGTGGCCCGTCGACTGGCCCAGGCCGGCTTCGCCCTCGACCCCCGGCCCGACCCGGATGGCGGGCTGCGGTTCCGGCGGGCCGACCACCCGGACGGCCTCGTCCTGGACATCGCCCCGCCCGCGGCGGACGACGCGGCCCTCCTCGCGGAGGTGCGCCGGAGCGCGCGGCCCAGCCTGGTGATCGCCTCGGCCCCCCTCGGGTCCGAGGCCCAGGCCCGGCTGGCCGCCGCAGGAGTGGTCCTGCTCCTCGACACCGCGGCGACGCCCCTCGATTCCCTGCTGGAGACCGTGGAGGCGGTGCTCGCGCCCCAGGCGGGGGAGGCCTCCCATGCCTAGGATCCTGCTCATCGAGGACAACGAGTTCAACCGGGACGCCCTCGGCCGGCTGCTCGTCCGCCACGGGTTCTCGGTGCTCGTCGCCCGGGACGGCGCCGAAGGCGTGGAGCTCGCCCTGCAAGCCCGGCCCGATCTCATCCTCATGGACCTCGGCCTGCCCCTCATCGACGGCCATGAGGCAACCCGCATGCTGCGGGGCGCTCCGGCCACCCGGGGCATCCCCATCATCGCCCTCACGGCCCACGCGATGGACTCGGACCGCACCCACGCCATGGATTCCGGCTGCGACGCCTTCGAGACGAAACCCGTGGTCCTCCCCCGGCTCCTGGACACCATCGAGGGGCTGCTGGCCCGTCGGGGCGTCGGGCCCGCCCAGACCGAGGAGGCCGAATGACCGCGCCGCGCGCCCTCCCCTTCGCCCTCGCCCTGCTTTCAGCCCCCCTCGGCGCCCAGGGGGCCGATGGGGACGACCGCCGCCTCAAGGACCTCCTCGAATTGATGAACACGCCCGTGGTCTCGGCCTCACGCACTCCGGAGCGCCTCGTGGACGCGCCCGCCACGGTGATCGTGCTGACCCGCGCCGACCTCGAGGGGCGCGGCTACACGGAGCTGAGCCAGATCCTCGACGACCTGCCCGGGATGGACGTGGCGCGGAGCTACGGCGCCAACTACTTCAAGGACTACTGGCGCGGCTACCGCAACGACATCGGCGATCCCTTCCTGGTGATGGTGGACGGCCAGGCCTTCAACCACCTCTGGTTCGGCACCGCCGACACGCCCCTGGTGAGCTACCCGGTCTCCGCGGTGGAGCGGGTGGAGGTGGTCTACGGACCGGCCTCCGCCGTCTACGGCACCAACGCCTTCATGGGGGTGATCAACCTCATCACCCGCCGGGCGCCGGCCGCGAACGGGTTCAACCTGCGCGGCGGCCTGACGGCCGGGAGCTTCGGCACGCGCATCGCGGACCTGCATGCCGGCTTCCGCCGCGGGGGCCTCGCCATCACCTTCGCCGCCCGCACCGACCAGGGCGGCATGGACGAGGCCGCCGCGGAGCGCTACGAGTACTCCCGCGCCCGCTACTACGCGGATCGGCGGCTGTGGGGGAACGTGGTGGACGACGGGGGCCTCGCCGGGCGGGCCGCCTCGGACCACCGGCACGGGGCCCTGGACCTCCGGGTCGCGTGGGGAGCCACCGAATTCGCCTACCAGCGGCTGTGGACGGATTCGGGCTACGGCACCGCCTACGCGGCGGACGCCTCCCAGAGCCTGGGCCGCTGGATCCGCCCGGAGCAGTCCTTCCAGCTCAAGCATGGACTCTCCTTCGGCGACCGCGTGTCCTCCACCCTGCTGGTGCGCTACCGGCGCAGCGATGTGGACCGCGACTCCTACGACGTGGAGTCCTTCGTGGGCTACGGGAGCGGCAATTCCACGGTGCTCTCCCACTACGAGGCCCTCAACGACAGCCTCGCCTTCGCCCAGGACTTCGAGGTCCGGGCATCGGACCGCACCCAGGTCAACGCCGGGCTGCGCTTCGAGCACAAGACCCTGCAGAAGGCCTACGCCACCGCCACCGGCGGGTCCCTCCCGGCCGGCGAGCTCGGGGACGCCAACCACTTCTCCGTCTCGGACCGCGGTGTCTACCTGCAGGTCCGCCACGCGCTGGACGCCTCGAACCGCCTCTTCGCCGGCCTGCGCTCGGACCACAACTCCATCTATGGCACCGCGAACACGGTGCGGGGCGGCTACGTAGGCACCTTCGGCCCCTGGGGACTGAAGGCGCTCTTCGGCCAGGCCTACCAGGAACCCAATGCCCGCTTGCTCTACGGCGCCACGTCGGGCACCGGGAGCAACCCGGGCCTCCGCCCGGAGCGCTCCAACACCCTGGAGCTGAGCGGCAGCTACACGCTCTCCACCCTCTCCGTCACCCTCTCGGTCTTCCGCGTGGACAACGACGGGCGGATCCAGAAGCTGGGCGGCGAAGTGGTGAACAGCGGCCGACAGGACGTCCGCGGCATGGACGCGGGCGTGCAGGCGCTCCTCCCCGCGGGCTGGGCCGCCCAGTGGAAGGTGTGGGCCTGGTACTCCAGGCTGTTCAGGGCGGAGGACCTGGCCACCCACACCGGCCAGGAGATCGCCACCCGCAGCGGCGACCTCGCGGACGACAAGGTCTGGATAGGGACCACCATGACCTTCAACCCGCGGCTCATCGCCACCCTGACCGCCCGGGTCATCGGCCGCCGGCCCACGGTGCTGAGCAATCCCATCCGCGAGGTGCCCGGCTACGCCACGGTGGACCTGTCGGTTACGGCGAAGGACGTGGGCTGGAAGGGCCTGGGCCTATCCCTGCGCGTCGCCAACCTCGCCGACCGTGCCTACAACCACCCCGGGCTCCGGGACGCGGGGGCCGGGGACCGGCCCGGCGGCTTCGACGCCCTCGGCCGGTGGACGGGCTCGGGCAGCTACTACAACTCGCTGCTGCCCCAGCCCGGGCGGTCCATCCAGCTCACCGTCTCGGCGGCCTTCTAGCGTGCGCCTGCCACCCAGGCCTGGACCTGCGTCCAGGTCTCCCGGGAGGGCCGGCAGCCCTCGGGGAAATGGGCGGCGAAGTCCGCGCGGAAGGCCTCGGTGTGGGCTGACAGGTAGCGTTCCAGGTCCTCCGCCCGGGCCGCCTCGTAGCGCGTGCGGTAGCGGCCAGGGCCCGCGGCCTCGAAGCGGATGGCCTCGAAGCAGCCCGTGGCGAGGATCTCGGGGATGTGCTTGTCCACCATGTAGCGGACGAAAGCGGCCTCGAGCCGCCCCTCCACCTCCACCGTGACTTCGTAGGCGCGCATGGTTCCCCCTAGGCCCGGAAGGTGAAGTAGACCGCCCCCACCAGGCAGAAACCCGCATAGAGGTGGTTGAGCGTGAGCCGCTGGCCCATCACCCAGACGGCGAACCCGGCGAAGATCCCCAGGGTGATGACCTCCTGGAGGAGCTTGAGCTGGGGCAGGGTGTAGGTCCCGTAGCCGATCCGGTTCGCGGGGACCATCAGGCAGTACTCCAGGAAGGCGATGCCCCAGCTCACCAGGACGGCCTTGGGCAGGGACCATTCCTGGGTCCGGCGGAGGTGGCCGTACCAGGCGAAGGTCATGGCGACGTTGGAGAGCGCCAGCAGCAGGAGGGGCAGCCAGGCCCGGACCGCGCTCACGGGGCCGCGCTCCGGTCCCGCGGCCCCTCGGCCGCCGGGAGGACCACCTGCACGAGGGTGCCCTTGGCAGGGGCGGAGCGGACCCGGACACCGCCCCCGTGCCCCCGCACGATCCCCAGCACCGCCGGAAGTCCGAGACCGCGGCCCTGGAACTTGGTGGTGTAGAAGGGCTCGAAGATCCTCGCGAGGGTCGCCTCGTCCATCCCGGGGCCGGCGTCGCCCACGTCGAGACGGACGTACACACCGGGCGGAAGGGCCCGGCCCTCGGCGAAGGCCGCGAGATCCGGCTCCGAAAGGACGCCCGCGGAGGTGGCCACCTTGACCTTCCCCCCCTCCGCGCCCAGGGCCTCCGCGGCATTGAGCAGCAGATTGGCCAGGACCTGCTGGACCTGCACGTGGTCGCCCTCGATCACCGGGAGGTCCGGCGCCAGGTCCAGGTCGATGACCACGCGGGGCGGAAGGGTCTTCTCGAGCAGTTGGAGGCACTCCCGCACCTCCATCCCGAGGTCGAGCTGGTCGTGGTGGAACCGCCCCCGCCCCGTGTAGGCCATGAGCTGCCGGGTGAGGTCGGAGGCGCGGTTGGCCGAGACCTGGATGGACTGCAGGTGCCGGGCCAGGGGATGGTCCGGCCCGAGCTCCTCGAGGACGACGCCGGCATGCCCGAGCACCCCCATCAGGAGGTTGTTGAAGTCATGGGCGATGCCGCTGGCCATGGCCCCCAGGCTCTCGAGCTTCTGCGCCTCGAAGAGCTGTCGCTCCAGGGCCTCCTTGTCCTGGGCCGCCCGGCGTGCCTCGGTGCGGTCCCGGAGCACCACCTGGACCATGGTGCGTCCGTCCTTGCGCAGCGGGGCGACGCTCAGCTCGGTGTGGACGAGGGTCCCGTCCTTCCGGTAGGACGTGAATTCGAAGCCTCCGCTCCGTCCCTCGCGACCCATCCGGGCGAATTCGTCGAGGACCTCCCGGCTGGGCCGGCCGTCGGGCTGGATCTCCGGGCTCGAGAAGCCGGCCCTCTGGCCGAGGATCTCCTCGCGCGCGTAGCCGAACAGGGCGCAGGCGGCGTCATTGGCCATCACCCAGGTCCCGTCCACCTCTCCGATGAGGATGGCTTCCGCGGCCTGGTCGAAGAGTTGCCGGTATTCCGCTTCCCGGGCCGCCACCTCGGACAGGGCCTCGAGGCGGCTGAGGGCGAGGCCCGCCGTGGTCGAAAGGCTCCGGAGGGTCCCCATCTGGTCCGGGCTCAGGGCCAGCACGGCCTCCTCGCCGAAGGTGCCCCCGAACAGCGCCCCGACCGCCTCGCCGCCCTGGACCATGGGCACGGCCACGAGCGAGCGGTGGGGGACCCTGGCCAGGTAGGACGGAGGGAATTCCGGGACCTCCCGGCAGTCCTCGATCCAGATGGAGGCTCGGTTCAGGTGGACGTCCTCCCGCATGGGGTACTCGTCCAGGGGGATCGGCGCCCGGATCTCCTCCGCGGTGAAGCGCTCCAGCAGTTCGGGGGACCAGGCGATGGTGAGGCTGGCCCGCTGGGAGGGATCGAAGCGGTTGTACCACCAGTGGGGGATGCCGGTGAGGTTCCGCGCCCCCTGGAACAAGGCCTGGAGGAGGTCGTCGCGGCTCCCCGCCAGGGAGAACGCCTGCGCGGATTCCGCCAGGAGGCGGGCCCGCTCCACGGAGCGCTGCAGGGCTTCCTGGGCCGCGAGGTGGTGGCGAAGATCCTGGGTGACCCCGAGGATCGCCGGCCGGCCCTCCAGTTCCACCCGGGAACCCTGCACCTCCACAGGGATCGCGGTCCCATCCCGATGGACCACCCTGAACACCGAGCGGATGGTCTCCACCTCCCCCTCGACCCGCCGGCGCATGTTCTCCATCACCACCGGAAGGTCGTCGGGATGGATGACCTGCCGGACCGGAAGCCCGCGGCCCGCCCCAAGCGGGTAGCCGCACAGCTCCTCCAGGGCCGGGCTCGTGTAGCGGAACACGCCGTCCTGGATGAGGTAGACGCCCTGGAGGCTCTCCTCCACCAGGGTCCGGTAGAGGGCCTCCGACTGGGTGCGCTGGGCCAGCTCGCGCTGGAGCCGGGCGTCGAGGTCCACCCGCTCCAGGGCCATGGCGGCGAGGCTCGCGAAATATTCCATCTGCGCGAGGCTCTCGGGGCTCGGGGGGCCCGCTGCCCGACTGATCACGGTGAAGGCGCCGAGCACGGCCCCCCGGTGGCTCTTGAGGGGGATGGCAACACTCGAGTGCAGGCCCGCCTGGAAGAGCCGGAGCTTGGCCGGCTCGGCCCGGGGAAAGGCCTGGATGTCCGGGACGATGATGGTCTCGCCCCGCGCCGCGGCCTCCCCGCTCAGGGCACGGCCCTCGCCCTCCAGGGGCAGCTCGGGGTACAGAGCCACGATCTCGGGGGGGAGGCCGGTGTGCGCCAGCCGCTGGAGGACGCGGCGCTCGGGGTCCAGGCGGTACAGCTCGCAGGCGTCGATGGCGGGCGCCCCCGCGACCATGTCCATGAGGACCTGGAGCAGCCGGTCGAAGTCCTGGTCCTGGGCCACCTCGGTGGCCGCGGCCTGGAAGTCGAGGAGCTGCCGGTTGAGCTGTTCGGCCCGCGCGACCTGGGCCTGCAGCTGCTTCTGCGCCGTGAGCCGGTTCCAGGCCAGGGAGGCCACCCTCGCGAGGTTCTGGAGGCTGCTGAACTGCGCCTCGCTGGGCTCGAGCGCGGGCTCGTTCAGAAAGGCGACGCCGAACAGGGCACCGAGGACCTGGCCGTCCACGAGGAGCGGGACCCCGAGGAAGGACCGGACCCCGAAGGTCTCGACGAACTGCGGGTTCAGTTGGTCGGGCTCCGCCTGGCTGTCCCGGACGAAGCTGAGCTGCTTCTCGCGGTAAAGGACGCGGCTGAAGGGCGAATCGAGGATGGGCAGGTGCATGCCCTGGATGGAATCCATGAACCGGGCGTGGAGGGCGGGCGTGAAGGCCAGGAGCTCCACCTCCCGCGGCGGGGTCCCCGGGAGGACGCGGCCCACGGTCCAGTGGGGGCACTCGAGGATGACCCCTGCACGGCCTAGGAGCACCTGCATGAGGTCCTCCTCCGAATGGCAGAGGCTCAGGGCCAGGATGCCCTCGGCCAGCGCCCGGTTCTGGAAGGAGGCCTCCGCGGCCCGCTGCGCGACGAAGCGCTCCTCGCTGATGTCGCGGCCCCAGCAGTAGAGGCGGCGGCCCTCGGCTGTCTCCACCGGGATGCACGTCTGGCGGACCGGGACAGGGGTCCCGTCCGGGCGCGTCCAGGCGTCCTCCCCCGTGAGTCCATGGAGGCTGCGGAGCCGTCGCTCCAGCCAGTCCAGGCGTTCGCCGCCCTGCAGCCCGTGCAGGAGGTCCGGGAACCACCGGCCCCGGGCCGAACCCGCGGGGAGGCCGGCGGTGCGGTGGAAGCAGCGGTTGGCGGAGACGATGGTCCCGGCCTCGTCCATCACCACGAGGTTGATGGTGGGACTCTCGGCGTAGATCTCCTCGATGCTCGGAGACGGGGGGGCGGCCATAGGCAGGGACGGGGCGGGCGGGTGGGTGGGGGCGCCCAGCGGGAGAGACGGGCTAGCGGGCGTACTCCACGGCCCGGGTCTCGCGCATGACGGTGACTTTGATCTGCCCAGGGTACTGCATCTCGTTTTCGATCCGCTTGGTGACGTCCTTGGCGATCCAGTAGGCCTGGTCATCATTCACCTGCCCCGCGTCCACCATGATCCGGATCTCCCGGCCGGCCTGCATGGCGAAGCTCTTCTGGACGCCCTTGTAGCTGTTGGCGATGCCTTCCAGCTGCTCGAGGCGTTTCACGTAGGTCTCCATCATCTCGCGGCGGGCGCCGGGCCGGGCGGCACTGAGGGCGTCGGCGGCGGTGATGAGCATGGCCTCCACCGTCCGCGGCTCGAAGTCACCGTGGTGGCAGCTCATGGCATGGATGACCTCCTCCTTCTCCCCGAAGCGCTTCAGGAGCTCCATGCCGATTTCGATGTGGGTGCCTTCGACCTCCCGGTCGATGGCCTTGCCGATGTCGTGGAAGAGGCCCGCGCGCTTGGCGACCTTGGGGTCCAGGCCCAGCTCGCCGGCCATGTACTCGGCGATGTGGGCGACCTCCTTGGTGTGGTCCAGCACGTTTTGGCCGTAGGAGTGGCGGTACTTGAGGCGGCCGATGAGCTTGTGCAGCTTCGGGTGGACGTCGGGGAAGCCCAGCTCGATGGCGGCGGCCTCGCCCACCTCCTTGAGGTGCTGGTCCATGTCCACTTTCACCTTCTCCACCACCTCCTCGATGCGCGCGGGGTGGATGCGGCCGTCGGCGAGGAGCTTGAGGATGGCCTGGCGCGCCACCTCGCGGCGGATGGGGTCGAAGCTGGAGACCACGATGGCCTCCGGCGTCTCGTCGACGATGAGGTCGCAGCCCGTGGCCTTCTCGATGGCGCGGATGTTCCGGCCCTCGCGGCCGATGATGCGGCCCTTGAGGTCGTCGCTGGGAAGCTGCACGGAGCTGACGGACGTCTCGCAGACCACGTCCGACGCCACGCGCTGGATGGCGGCGCCGATGGTCCAGCGGGCCTTCTTCATGCCCTCCTCCAGGGCCTCCTCCTCGATGCGCCGCACCAGCTTGGCGGCGTCCATCTTGGCGCCGTACTCCAACTGCTCCAGGAGTTCCTTCCGGGCGTCGTCCCGGGTGAGGCCTGCCACCTCCTCGAGCTTCTTTGCCTGGGCCTCCACCGCGGCCTTGAGGTCGGCCTCCTTGGCCTCGAGCCGCTCGATCTGGGCCTTGCGCTTCTCTTCGAGCTTCTCAACGTCCTTGGCCTTGGCGTCCACGGCCTGGGTCTTCCTGTCGAGGTTCTCCTCCTTCGACTGCAGCCGCTGCTCCTGCTTCTCCAGCGTGGCCACCCGGTCCTTGAGGGCCTTCTCGGCCTCCTGGCGCGCGGCCAGGGCCTGCTCCTTGGCCTTGAGTTCGGCCTCCTTCAGGAGGGCTTCCGCCTCCCGGCGTGCCCGGTCCTTCCCGGTGAGGATCTCGGCCTCGGCGTCCCTGCGGGCGCGATCGCGGATCTCCTTGGCCTCGGCCTCGGCGATCGCCCGGGCGTTGGAACTGGCTTCAGCTTCCTTTCGGGACCTCGCCAGGGAGAGGCTGAGGAAGGCGGCGGCGCCGCCGAAGACCGCCACGAGGGCGACAAGCAGGATCGTCAATGCATTCATGGCGGGACTCCGGGGATGGAGCCGCACGTCATGACCCAGAAATGGAATCCCCGCTCAGCCGTGGAGGCTTGCCGAGTTCCCTAGCAAGTAGGGGGGTAACCAGGCGCCCCTTGCGGGGCTCCCAGCGTCAGGCGCTCCGACGCGCGGCGCGCACACGGCTGGGCTAAGGTTTCCCATAAGGCAATACGGAACAAGCGCTTGGCCATTATCACGGGCCTCGCAGGGATTAGGGGGGACCGTCTCCGAAGAGCCCTGGAGGGGCGCCGGCGGGGGCGGGCAACTCGTCTGGAACGTCATCGTTCAGCAAAGATAGGGTCTGTTCCAGGTTCTGGGTATGGCGGTCGGCTTCAAGTTCCAGGCGCTCGGCTTGATGCGCCAGGTTCAGGGCGCCCAGCAGGAGCCAAGTGGACGAGTCCAGGCCCTTCGGGGTGCGTCCCCATCTTAGTTCAAAGGCCCCCTCCATGTCCTGGAAGGTCCGCTCGAGCCGCGCCACGGACCGCGCGAGGAGCTCCGGATCGGCCTCGCTGTGGATCCGGTAGGTCCGCCCGAGGATCTCGACGGACTGGCCGCCGAGTTTCAGGGTGGGGTCGTGGGGACCGGGCCTCACGCCAGCTGCTCCAACATCTTCAGGATGGCTTCGACCTGGGCCCGGGTTTCCACCCGCTCCTTCCGCAGGGCCTCCACCTCGGCCTGGACGGGCGCCATCTGGTCCTTCAGGGTCTGGAGCTCCGCCTGCAGGGCGGCGCGCTGCTGCATGAGGGCCTGCACCTTGGCCTGGAGCCGGGTCTCGAGCTGATGGAGGAGGTCCATGGGCGTCCTGGGAACGGACCCAGTCTAACGCCGGCCGGGGGGCGCCTCAGGTCCTGGGCTCGGCCCCCAGCCCTCGGGCGGCCTGGAGGGCGGAGGCCATCCATGCGTCCACCTCCTCGCCGGTGAGGGTGCGGTCGGCCTGAAAGGCGAAGCGCAGCAGCCAGGCCTGGCGGCCGGGGGGCAGGGACTTGTGGCGGAAGACGTCCACGCAGTCCGCCCGCTGGAGGGTCCCGTCGGAGGGCAGCGCAGCCACCAGGGCCTTCCGCAGGTCGCGATAGGCGAGGTCCATGGGCACGAGCAGGCTGAGGTCGCGCTCCACCGCGGGGTGGCGGCTGAAGGGTTTGAAGGTCGGGATGCAGCGCTCGCTGGGCCAGGCGAGGGCCTCAAGGGGCGCCTCCAGGCCCCAGAGGCCTTCGCCGAGGTCCACCACCTCGAAGGCGGAGGCTGGAAGCCCCAGATCCAGGGCCGCGCCCCGAAGGTCCGCGACCTGGACGGGCCGGGCGGGGGTGAGATAGTCCTCGCCTCCCCGGAGGCCGCCCCAGGCCAGGGCCACCCTCACGCTCTCCACGGGGCCGTCCGGAGAAGTCTCGAACACCGTGGCGATCTCGAAGAGTCGGATCTCCTTGGCGTCGTGGCGGGCGTTGGACCGGGCCACCTCCCGCAACGAGGGCAGCAGGGAGCCCCGCATCACGGAGTACTCGCGGCCCAGGGGGTTCGCCAGGGTGCGGCCCGCGGGATCGCCGTCCGCGCCGTGGTCCATCTCGGGGCTGATGAAGCCGTAGGTCACGGTCTGGTGGAAGCCTGCGTGGGCGAGCCTCGAGGCCAGGCGGCGGCGGAAGCCATAGGCTGTCAGCGCCGTGCGCGGCGGAGCGTCCAGGGGAGGCAGGACGGACGGAATCGCCTCGTAGCCCCGGAGGCGGAGCACTTCCTCCGCCACGTCCTCCGGGATCGCCAGGTCGTGGCGCCAACTGGGCGGACGCACGGCCAGGGCCTCGGCTCCCAGGTCCACGCCACACCCGAGGGCCCGCAGGGCCGCGGCGGCGTCCTCCGTGGCCACGGGCTGGCCGGCGATGCGCGCCAGGACCTCCAGGGGAAGCCGGATGGGCGCCTGCGGCCCGGGCGAGTTGCCCGCGGTCCAGACCCCCTCCAGGTGCGCCCCTGCCCAATCCCGGAGCCGGCCCGCCAGAAGGTCCCGCGCCACCTGCGGCATCGCGGGATCGGCACCGCGCCCGAAGCGATGGCTGGCATCGGTGTGGAGGTTGTGGCGGCGCGCCATGAGCCTCACCACCTTCGGATCGAACCAGGCGGACTCCAGCAGCACCCGCGTGGTCGCCTCCGTCACCTTCGTCGGGTCGCCGCCCATGACGCCCGCAAGCGCCACCGGGCCCGCGTCGTCCGCGATGACCAGGTCCTCCGGCGTCAGCGTCCGCTCGACACCATCCAGGGTGACGAGCCTCTCGCCCGCCTTCGCCCGGCGCACCCGGATCGCGCCCGCGAGCTTGTCCGCGTCGAAGGCGTGGGTGGGATGTCCATAGCGGTGGAGGAGCTCGTTGCTGGCGTCCACCGCCGGCAGCCCCTTCGCGCTGGAGCCCATGCGGGAGAGGAAGCTCCGGACCTCGCCGGGGGTGGCGCCTTCCCCGAGGCGCAGGAGGGCGGTGGCATAGACCGGGCAGGCCGGGTCTTCAAGGAGCACGGGCACTCGGGTCTCGCCTTCCGCGAGGGGCTGCACCCCCACCGGCGGCAGGGCGAGGCCCAGGCGGGCTGCGAGGTCCCGGGCGAAACCGCGGTGGCTCATCACGTCGCCGCGGTTGGCGGTGACGTCCACGTCGAGGACGGGGACGCCCTCGACGACCTCCTGGCCGTCCACCGGGAATCCGAGGGAGGCGGACTGCGCCGCCACCGTGGTGGGGGACAGGTCGGCGCCGGGAAGGAAGGCCTCGAGTGCCTTGAGGTCGATGAGCATCAGTCGAGCCCTCCCATCTGGCGGATGAAGCGCTGGTCGTTCTCGAAGAAGAGCCTCAGGTCCGGGGTCTGGCTGACCATCATCGCGGTGCGCTCGACGCCGAGGCCGAAGGCGTAGCCGCTCCAGACCTCGGGGTCGATGCCGGCGTAGCGCAGCACGTTGGGATGGATCAGCCCGGCGCCCAGCAGCTCCACCCAGCCGCCGCCCTTGCAGACGCGGCAACCCGCGCCGCCGCAGAGCGGACAGCTCACGTCCAGTTCGGCGCCGGGTTCCACGAAGGGGAAGTAGCTGGGCCGAAGGCGGATCTGGGTGGAAGGCCCGAAGAGGGCGCGCATGGCGTATTCCAGCGTGCCCTTGAGGTGGTGCATGCCGATGCCCTTGCCCACGAGCATTCCTTCCACCTGGTGGAACATGGGCGAGTGGGTGGGGTCGATGTCGTCCTTGCGGTAGACCCGGCCCGGGGCCACGAAGCGGATGCCGCCGCGGGACTCCAGTTCCGGCGCGAGGCGGCGAAGCACGCGCACCTGGACGGGGCTCGTGTGCGTGCGCAGGAGCAGTTCGGGATGCTGTTCCAGATAGAAGGTGTCCGAGCTCCCGCGGGCCGGATGATCGCCCGGGATGTTCAGGCCATCGAAGTTGTGGGCCTCGGACTCGATTTCGGGCCCCTCCTCCACGTGGAAACCGAGGCCCGCGAAGATGTCCACCAGCCGGTCCTGGAGCCGCTGGAGCGGGTGCAGCGCCCCCCGCGGAGGCATCGGGGGCGGCAGGTCGGGGTCCACGCGCGATGCCAGGGAAGCCGCGCGCTTGCGCTCGGCCTCAAGGCTTTCCTGCCGGGCCTTGAGGGCCTCCTCCCAGACGCTCTTCAGCTGGTTGGCCAGGGCACCCAGCGCCTTCTTCTGCTCCTTGGGCGCGGCCTTGAGGGCCTCCATGAGGCGGGCCGCATGGCTGTGCTCCCGGCCCGTGTAGACGCCCTTCAGCCTCATGAGCGCGTCCAGGCTGTCGCAGGCGGCGAGCTGGCCCTCGAAGGACCGCGAGGCCTCGAGGATCTCGGGGGGCAGGAGATTCAGTTCCGAGGTGTCCATGGATCCGTCCGGGAATGGAAAGGCCTGAACAAGGAAAGGCCGCTTGCGCGGCCTTTCGGGTCATTCGCGAGGTGGTGCTCGGGGTGTTTCGCGATCAGCCCTTGGCCGTGGCCACGAGCTTGCTAAACGCCTCGGGGTTGTGGACGGCGAGGTCGGCGAGGACCTTGCGGTCCAGGGTCACGCCGGCCTTCTTCAGGCCGCCCATGAACTTGCTGTAGCTCATCCCGTTCTGCACGCAGGCGGCGCCGATGCGCACGATCCAGAGGCGGCGGAAGTCGCGCTTGCGCTCCTTGCGGCCGCGGTAGGCATAGCCCAGCGCCTTCTCCACGGCCTCCTTGGCCGAGCGGTAGAGGCGGCTCTTCGCGCCGTAGAAGCCCTTGGCGAACTTCAGCATCCGCTTGCGGCGCTGCACCCGCTTGAAACCACGCTTTACACGAGTCATGTCTTTCCTTTCCTGGTGGCACCTTCCGGTTTAAGCCACGTCGGGGGCGGGTTCTCCGCCGGTGTTGAGACTGGGCGCTGAGCAGGCTCAGCCTGCGAAGCGCCGGGGGTCTGGGGGTGTGCCGCTTCGGCGTACCGGCGCAGCGCGGGACCCCCAGGTGGGATCAGGCGTAAGGCAGCATCCGGGCGACGACCTTGGCGTCGGCCTCGCTCACCATGCCGCCCATGTCGAGCTGGCGCTTCCGCTTGGACGACTTCTTGGTGAGGATGTGGCGCTGGTGGGAGCAGCCGCGCTTGAACTTGCCGGTGCCGGTCTTCTTGAAGCGCTTGGCGGCGCCCTTGTGGGTCTTGAGCTTGGGCATGGGGTACCTCGTGGCTTACGGAGTGGCTGGGGCCTGCTGGGTTTCGGTGCTGGGGCTTTCGGTCTTGCTGGTTTCGGGCTTCTTGGCGGCGGACTTCTTGGGGGCGGGCTTGGTCTCGACGACCTTGGGAGCAAGGATGGCGTGCATGTCGCGGCCGTCGATGCCGGCGGGCTTCTCGATCACCGCCTTGTCCCCGATCCGCGCGAACACGTCCTCGAAGATCCTGAACCCGATGTCGCGGTGGACGACTTCGCGCCCGCGGAACATCACCACCACCTTGACCTTGTCGCCCTCCTCCAGGAACCGCAGGATGTGCTTGACCTTGAAATCGAAGTCGTGATCGTCGGTGCGCGGCCTGAACTTGACTTCCTTGATCACGATGTTCTTCTGCTTCGCGCGGGCCGCGTGTTCGCGCTTGGCTTCCATGAACTTGTACTTGCCGTAGTCCATGATCCGGCACACGGGAGGTTGGGCGGTCGGGGAGACTTCCACAAGATCGAGCCCCTTGTCCTCGGCGATGCGGATCGCCTGGTGGGGGGGCATCACGCCGAGCTGCGTTCCGTCCTCGTCGATGACTCGGACCTCCGGCACGCGGATGCCGTCGTTGATGCGGGTTTCTTGGGACCGAATGGCAGCCCTCCGTGAAAAAAGCAAGAGACCTATGGTATCAGGCGGGTTGCCCGGGACCAAGGCCGGATTTTAGCGGGATCGTTGGGAAATCTCGGCCTGGAGGCTCCGCAGGAAGGCTTCCACCGGCTGGACCCCCAGGTCTCCCCGGGAGCGGTGCCGGACGGACACCGTGCCCGCCTCCGCCTCCCGGTCCCCGAGGACCAGCATGTAGGGGACTTTCTGGAGCTGGGCATCCCGGATCTTGGCATTCACCTTCTCGTTCCGGGCGTCCAGATGGACCCGGATCCCATGGGCGAGCAGCCGGGCCCGCACCGCTTCGGCATGGCCCGCCACCCGGTCGGTGATGGGCAGGACCACTGCCTGAACCGGCGCCAGCCAGGTGGGGAAGGCCCCGGCGCAGTGCTCCACCAGGATGCCCATGAAGCGCTCCAGGCTCCCCAGGATGGCCCGGTGCAGCATCACTGGACGGCCCTCGGTGCCATCGGCCTTCGTGTAGTTCAGGTCGAAGCGCTCCGGGAGCATGGAGTCCATCTGCAGGGTTCCCAGCTGCCAGGGGCGCTTGAGGGCGTCCAGCACCTGGAACTCGATCTTGGGACCGTAGAAGGCGCCTTCGCCGGGGTTCAGCTTGAAGGGAACGCCGGCCTCCGTGAGGGACTCCGCCAGGGCGGCCTCCGCCTGGTCCCAGACCTCGTCGGAACCCAGCCGCTTCTCGGGCCGGGTGGACAGGGCCACGCGCATCTCCTCGAAGCCGAAGGTGTCGTAGACCTCCTTCAGCAGCTCGAGGAAGGCGGCGCTTTCCGCCTTCACCTGCTCCGGCGTGCAGTAGATGTGGGCGTCGTCCTGGCAGAAGGTGCGCACCCGCGTCAGCCCGTGGGTCACACCGCTGCGCTCGAAGCGGTGCAGGCGCCCGAAGTCCGCGTATCGGATGGGCAGGTCGCGGTAGCTGTGCTTCGTGGCGCCGAACATGACGCAGTGGCCCGGGCAGTTCATGGGCTTCACCGCGTACTCTCGATCCTCGGCCTGGGTGAAGTACATGTTGTCGGCGTAGTTCTCATAGTGCCCGGAGGTCTTCCACAGGCTCACGTCGAGGATCTGGGGCGTGATGACCTCGTCGTAGCCCGTCTTGTGGTAGAGACCACGGATGTAGGTGACAAGCTCGTTGTAGACGACGGTGCCTTTGGGGTGGAAGAACGGCGAGGCCGGCGCCTGGGGGTAGAAGGAGTAGAGGTCCAGCTCGCGTCCGAGCTTGCGGTGGTCCCTCGCCTTCGCCTCCTCCAGGCGGTGCAGATGCTCGTCGAGCTCCTTCTGCGTGTGGAAGGCCGTGCCGTAGATCCGGCTGAGCATCGGGTTCCGCTCGTCGCCCTTCCAGTACGCGCCCGCCGTGCTCAGCAGCTTGAAGGCCTTCAGCTTCGCCGTGCTGGGCACGTGGGGCCCGCGGCAGAGGTCGTAGAAGTCCCCCTGGCGGTAGCCCGTGATGACGCTGCCAGATGGGATCCCCTCGACGATCTCCACCTTGAGGGGCTCGCCCATTTCCCGGAACCGCAGGATCGCCTCGTCCCGTCCGAGCTCCTCCCGTTGGACCGGGAGCGCGGATTCCACGATCCGGCGCATCTCCGCCTCGATGGCTGGCAGGTCCTCCGCCGTGAAGGGCTTCTCGACCATGAAGTCGTAATAGAACCCGTCCTCGATGACAGGGCCGATGCCGACCTTCGCGTGGGGGTACAGGTGCTTCACCGCCTGCGCGAGGAGGTGCGCCGTGGAGTGTCGCAGCAGTTCCAGGCTCTGTTCGTCCTTCGATGTGACGATGGCGACCTTCGCGCCATCGGCCAGGGGCGATCCCAAGTCCATCAGACCCTGGCCCTCGACCCTAAGCGCCAGCGCCGCATCCGCCAGCCTGGGCCCGATGCTCTCGGCGAGCGTGGTCCCGGTGGCCCCGTCCGGCAGCTGGCGGATGGAGTCGTCGGGAAGTCGGACCGAGATGGGCATGGGCTCCTCTTGGAGGGTTAAACATCCAGTCTATCCAGGCAGGGGCCTTGAATGGACTGGATTCCATGGACGACAAAGCCCCCGTGAGTGCGGGGGCTTTGTGTGGTATTGACGTCGCGGCGACCTACTTTTCCACGTCTGTGTGGCGCAGTATCATCGGCCCTCTGAGTCTTAACTGCCGTGTTCGGGATGGGAACGGGTGTTTCCC
>JBDIBF010000007.1:0-67721 GCA_039812765.1 Holophagaceae bacterium
CCCGGCGCCGGGCGGCGTCTGGACCTGCCTCGGCCCCCGGGCCCAGCTCACCGGCGCCGGCCGCCCCGACATCGACAGCGGCCGCCCGGTGGCGGTGGTGCCCCATCCCACGGATCCCAGGATCCTCTATCTCGCCACCAGCGGCGGCGGGGTCTACAAGTCCGTGGACGCCGACCTCGCCGCCGCGGGGGACTGGACCTGGACGCCCTTGACCGACAGCCTCCCGGCCAGCGGCAACCTCAGCGCGGGGGCCCTGGCGATGAGCCCTGCGGACCCGCAGGTGCTCTACCTGGGGCTCGGGGACGCCTTCGACGCCGAGGGGCGCGGCCTCTACCGGAGCGCCGACGGCGGCGCCACCTGGACTGCCGCCGCCGGACTGTGCGCCTCCGCCACCAGGGTCTACGACATCCTCGCCCTCGACGCGAACCTGGTGCTGGCGGGGACCAACGCCGGCCTCATGCGCTCCACGGACGGAGGCCTCTCCTTCACCTGCTGGGAACCCTTCGGCCCCGGCGCCAGGGTCTGGACCCTCCGGAGGATCGGACCCTCGGGCGTCCTCGCCTCCGTCCAATCCAGCTCGGGTGCGGGCTCCCTCTGGTATTCCACCGACAACGCCAATCCCGGCCTGGCCTGGGCCCAGGCCAGCCTCGCGGCCCCCGGCAGCCCGGGCCGCATCACCCTGGCCACGAGCCCCGCCAGCGCGGCCCTGGCCTGGGGCCTGTGCGAGAACCTCTCCGACTCCACCCTCCTGAAGGGCGTGCTCAAGTCCAGCGACGGCGGCGTCACCTGGTCCTTCGTGCCCTCCCCCTCGGGGTCCGCCGGCCTCTTCAACACCAGCGGTCCCGGCCTCTCCGGGGACGGCGGCCAGAGCTGGTACAACCAGCTGCTGGCGGTGGACCCCGCGGACCCCAACCGGCTCTTCGCAGGGGCGAACCTCGCCCTCTACCGCAGCCCCGACGGCGGCGTCTCCTGGGAGCAGCTCACCCATTGGAACGGCGCGAACCGCGTCTACGCCCACGCCGACTTCCACACCGCGGCCTGGTCCAAGACCGGACCCCGGGCCCTGTACCTCGCCAACGACGGGGGGCTCGCCATCCTGCGGGATCCCGACCGCTCGCCGGTGCCCTCGGGCCCGAGCCCGGCCGCGGACCCCTCCTTCGTGGACAACCGGCGCAACCGGGGCCTCGCCACGCACCTCGCCTACAACCTGGGTTCCACCCAGGCGACGGACGCCCCCGACGCCCGGAACCGCATCAGCCTGGGCCTGCAGGACAACGGGACCCGCATCCGCCAGGGGAGCGGCGCGGCCCTCGCCGCCAGCGCGGTCTTCGAGGACCGCATCGGCGGCGACGGCTTCGGGACCCTCTGGCATCCATCCCAGGCCGCGCGTGTGCTGGGGAGCCTCTACTACACCCGCGTCTACGGGAGCAGCGACGGAGGGGAGACCTTCTTCGAAGCCACCAGCGGCCTTACCGGGTCGGGGGATTCGGGCGCGGCCCCCTTCTTCACCAAGCTCGCCCCCGGTGCCCGGAGCCAGCCCGACACGGTCTTCACCTTCACGAACACGACGGTGTTCCGCTCCACCGCTTTCGGCGGCGGCTGGACCACCCTCAGCACCCCGAACAGCCTCCCCCTGGGCGGCCGGGCCATCCGCAACCTCGGGGCCTCGGCCCTCAACCCCGCCTGCGTGGCCGTGGTCACCAGCGGCGGCACGGGCTGGTCCACCACCGACGGCGGCGCCAGCTGGACCCAGTTCGGTCCTCTCCCCGGCAACGCCCTGAGCCTGAGCTGGGTCGGCTACGACCCCCAGAACGAGTCCGTCCTCTACGCGGCCTCGGTGGCCCTGAGCGCCACCGCGACCCACCTCTGGCGCAGCGGGGACGGCGGGGCGACCTGGGCCTCCCTGGAGGGTGCCGGCTTCCCCTCGGGAATCCCGGTGCACGTGGTGCAGGTGGATCCGGGGAACGCGAGGGCCCTCTTCGTGGGCACGGACTTTGGCGTCTACGCCAGCGTCGACGGGGGCGCCACCTGGAGCCGCTACGGCACCGGCCTACCCTTTGTGGCGGTGCGGGACCTCTGGCTGGGCCCGGACGGCACGGTCCTGCGGGCGGCCACCTACGGGCGGGGCGTCTGGGAGCTCACCGGCACCCCCGCCGCCCTGGCCCCCAGCATCAACCGGCAGCCCTCGGACGCCACCGTCTACGCCGGCGAGCGCGCCACCTTCGTGGCCACCGCGAGCGGCTACCCGGTCCCCGCCTACCAGTGGACCCGGGACGGGGCCGACCTCCCCGGCGCCACGGGCACTTCCTACACCACGGCGACCCTCGGCCCCGGGGATGCCGGGGCGGTCTTCAGGCTGCGGGCCACCAATCCCTCGGGCAGCGACACCAGCGCCCCGGCGGTCCTCGGGGTGCTCCCCGCCACCGCGCCCGCCTTCACCCTCGAGCCCTTGAGCCTCGCCGTGCAGGAGGGCGAGCCCGCCACCTTCACCGCGGCGGCCACCGGCGTGCCGGCGCCCCAGATCCGGTGGCAGCGCGACGGCGTGGACATCCCCGGAGCCACGGGGGGAACCTATACCCTCCCCTCCGCCGGGGACGGCGACCACCTCGCCGCCTTCCGGGCGGTGGCGGCCAACGTCGCGGGTTCCGTCGCCAGCGCGCCCGCCACGCTCTCGGTCTCCCTCTTCCCGCCCGCCCTCGCCGTCCAGCCCGAGGACGCCGCCGTCCTCCCCGGCGCCACGGCCACCTTCCTGGGCACGGCCACCGGCAGCGGAGTGGCCTACCGCTGGCTGCGGGATGGTGCCGAGCTCCCCGGCATCAGCACCAATGCCCTGGCGGTGGGCCCCGTGACCCTGGCCGATCAGGGCAGCCGCTTCATGCTCGTGGCGGAGAACCGGGCCGGCTCCGTCCACAGCCGCGAGGCCGTGCTCACCGTGCTCGCCCCCCTCGAGGCACCCCGGATCACCGCGCAGCCCGGGGCCGTCTCCGTGGTGGAAGGCCAGTCCGCCACCTTCCACGTCCAGGCCACCGGGAATCCGCCGCCAGCCTATTCCTGGCGCCGCGACGGGGTCCCCGTGCCCGGCGCGGCCTCCGCCAGCCACACGACGCCCCCGGCGACCCTCGCGGACGATGGTGCCGTCTACACGGTCTTCATCACCAACAGCCAGGGCGGCGTCCTGTCGAGCCCGGCCCGCCTCACCGTCACCGCCGCGCCCCGCCCGCCGGCCATCGCCGCCTTCACCGCCACCCCCGCCGCCGTCCTGCCAGGGGGCACCTCCACCCTCGCCTGGAGTGTCTCCGGCGCCGAGTCGGTGAGCCTCTCGGGAGTCGGACCCGTGACGGGGACGAGCCTCACCGTGGCCCCCGCGGCCAGCACCACCTACACCCTCACCGCCGCCAACGGCGCCGGGAGCGCCACGGCCAGCGTGACCGTGGCGCTCCGCGGCCGGGACCTGGACGGCGACGGCACCACGGCCGACGTCCTGGACCTTGCCTACCTGGCCCGGGCCTGGTCCGGCCCCGGTGTCCCCACGGCCTTCCCGGCCGCGGACCTGGACGGGGACGGCGACTGCGACGACGACGACGTGGCCCTCTTCCTGGCGGGCTTCTGAGCCCCGCCCCGGCCGCCGCTGGCATCATCGGGAGGGAGGCCCGACGATGACCCTGCCCAAGCTCGCCGTGGTGATGGCCGGCGGCCGCGGAACCCGCTTCTGGCCCCGCTCCCGCGCCGCCCTGCCCAAGCAGTTCCTTCCCATCACGGGGCCGGAGACCCTCCTCGTGGAGACGGTGCGCCGGCTGGAGGCGTCCTTCGGCCTCGAGCACATCTTCGTGCTCACCACCGAGGACCTCGCCGACGAGGCGCGCCGGCAGCTCCCGGAGCTGCCACCGGAAAACGTGCTCCTGGAGCCCGAGGGGCGCAACACCGCGCCCTGCCTGGCCCTCTGCCTGGTGGCGCTGGAGCGCCGCTTCCCGCAAGGCGGCGTCATGGCGGTGCTCAGCGCGGACCACTGGATCGGGGAGACGGAGGCCTACCTCGCGGACCTGGACCTGGCCCTGGAGCACGCGGAGGATCGGGGCGAGCTGGTGGTCTTCGGCATCCCGCCCACGAGCCCGGAGACGGGTTACGGCTACATCGAATCCGAGGGGGTCGGCCCCGTGCGAAGGGTGGTGGCCTTCCGGGAAAAGCCGCCCCACGAGGTGGCGCTGCAGTACCTCGCCAGCGGCCGCCACACCTGGAACGCGGGGATGTTCGTGTGGACGCTGAAGGACTTCCGGGCCGGGCTCGCGTCCCATGCGCCGGAGCTGCTGCGGCCCCTGGACGCCTGGAGCGGCGACGCCCTGACCCTGGCGTCGGCCTACGGCCAGCTGCCGAAGCTGCCCATCGACATCGCGCTGATGGAGAAGGCGACCAACGTGGCGATGGTGCCGGCCCGCTTCCGCTGGTCCGACGTGGGCTCCTGGCCCGCGGCCCTGGCCTTCCAGGCGAAGGACGCCGCCGGGAACATCGCCCAGGGCGATGCGCTCCTGATCGACACGAAGGACACGGCGGTGTTCGGCGGGAAGCGCCTCGTGGCCACCGCCGGCGTGGAAGGGCTCATCATCGTGGATGCCGAGGACGCGCTGCTGGTCACGCACCGGGACCGGGCCCAGGGCGTGAAGGAGATCGTGGAGCGGCTGAGGGCGGACGGCCGCGGGGACCTCCTGTGAGCGCGGCCTCGCTGGTGGAGATCCTCGATTCCGCGGTGAAGATCGGCCTGGGCGCCCTGATCAGCGGGGTCTTCACCTGGAAGGTCACGAAGAGCACCCTGCAGGCCCAGGACGCCCGGGACCGCCGGGCCCAGCGCACCGCGGACTTCGAGAAGGTGGTCTCGGCGGTGGAGGCCGCCCAGCACGCCACGGCGCAGTTCGTGGACGCCCTCGGGGACTGGGCCGTGAACCGGGACTCCGAGGCCGCGCGTCAGGTGGAGGGCCCCTTGAACGTCTCGAAGCGGGCCCTGGAGGGTGCCCTGGTGGGCCTGGGCTCGGCCCACACGCGGCTCATCCTGCTGGGGGAGCCCGACGGCGCGGACGCGCTGTCCGCCTACCGGGACGCCGTGGACGCCTTCTACCGGGAGGCCTGGAACCGAAAGGACGAGGTCACGGATCCCGAACTGGAGGCGGCCCACGAGGCCCTGCTGGAACCCCGGGCCGCGCTGCTGGAGACCCTGGGCGAGGCCTACCGCGCCCACGTGGTCTGAGCGGCCGCGTGGTGCGGGGAAGGCGACTGCGCTAGGCTCGGGGGTCATGGAACGGCCCTCCACCCTGCACGTCGACAAGCCCTGGGGACGGGTCCCCCTCCGCGATACGGCGCAGCCGGGGAGCGGGAGCGCAGGGCTCGATGTCCTGCGCGATCGGGGGGTGGTCCCGAAGCCCCCCGCGATCCCCAGCGAGCGGCGATGATGACAGAACGAACCCAGCGAGCCCGAGCGATGGATCGACCTCAAACCCTGCGCGTCGACAAGCCCTGGGGCTTCTTCGAGCAGTACGCCTTCAACGAGCGCTGCACGGTGAAGATCCTGGCCTGCGAGCCGGGCCAGCGCCTGAGCCTGCAGCGCCACGCGCACCGGGACGAATTGTGGGTGGCCCTCGACGAGGGCGTGGTGGTGGATCTGGACGGCCGCGAGCTGCGCCCGGCGGTGATGGAGGAGGTCTGGCTGCCCAAGGGCTGCAGCCACCGCCTGCGCTGCGACGAGGGCAACGGCCACGCGGTGCGGGTGCTGGAGATCAGCTTCGGTACCTTCGACGAGAACGACATCGAGCGGCTCCAGGACGACTACGGGCGTGCGTAGGCTCGCTGCGCTCCTCCTCGCGACGCCGCTCCTGGCGCAGTCCGGCGACCAGATCCTGGCGACTGTCGACAAGCTCCGCCACCCCTGGCCGGCCTTCTCGGTGCAGGTGGAGCTGGGCGACGGGAAGCGCAGCCAGGCCTGGCGGGTGCGGGCCCGGGAGAACGGGGACGCGCGGGTGGACGGCGTCTCGGAAAAGGAGAAGGGCCGCAGCGTGCTGGTGCTGGGGGACCAGATGTGGCTGATCCTTCCCAACGCGAAGAAGCCGGTGGCGGTGAGCCCGGCCCAGCGCCTGCTGGGGCCGGCGGCGGGGGGCGACCTCGCCCGCACCCGCTTCGCCGAGGACTACGCCGTGAAGACCCTGGGCACGGGGGATCTTGAAGGCCAGGCCGTGTGGCTGCTGGACCTGGAAGCGAAACGCAAGTCGCTCACCCACCGCACAGCGCGCCTGGCGGTGGCCAAGGCCGACGGCCGGCCCCTCCAGGCGGACTTCTTCCTCGCCAGCGGCAAGGCGGCGCGCACCGCGAAGTTCGGCCCCGTAGCGTCGGCGGCGGGGAAGCGGGTGCTCTCCTCCATGACCGTCTTCGAGCCCAACGGCGGCAGCGCCGAGATCCGTTTCAGCGGCTGGACCCCCGGCGCCGCGGATCCGAAGGCCTTCGAGCTGCCGAAGTAGGCCTACCGCCGCCTTGGCCCCGGGAACGGGGAGGCGTAGAATGGACCCTGAGGTGCCCTTCGGGGCTTCCCGCCACTCTCAGTCCCATCACTTGCAACCAGTTCCCTTCGTGGAACTCCCGCTTACCCATCCCACCAACGTTCCCCTCCAAACTTCCCTCACGAAACGCCCCTGCCTCGGGGGCGTTTCACTGTCTGGGCTTCGCCCAGACGTGTGCCCGAGGCAGGGGCTACGCCCTCCCGCCTATCGGGCCGTCCACGGGACGGCCCTCCTGCTCAGGCTTCGCCTTCGCAGAGGCGGGTCCCTTCTCGGGGGCGTTTCTCGTCAAGGTCCTAAGCCACGGGGAACGATAGGATGGACGTCCCGGAGCCCCCCATGCACGACGAAGCCCACGAGCCCAGCGACTTCCTGAACGGCGAGCGCATCGCGCCCGGCGGCATCCGCAAGGGCATCTCGGCGGCGGACCTGGTCGACGAGGCTTTCCTGGCCTACAACGGCGGGCGCCTCGCCGAGGCGGGGCGGCTGCTGGCGAAGAAGGTGCTGAGGCCCGAGGTCACGCTGGGAGTGACGTTGACCGGCGCGCTGACGCCGGCGGGGCTGGGGCGGAGCTGCCTCATCCCGCTCATCCAGGCGGGCGTCATCGACTGGATGATCAGCACCGGCGCGAACCTATACCACGACACCCACTTCGCCCTGGACCTGGCGCTTCACCGGGGCAATCCCTTCACGTCCGATGTCGTGCTGCGCGACGAGGGCGTGGTGCGCATCTACGACATCCTCTTCGACTACACGGTGCTGCTGGACACCGACGCCTTCTACCGGGAGCTCATCAAGGCGCCGGACTTCCAGCGGCCCATGAGCACGGCGGAGTTCCACTACATGGTCGGCAAGGCCCTGCACGCGCGGGAGCAGGCGCTCGGCCTCGGCACGGTGTCGGTGCTCTCGGCGGCCTACCAGTGCGGGGTGCCCATCTACACGTCGAGCCCCGGCGACAGCAGCATCGGCATGAACGTGGCGGCGGTGGCGCTGGAAGGCAACAAGCTGGTCTACGACGTGAACGCCGACGTGAACGAGACGGCCTCCATCGTGCTCGACGCCAAGCTCAAGGGCGGCAAGAGCGCGGTGTGGATCCTCGGCGGCGGCAGCCCGAAGAACTTCATCCTCCAGACCGAGCCCCAGATCCAGGAGGTGCTCGGCATCGACGAGCGCGGCCACGACTACTTCCTGCAGGTCACCGACGCGCGCCCCGACACCGGCGGCCTCAGTGGCGCCACGCCCGGCGAAGCCGTGTCCTGGGGCAAGATCGACCCCGACCAGCTCCCCGACGCCGTCGTCTGCTACGCCGATTCGACGATCGCGCTGCCCCTGCTGACGGCGTATGTGCTCGAGCGCATGGAGCCCCGGCCCCTGAAGCGCCTCGCCGAAAAGCGGGAAGCCCTCATGCAGCAGCTCAAGGACCAGTACGCCACGCGGGGACGGCTCAGCGGCGCGCCCACGACGGCGCGGGACGTCGCCAAGCGCGGGGTGACGGTGGGGATGCCTGAGAAGGGGGAAGGGAAGGGGACCTATCCCTGTGGGACGCCGAAGCCCTGATGGGCGCCCGCACCCCCCACCTCACCGACGCGCTGACCGCCTTCATCGCGAAGCAGAAGGTCTTCTTCGTCGCCTCGGCGCCCCTCGCTCCCGACGGCCATGTGAACCTCTCCCCCAAGGGATTGGACTGCCTGCGCGTCCTGTCGCCGACGCGGGTGGCCTACCTGGACCTCACGGGGAGCGGCAACGAGACGGCGGCGCACGTGCGGGAGAACGGTCGCGTCACGCTGATGTTCTGCGCCTTCGAGGAGCCGCCGCTGATCCTGCGGATCTACGGCACCGGTCGTGCGGTGCGGCCTTCGGAGGCGGACTGGACGGAGCTCTCATCGCATTTCGAGCTTGTCCCGGGCACGCGGCAGATCCTCGACATCGCCATCCGCGAGGTCCAGACCTCCTGCGGCCACGGTGTGCCCCTCATGGCCTTCGAAGGCCACCGCACGCGCATCCCCGTCTGGGCCGAATCCAAGGGCGAAGCCGCCATGGAGGCCTACCGCGCGGCGAAGAACCGTGTCAGCCTCGACGGGCTGCCCACGGGACTCGACTGACGTGGACGAACTCTACGGCCTCCTCCTCGATCTGCTGCCGCGCCTGCGGGAGGCGGGGCACCGGGAGGAGGCCAGCGCGCTGTTGGCTGCCCTCACCCAGGCCTGCACGCCACTCGAGGTGCTGGACCGCCTCCGGAACGCCCTCGCCGAACTGCCCGACGGCCTCGACGCCGAGACCAAGGCGCTGGTGCGGGGGCTCCAGTCCACCCTCGAGATCCTCTGGGCCGAGCGCCACCCGTGACCATCGGCCGCTTCGCGCCGTCCCCCACCGGCGTCCTCCACCTGGGCAACCTGCGCACGGCGCTCGCCTCGTGGCTGTCGGCCAAGTCGAAAGGCGGCCGCTGGATCGTCCGCATGGAGGACGTGGACGGTCCCCGCTGCCGTCGCGAATTCGGCGATCGGCAGCTGCGCGACCTCGCCGCCCTGGGCCTCGAGTCCGACGCCCCCGTGACCTGGCAGTCCGGCCACGGCGAGAACTACCGAGATGCCCTCGCCGCGCTCCACGCGGCGGACCGCCTCTACCCTTGCGCCTGCTCGAGGAAGGACCTCGCCCTGCTGGCCTCCGCCCCCCACGCCGACGAAGGCCTGCGCCCCTATCCCGGCCGCTGCCGGGACCGCGCCTGGGAGGGCTTCGACCGCGCCCTGCGCCTTCGGCTCCCCGAGGGGCCGGTGGACTGGGAGGACCTCCTCCTCGGTCCCCAGCGGGACGACCCGGCCGAGCTCACCGGCGACCCGCTTCTCTTCCGCCGGGACGGCTGCTTCGCCTACCACCTCGCCGTGGTGGTGGACGACGGCGCCCAGGGCGTCACCGAAGTCGTCCGCGGCGCCGACCTGCGCTGCGTCACCGCCACCCAGATCCGCCTCCAGGAGGCCCTGGGCCTGCCGCGCCCCGCCTACGCCCACCTCGGCCTCGTCACCGCCCCCGACGGCGCGCGCCTGGGCAAGCGCGGCGGCGCCCTGGGCCTCGCGGAGCTCGCCGCCAAGGGAATCACAGTGCCCGAACTGCTGGGCTGGCTGGGCTGGTCCCTGGGCTGTCTGGACCGGCCCGAGGCCTGCATGGCGGGGGACCTGATCCCCGTCTTCCGGTGGGCCGGCGTTCCGCCGGGGGACGTGAGGATCCCGTTGACGTTCTGTGAAGCGTCCTGACGACGGGACCGGGTTCCGTCATCATGTCGGCCCGGAGGTTCCCATGAGCGACGTGCTGCGCCAGGCATTCGAGGCCTCCCTCGCCTTCCGCCGCGCCCTGCCCGAGCGCCCCGTGGGCGCACGTGCCTCCCTGGAGGCGTTGCGCGCGGCCCTGGGCCGGCCCCTGCCCGAGGCCGGCGTGGATTCCGCGACAGTGATCGCGGACCTGGCCCGGGACGCCGGGCCCGGGCTCATCGGCGAGCCGGGGCCCCGCTTCTTCGGCTACGTCATCGGCGGCAGCTCGGAGGCGGCCCTGGCCGCCGACTGGCTCACGTCGGCCTGGGACCAGAACGCCGGCCTCTACTCCACCGCCCCCGCCGCCATGGTGGTGGAGGAGGTCGCCGCGCGTTGGGTCCTCGAGCTGCTGGACCTGCCCCGGGAGAGCGGCGTGGGTTTCGTCACCGGCTGCCAGATGGCGCACTTCACCTGTCTCGCCGCCGCCCGGGACGAGCTGCTCCGCCGCGCGGGATGGGACGCCGTGGGCCAGGGCCTCCAGGGCGCGCCGGAGCTGCGGGTCATCGTCGGGGAGGAGGTTCACATCACCGTGCCCCGGGCCCTGCGCCTCCTCGGCCTCGGGGACCGGCGCCTCGTGAAGGTGGCCGCGGACGGCCATGGGCGCATGCGGCCCGAGGCGCTGGCCGAAGCCCTGGCCGCCTCGGCGGGCCCCACCCTCGTCTGCGCCCAGGCCGGCGACGTGAACACCGGCGCCTTCGATCCCCTGGAGGCCATCGCCGACCTCTGCGCGCGCCACGGCGCGTGGCTCCACGTGGACGGGGCCTTCGGGCTGTGGGCCCGGGCCGTGCCGGAGCTCAGGCCCCTGGCCGCCGGCGCCGAGCGGGCGGATTCATGGGCCACCGACGCCCACAAGTGGCTCAACGTGCCCTACGACTCGGGCATCGCCATCGTGAAGGACGCCGCGGCCCACGCGCGGTCCATGACCGCCCGGGCCGCCTACCTCATCCAGTCCGAAGGCGCCGCCCGGGACGCCGTGGACTGGGTGCCCGAGTTCTCCCGCCGCGCCCGGGGCTTCCCCCTCTATGCCCAGCTCCGTGTCCTGGGGCGGCAGGGCGTCGCGGCGCTGGTGGGGGGGAGCTGCGCCCTCGCCCGCCGGGCCGCCGAGGGTTTCGCCCGCATCCCCGGCGCCGCGGTGCTGAACGAGGTGGGGCTCAACCAGGTGCTGGTGGCCTTCACGCCCCCGGCCGGGATCGACACGGCGGCGCACCTGAACGCCCTGGTAGCCCGCATCCAGGCCGAAGGCACCTGCTGGGCCTCCGGCAGCGTCTGGAGGGGGCGGCCCGTCCTGCGCTTCTCCGTCTGCGGCCAGGACACCCGCGAGGAGGACATCGACCGCTCGGTGGCGGCCATCGAGAGGGTGCTCGGCGCCTGAGGCTCAAGCCTCGTCGCTGCCCTCGTTGACGTTCTCGAAGAGGACCGTCGAGAGGTAGCGCTCGCCGGTGTCGGGCAGCATGGCGAGGATGACGTCGCCGGGCTTCGCCTGCCTCGCCACCTCCAGGGCGGCGGCGAAGGTGCCGCCGGCGCTGAGGCCGCAGAAGATGCCCTCCTCCTTCGCGAGGCGCTGGGCCGTGTCCCGGCTCAGCAGGTCGCCCACGGGGATGATCTGGTGCGGAACCGAGCGGTCCAGCACCGCGGGCACGAAGTCCGGGGTCCAGCCCTGGATCTTGTGGGGGGCCCAGGGCTGGTCCCTCAGCAGGGAGGCGCCCTCGGGCTCCGTGGCCACGATGCGTACCTCGGGCCGCGCCGTGCGCAGCACCTGGCCCACGCCGGTGAGGGTGCCGCCGGTGCCCCAGCCGCTCACGAACCAGTCCAGCCGCCGACCGGCGAAGTCCGAGAGGATCTCCGCCGCCGTCGTCTGCCGGTGGTAGGCCGGATTGGCGGGGTTGTCGAACTGGCGGGCCAGGAATGCCCCGTGCTTCGAAGCGTACGCTTCGGCGATCTTCACCATGCCGCTGGCGCGGTTCGCGGCCGGGGTGAGGATGACCTTCGCGCCGTAGGCCCGCATGAGCTTGCGGCGCTCGATGGAGAAGGAGTCGGCCATGAAGGCCACGAAGGGGTAGCCCCGGGCGGCGCAGACCATGGCGAGGGCGACGCCGGTGTTTCCGGAGGTGGCTTCCACCACCATCTGCCCGGGCTTGAGCAGCCCCTTCGCCTCGGCGTCCAGGATGATGGCCAGGGCGAGGCGGTCCTTCACCGAGCCGCCGGGGTTGAAGGCCTCCACCTTCACGTACATCTCCACGCCTTCCGGGGCCAGGCGGTGGATGCGGACGATGGGGGTGCGGCCGATGGTGTCGAGGATGCTGTCGTGGATCATGGGAGGCTCCGGGATGGGGAGCGTCATTCTGCGCAGGCCCGGCAGGGGCCTTCCAGACGGGTTCTTCGGCCCTTGATGGATCCATCACGCCAGCAGGCCTCCAGACCGCGTCGTGATTTTTCAATTAAAGAATTGATTTGAATTGACGCGATTGTTCAGTTCCCTCTTGACAATGAGTCGTTTGGGCTAAAATTTCCTTCGCGCAATGGAGCGCATTTCCCCATGGAGGACACCATGACCACCCTTCTGACCCGTCCCGCCCGTACGGCCACGGTCCAGACGCCTGTTCTGGAGCCCTTCCGCGTCATGCGGGACCTGCTGCGCTGGGACCCTTTCCGGGACGCGGCGTGGACCTATGAATCCAGCCCGGTCTTCACGCCGGCCTTCGATGTGAAGGAGACCGCTTCCGCTTACGTCTTCAAGGCCGATCTGCCCGGCATCCGCCTCGAGGACCTGGACATCCAGGTGCTCGGCAACCGCCTCACCCTCGCCGGCCGGCGCGAGGCCGAAGGCCGGGAGGAGCAGGAGACCTGGCACCTGGGCGAGCGCAGCTTCGGCGCCTTCAGCCGCAGCTTCACCCTGCCCGAGGAGATCAACGCCAGCCAGGTGGAGGCCCGCCTCGAACAGGGCGTGCTCACGCTCACGATCGCCAAGAGCCCGGCGGCCCAGCCCCAGAAGATCCGCGTGGTGGCCGGCGGCTGAAGGTGCAGCCCTCACGGAAAAAGCCCGGCCGAGGCCGGGCTTTTTCCGTGAGGGGGAGATGCTGTTAGAGGCCGTTGACCTTCAGGGTCAGACGGGACTTGTGCCGGTCGGCGGCGTTCTTGTGGAGGATCCCCTTCTTGGCGGCCTTGTCCACCACGCCCATGATGCCGGATAGCGCGGCGGCCGCCTCGGTCTTGCTGCCGGTCTCGACGACGGCCATGAACTTCTTCAGGGCGGTGCGCAGGGTGGACCGGTTGGCGCGGTTGCGCAGGCGGGCTTCCGCATCGCGGCGGGCCTTCTTGGCGGCGGACTTGTGATTGGCCATGCGGGGCTCCAGGGGTCGTCACGGGGGCGCCCGGCAGGCCGGACGCGAAGGGAAATCGTAGCGCAAAGGGCTGGAAGTTCAAGGGGAAAAAGGGCCCGGTCCAGGCCCATTCGGGGCTTCCCAGGCCGGGGGGCGGCGTGGAAACTGGAGGAGGCCCCGGTCCCCGGTGATCAGGTTTTTGGGGACAGGCGGCATGGAACGCATTCGGGAAGCCTTTGAAAGAGCCTTGGGCGCGGCCTTGCCGGGCCAGGAGATCCTCCTCGAACGCCCGAAGAGCGGCGAGCTGGGGGACCTGGCCTTCCCCGCCTTCCGCGTAGCCAAGTCCGTGGGGAAGAACCCCGCGGCCCTGGCCCAGGAGCTTGCCGCGACGGTGAAGGTCGAGGGCGCCGAGATCCTCGCGGCGGGCCCCTACCTGAACCTGAGGCTTCGCCCCGAGGCCCGGGCCCGGGCGGTGCTGGGGGCGCTGCTTTCGGACCGGCCCTACGGCGCCGGCGCGCCGACGGGGAAGAAGATCATCGTCGAATACAGCTCGCCCAACATCGCGAAGCTCTTCACCATCGGCCACCTGCGCTCCACGATGATCGGCCACGGCCTGGTGCAGGCCCACCGCTACCTGGGCCACGAGGTGATCCGCCTCAACCACCTGGGCGACTGGGGCACCCAGTTCGGCACCCTCCTGGCGGCCTACACGCGCTGGGCCCAGGCGGACAATCCGCAGCTCACGAAGGACTTCGGCTGGGCGGCGGAGATCCCCGAAAAGCGCCGCAGCCCCCTCTTCCGCCTATTCCAGCTCTATGTGCGCTTCCACGACGAGGAGCGGGAGAGCCCCGAGATGCGCGACGAGGCGCGGGACTGGTTCCGCCGCCTGGAGGCCGGCGACGCCGAAGCCCGGCGGCTCTGGGCCTGGTTCCGGGAGATCTCCCTGGTGGAGTTCCAGCGCATCTACGACCGCCTCGGCGTGGGCTTCGACACCCTGGAGCAGGGGGAGGCCTTCTACGAGGGCATGCTGGGCGAGGTCCTGAAGCGGCTGGAAGACGCCGGCCTGATGGTGGAAGGCGAAGGCGGCGCCAAGATCGTGGACCTCTCCGACGTCGGCATCGAGACGCCGATGATCGTGCAGAAGGGGGACGGGGCGAGCATCTACGCGACCCGCGACCTCGCGCAGGTGACCTACCGCAAGGAGGCCTACGCCTTCGATCGCTGCATCTACGTCATCGGCGGGGAGCAGACCCTCCACATGGCGCAGATCTTCGCCACCGTGGAGAAGCTGGACCCCTGGTTCAAGGGCCGCCTGGTGCACACGCCCTTCGGCCTGGTCCGGCTGCCCGAGGGGAAGATGAGCACCCGCAAGGGCAACGTCATCTTCCTGGAGGACGTGCTGGACGAGGCGCGGGACCGCGTGTCGGCGGTCATCGAGGAGAAGAACCCCGAGCTGAAGGACAAGGCCGAGGTGGCCGAGATGCTGGGCATGGGCGCGGTGCTCTTCTTCAATGCCATGAACGACCGCATCAAGCCCATCACCTTCGAATGGGACCGGGTCATCGCCCTCGACGGCGACACCGGCCCCTACGTGCAGTACGCCCACGCCCGCATCTGCTCGGTGCTGCGCAAGGCAGGGGGCGAGTGGGCCATGTGGGGTCGGCCCGGCGCCCATCGCGGCCAGGACACGGCGGTGGTGCCCTACGGCGCCTGCGCACTGCCTTCCGACTTCGCCGGCCTCGAGGCGCCTGAAGCCCAGGCCCTGCTCTTCGAACTCGCCGGCCTGCCCGCCGCCATCCGCGCGGTGCAGGAGCAGCTCATGTCCACCGCCCTGGCGCGCCAGCTCCTGTCCATCGCCCGGGCCTTCTCCGGCTTCTACACGAACTGCCCCGTGCTCTGGGAGGAGAACAGCCCGGCGGTGCGGGAGTCCCGCCTGGCGCTGTGCGTCGCCACGGCCCGGGCCCTGCGCCAGGGCCTCTTCCTGCTCGGCATCCTTGCTCCGGAGGAAATGTGACACCCGGCATCACCAAGGACCTCGGCCCCATCCAGGCCAAGTTCATCTTCGTCACCGGCGGCGTGCTGAGCTCCCTGGGCAAGGGCATCGCGGCCGCCAGCCTCGGCGCCCTGCTGGAGGCGCGGGGCCTGAAGGTGACCCTGATGAAGATGGATCCCTACCTCAACGTGGATCCGGGGACCATGTCGCCCTTCCAGCACGGCGAGGTCTTCGTCACCGACGACGGCGCCGAGACGGACCTGGACCTGGGCCACTACGAGCGCTTCACCAGCGTGCCCACCACCCGCAACCACACCATCACCACCGGCAAGATCTACAACACGGTGATCCAGAAGGAGCGCCGGGGCGACTACCTGGGCAAGACGGTGCAGGTCATCCCCCACATCACCGACGAGATCAAGGCCACCATGAAGAAGGTGGCCAAGGACGTGGACGTGGTGATCGTCGAGATCGGCGGCACCGTGGGCGACATCGAGAGCCAGCCCTTCCTGGAGGCCATCCGCCAGTGGAAGCTCGAGGCGGGCCTGGACGAGCGCATGAAGGCCAACGCCATCAACATGCACCTCACCTACGTGCCCTACATCCGCGCCGCCGGCGAGCTGAAGTCCAAGCCCACCCAGCACAGCGTGAAGGAGCTGCGCGCCCTGGGCATCCAGCCCGACGTGCTGCTCTGCCGCGCGGAGCAGGACATCCCGCGCGACCTGAAGGACAAGATCGCGCTCTTCTGCTCGGTGACCCAGGACGCGGTGTTCAGCGCGAAGGACGCCCGCACCATCTACGAGGTGCCGCTCAACCTGCACGCCGAGGGCCTCGACGCCAAGGTGGCCGCCCTGCTGGGCCTGGAGGAGCGGGAGCCGGACCTGGCGGCCTGGACCGACCTCATGCACCGCATCCGCAACCCGAAGGGCAGCGTGCGCATCGCGGTGGTGGGCAAATACGTGGAGTTCAAGGAGAGCTACAAGAGCCTCACCGAGGCCCTGCACCACGCGGGCTACGGCCTGGAGCTGCAGGTGGACCTCCAGTGGGTGGAGGCCGAGGAGCTGGAGGGCCGCGAGCCCGCGGACGTCCTCAAGGACTGCCAGGGCATCCTGGTGCCCGGCGGCTTCGGCATCCGCGGCACCCGGGGCATGATCGAGGCCATCAAGCACGCCCGGGAGGCGAGGATCCCCTTCTTCGGCATCTGCCTGGGCATGCAGATGGCCTCCATCGAGTTCGCCCGCAACGCCTGCGGCCTCGAAGGCGCCGACAGCACCGAGTTCGACGACAGCCCGAAGCACCGCGTGATCTTCAAGCTCCGGGAGCTGGTGGATGTGGAGGAGCTGGGCGGGACGATGCGGCTGGGCGCCTATGCCTGCAACCTCCGGGAGGGCAGCTTCGCCGCCCGCGCCTACGGCACCCTCGAGATCAGCGAGCGCCACCGCCACCGCTACGAGTTCAACCAGGCGGAGTACCGCGCGCCGCTGGAGGCCAAGGGCCTCGCCTTCACCGGCCTCAGCCCCGACGGCACCTTCGTGGAGATCGTGGAGCTCCCCGGCCATCCCTACTTCCTCGCCTGCCAGTTCCATCCCGAGTTCAAGTCCAAGCCCCTGGCCCCGCACCCGCTCTTCACGGCCTTCGTGAAGGCGAGCGCGGCGCAGGGCTGATGCCGAGGCACCCATGACCGCCACCCTCGACAAGCGCTGCATCGACACCCTCCGCGTCCTCGCCATGGACGGCGTGCAGGCGGCCAACAGCGGCCACCCGGGCACGCCCATGGCGCTGGCGCCGGCGGCCTACACGCTGTGGACCAAGGTCCTCAAGCACAACCCGAGGAATCCGGCGTGGTGGGACCGGGACCGCTTCGTGCTCTCCTGCGGCCACGCGTCGATGCTGATCTACGGCCTGCTACACCTCACGGGCTACGACCTTGCCCTCGAGGACCTCAAGGCCTTCCGTCAGTGGGGCTCGAAGACCGCCGGCCATCCCGAGTTCGGCCACTGCCCGGGCGTGGAGACGACGACGGGGCCCCTCGGCCAGGGCATCGGCAACGCCGTGGGCATGGCCCTGGCCGAACGCGTGCTGGCTGCGAAGTTCAACCGTCCCGGCCACGCCATCGTGGACCACCGCACCTTCGTCTTCGCCTCCGACGGCGACCTCATGGAGGGCGTGGCCCAGGAGGCCGCCAGCCTCGCCGGGCACCTGAAGCTCGGCAAGCTCGTGGTCCTCTGGGACAACAACAAGATCACCATCGAAGGCAGCACCGACCTGGCCTTCACCGAGGACGTGGGCAAGGTCTTCGAGGCCAAGGGCTGGCGGGTGCTGAAGGTCGCCGACGGCGAGGACCTCGCGGCCCTGCAGAAGGCCTTCGACGCGGGGGTCCATGGCGACGGCCGGCCCACGCTGATCGACTGCCGCACCATCATCGGCTTCCCCGCGCCCACCAAGCAGAACACCCACCATGCCCACGGCGCGCCCTTGGGCAAGGACGAAGTCGCCGCCACGAAGAAGATCCTGGGCTGGGATCCGGACAGCCAGTTCCATATCCCGGCGGAGGCCCTGGAGCACTGGCGCCTGGCGGTGGAGTTGGGGTCCGAGCGGGAAAAGGAGTGGCAGGCCCGCTTCGACGCCTACCGCGCCGCGCACCCCGAGCTCGCCGCGGAACTGGCGCGGTGGATGTCCGGCGGCGCGCCCGACGTCGTCGCCTCCCTGCCGGCCTTCGCCGCCGCGGACAAGCTCGCCACCCGCGAGGCCAGCGGCAAGGTGCTGAACGCGATCGCGCAGGCGGTGCCGAACCTCATGGGGGGCAGCGCGGACCTGGCGGGATCGAACAACAGCGACATCAAGGGGGCCGGCGACTTCTCGGCCACGGAGAACGGCCGCAACCTCCACTTCGGCGTACGCGAGCACGGCATGGGCGCCATCCTCAACGGCATGGCGCTGCACGGCGGCCTGCGGCCCTACGGCGCGACCTTCCTGCAGTTCGCCGACTACATGCGCGGGTCCATCCGTCTCGCGGCGCTGATGAAGCTGCCGGTCATCTACCTCTTCACCCACGACAGCATCGGCCTGGGCGAGGACGGTCCGACCCACCAGCCCGTCGAGCATCTAGCCTCCCTTCGCGCCATCCCGAACCTCGATGTGATCCGCCCCTGCGACGCCTGCGAGACCGCCGAGGCCTGGAAGGCCGCCCTGGCCCGCACCGACGGCCCCACGGCGCTGATCCTGTCGCGGCAGAAGCTGCCCACCGTGAGCGAAGGTAAGGCTGCGGGCCTGCACAGCGGCGCCTACATCCTGGCGGACGCGGCGGGCGCCATGATCCAACTCGTCGCCACCGGTTCGGAAGTCGCTCTCGCCCTGGATGCGAAGAAGGCGCTCGACGGCGAGGGGATTCCCACCCGGGTGGTGTCCATGCCGAGCTGGGAGCGCTTCCAGGCGCTGCCCTCTGGCAGGCAGGACCCTGTCCTCGCCCCCGGCGTGAAGACCCTGTCCATCGAAGCCGCCAGCACCTTCGGCTGGGCCCGCTGGGCCGATGCCTCGGTGGGCCTGGACACCTTCGGCGCCTCGGCCCCGGCGGAAGTGCTCTTCGAGAAGTTCGGCTTCACCGTGGCGAACGTCACGGCCTGCGCGAAGGGGCTGCTGAACCTCTAGCCCCTGACCCTGCGCGTCTTCGAGACCCTGGATCAGCTCCGGGGAGCGCCCTTTGACCTGCCCTCCACCCTCCTGGAGACGGCCGAGACGCCGGAAGGGCGGGACCTATGCCCCGGCCTCCGGCTAGCGAGACAAGCTCAACCCGTGAACGCGGAAGGGCCCCGGATCCCGGGGCCCTTGCAATGCCGGCGCGGGAGGCTCAGTCCTTGTGCCCGCCTTCGGCGGCCCACTTCTCGAGCATGTCGGTGGTGACCGACTTCGGACGCTCGAGGGGGTACTGCAGGGCGCGGTCCCAGGTGAGATTGGCCAGCACGCCCAGGGCGCGGCCGACGCCGAAGAGCACGGTGTAGAAGTCGTACTCCCGCAGGCCGTAGTGGTACTGGATCATGCCGCTGGCGGCGTCCACGTTGGGCCAGGGGTTCTTGGTCTTGCCCTGCTCGGCGAGGACCTTGGGCGCCACGTGGTAGATCATCGCCACGAGCTTGAAGACCGGATCGTTGGGCAGGTGCTTCTCGGCGAACTTGAACTGGGCCTCGAAGCGTGGGTCCGTGCGGCGCAGCACGGCGTGGCCGTAGCCGGGGATGACCTGGCCGCTGTTGAGGGTGTCCCAGAGCGCGGCGCGGACGTTGTCCTCGGTGGGCTCGGCGCCCGCCAGCTTCTCCTGGAACTTCAGCACCCAGTCCAGGACCTCCTGGTTGGCCAGGCCGTGGAGCGGGCCCGCGAGGCCGTTCAGGCCGGCCGACAGCGCGTAGTAGGCGTCGCTCAGGGCCGAGCCCACGAGGTGCGTGGTGTGGGCGCTGACGTTCCCGACCTCATGGTCGGAATGGATGATGAAGTACATCCGCGCCACGTCGTCGTAGGGCTTCTTGAAGCCCATCATGTGCGCGAAGTTGGCGCCGAAGTCCAGCTTGGGGTCGGGGCTGATGACGTCGCCGCCCTTGTACTTGAGGCGGTAGATGAAGGCCGCGATCTCCGGGAGCTTGGCGATGAGGTCCGTGGCGTCGTCGTACATGTACTCCCACGCCCGGTCCTTCTTGAAGCCGTGGTGGTAGAAGTGGGTGAACTTGCTCTCCCGCTGCATGGCCAGGATGGCGGTGCTGAGCATGACCATCGGATGCGTGTCCTTGGGCAGGGCGCGCAGCACGTCGAAGACGTAGGGCGGGACCTTGGCGCGGTACTTGAAGTCCGCCTCGATCTCCGCGATGGCGTCGGCGTCCGGCGCCTCGCCGGTGAGCAGCAGGTACCAGAAGGATTCCACGGTCGGGTATTCGCCGCCGGGGGCCGCCGGCAGGGCCGCGAAGGTCTCGGGGATGTTGAGGCCGCGCAGGCGGATGCCCTCCAGCGGATCCAGGTAGCTGATGTCGCTGACCAGGCACTTGATGTCCCGGGCGCCGCCGATCACCTGGCCGATGGTCACCTTGTCCACCACCACGTCGCTGAACTCCTTGGTGAGTTTCGCGGTGCGGGGGCGGTGGGCCTCGATCTTCTCCTTGAGCTTGTCCTTGAGCTTGGTCATGGATCTCCTCCTCCGAAATCTCGAACCTTCCATGCTAGCGCGGCAGCCAGCCCGGACCGGCCCGACCTGGAGTCAGGCGGGCGGCCCGCTACACTGGCGCGATGGTAGCCCCGATGCCCCCCCGCCGCCGGTCACGAAGGCCCCATTCAAGGCCCTCCCGAGGGCTTGTGATGGCCATCACCCGGGGCCGGGAGTCCCGGCGGTGAGGGCCGCGGCGATGCTGCTGGCGGCCGGGCTCCCCCTCGCCGCCCAGTCCGGCGAACCTGCCACGCCCCGGCCCAACCGGGTGGCCTGGTTCGCGGTCTTCCCCGAGCCGCTGCCCGAGGGCCGCACCACCCTGGCCCTGGAGGCCACCTCCCAGTTCCTGCGCCCGGACCGCCAGGACAGCTCCGACGCCCGCACCGTGGCCCGCCTCGACGGCGAGGAATGGCAGCTCACCGGGGACCTGGCCCGGGAATTCGGACCCGGCCGCCTGAACCTGCGGCTGCGGGTGGTGAACCGCAGCGGCGGCTTCGCCGACCAGGCCTTCGTCTCCTGGCACACGGCCTTCGGCATCCCCAACGGGGGCCGGGAGCTGGCGCCGAAATTCCAGTTCCTGTACCACCTGGAGCGGGACGGGAAGGTGGTCGCCGACCTCCGCCACGCGAAGACCCAGCTCCTGGACGCGGACCTGGCCTACGTGGTGCCCTTCGGCACGCCGGAGCTGGGCGGGCGCGCGGGGGCCTCGGTCCAGCTCCCGAACGGCAAGCGGGACGACTTCTCCGGCAGCGGCGGCACCGACGGGATCCTCGGCGCCATGGGCTGGGCGCGCGTCGGCCCCTTCCGCGGCTTCGTGCAGGCCGAGCAGGTTTTCCTGGGCATCAGCGCCTCGAATCCCTACCGCGCCGTGCTGGCCCGCACCCGCTTCGTCCGGGGCTGGGCGGCCGTGGGCGTCCAGGGCACGGGGCCGGGCTTCTGGCGGGGCCTGGGCCTGGAGATCAGCCTGGCGGCCACGGAGAGCCCCTACGCCGCGAAGGTGGGCCGCATCGACCGGGCCGGCTGGCAGCAGCACTGGATCCTGAGCCACCGCGCGCTGCCCCGGTGGCGCTTCGGCATCAGCGAGGAGGCGGGGACCTACACGGCGCCGGACATCACCGCCTTCGTCAGCTACCGCTTCGGGTCCTGAGGCCGGCCCGGGGAGCCTGTAGACTGGAGGGTCCGGTCCGGAGTCCCCATGCAGCCCGACAATCCCTATCGCCAGGCGCGCCTGGACAAGCTCGAGAAGCTCAAGGCGCTGGGGATCGATGTCTGGCCGCGCAAGGCGGTGCGGGACCGGAGCCTGGCCGAGGCCCGGGCGGCCTTCGACCCGAAGACCGGGGAGGAGCTGGAGGCTGCGCCCGTGACCGTCTCGGTGATGGGCCGCGTCACGGCCTACCGGGACAGCGGCAAGACCTGCTTCCTGAACCTCATGGAAGGGGGCGTGAAGCTCCAGGTCTACGCCCGCAAGGACGCGCTCTCCGAGACGGAATGGGAGATCGTCCGGCTGCTGGACCTGGGCGACTTCCTGAGCGTCACCGGCACGATGATGCGCACGAAGACCGGGGAGCTGACGGTGAAGGCCTCCGCGGTGCAGTTCCTCACCAAGGCCATGCTGCCCCTGCCGGAGAAGTGGCACGGCCTCCAGGACAAGGAGCTCCGCTACCGCCAGCGCTACCTCGATCTCGTGAGCAATCCGGAAGTGCTGGACACCTTCATGACCCGCTCCAAGATCCTGGCCGGCATTCGCCGTTTCATGGAGGAGGCCGGATACCTCGAGGTCGAGACGCCGATGATGCAGCCCATCCCCGGCGGCGCGACGGCGCGGCCCTTCATCACCCACCACAACGCCCTGGACATGCCCCTCTACCTGCGCATCGCGCCGGAGTTGTACCTGAAGCGCCTCATCGTGGGCGGCTTCCCCAAGGTCTTCGAGATCAACCGCAATTTCCGCAACGAGGGGCTGAGCGTCCGCCACAACCCCGAGTTCACGATGATGGAGTTCTATTCCGCGGGCGAGGACCTGCGGGACATGATGGTGCTCACGGAGAACCTCTTCGAGGCCATCGCGAGGCAGTGCGGCGGGCCCGAGGATGGCATCGTCCGGCCGTGGAACGGGCAGACCATCAGCTACCAGGCGCCGTTCCGTCGGCTCACGCTCAAGGACGCCATCTCGGAGTATGGCGGCCTCGAGCGCAGCCTGCTGGAGGACGAGGCCAGCATCCGCCACTTCGCGGCCAACGCGGGCGTCGAGGACCTCGACAAGAAGAGCGCCGGCGTCCTGCTGGGCGACCTCTTCGAGCACTACGCCGAGCACCACCTGATCCAGCCCACCTTCATCACGGACTACCCGATCGAGCTGAGCCCGCTCACCAAGACGCTGCCCGGCAATGACCGCTTCGTGGACCGCTTCGAGCTCTTCATCGGCGGCATGGAGCTGGCGAACGCCTACAGCGAGCTGAACGACCCCATGGAGCAGCTGGGCCGCTTCATGAGCCAGATGCAGGAGCGCGAGGCCGGCAACGACGAGGCCATGATGCTCGACCAGGACTTCATCAACGCCCTGGAGCACGGCTTCCCCCCCACCGGCGGCGAAGGCATCGGCATCGACCGCATGGTCATGCTCATGACCGACAGCGCCAGCATCCGGGACGTGATCCTGTTCCCGCTGATGCGGCCTCAAAAATTCGTTTTTAGTCTGAGCTTTCCAAAAGACATTAGAATAGGGCAACTGATTGAATTTAAATTCAATAAATATTTAAGTACGCCAATTTATGCGACGGTAGGGGATCAGAAAGATCTTATTGTTGTCGATGGTGTCAAACATAGATTAACACAATTTACTCATAAATTGCTAAGCGAGTTTCCCGAAATCCCAAAGAACAATGCTGTAATTGTAAATGCTGAAGTCGACATTGCCTTCGAAAGTTATTGGTTGCAGTCTTCGGAGAGCAATGATCGATGATTTATTTACCAAGAATTATTAATTTAATAAATGAAGTAATGAAAAATAAGATGTGGGTACTGATGGCTTTGCCTTTACTGTTTTCATGCAATCGACGTTCACACGTTCAATTTTCTAATCCATACTCTATTACTGTAGATTCCGAAAATAATATTTATGTACTTGATTGCACATCTGTCATTCGAAAAATTCAAAAAACCAGTGTAAACACAATGTTTGGAAGACATGGATACCTTCCGGAAAATGAAATAATTCAGATTATTTCAATAGATGTAAATACTATTATTGCGATCCACCGTACATTTATCGAATCGATTTCCCAAGATGGGAAAACTAAGTTAATTGCAGGAGACAAAAAATTTCGGGGGTTTTCCGAAGCGACCGGCGGGGAAGCTCGTTTTGGTTGGATCGGGGAAGCTGTGGTGACAAGTTATCACTCGATTATTATTATAGACTATGATAATAAAGCAATCAGAGAAATTATGTTAGATGGGAGCAATAAAATAATTTGCAAAAATAGAATTACTTTAAACAACGGTACTTCGATAGAGATAAAACCTGAGTTATTGGCAATAAATCAAAAAACAAATGATCTATATTTCGACGATGGGAGTATCAACGCGATAATAAAACTTGATCGGAAATCAGGAGTTTTTTATTTGATTGCATCACATCCAAAAACATACGATGGTTATTCGGCAGATGGCATTGTTAAACCATATAAAATGCTAGTTGCATCAGATGATAATTTGGTTCTTGGTGGGAATGGGGTATTGATTAAGCTCTCATTGAGTGGCGTTCAACAGTTGTGTGGTCGCCAGGGTGAGCTTGATTTCCGAAATGGAGACCCTAAAACCACTAGACTTAATGGCTTTATTGACTTTTGTGTTTATAATAAGAATGAATTATTGCTTTTAGATTCGCATGCTATTAGAAAAATGGATCAAGCAGGGAATACTACGACGTTGATTGGGAAGCCTGGTAGTCCCGGATGCTGGGAGTAATCAAAACATGCCTGTCCCCATGCTCGACCTCTCCATCCAGAACCAGGCCGTGAAGGCCAAGGTGCTCGAGGGCATCGCCGGCCTCATCGACCGCTCCTCCTTCATCCTGGGCGAGAACGTGAAGGGCCTCGAGGCCGAGATCGCGGCCTACGCGGGGGCGAAGCACGCGGTGGGGATGAGCAGCGGGACGGACGCGCTGCTGGTGGCGCTGATGGCCCTCGACGTGGAGGCCGGCGACGAGGTCATCGTGCCCACCTTCACCTTCTTCGCGTCGGCGGGGGTGGTCTCGCGGCTCGGCGCCAGGCCGGTCTTCGTGGACCTGGACCCCGAGAGCTTCAACACCACGGGCTGGCAGGTGGAGGCCGCCATCACGCCGCGCACCAAGGCCATCATGCCGGTGCACCTCTTCGGCCAGCTGGCGGACATGCCCGCCATCCTCGAGGCCGCCGCGGCCTTCGGCATCCCGGTGATCGAGGACGCCTGCCAGTCCATGGGCGCGAAGGGCTGGGGAAAGAGCGCCGGCCAGTTCGGCGACATGACGGGCTACAGCTTCTACCCCACGAAGAACCTCGGCGCCTTCGGCGACGCGGGCCTCACGATGATCCGCGACGACGAAGCCCTCGCCGCCCGCGTGCGCCGCCTGCGAGTCCACGGGATGGAGCCCGTCTACATGCACCACGAGGTGGGCATGAACGGCCGCCTCGACGAGGTGCAGGCCCTGGTGCTGCGCGCCAAGCTGGAGATGCTGGAGGGCTGGCACGAAGGCCGCCGGAAGCACGCCGCCTGGTACCACCAGCGCCTCGCCGCCCTGGACGGCGGGCCCATCGCGCTGCCCAAAGAAGTCGTCCCCGACGGCCGCCACATCTACAACCAGTTCACCCTCCGGGTGAAGGACGGCAAGCGCGACGCCCTCCAGGCCCACCTCAAGGGCCTCGGCATCGGCAGCGCCATCTACTACCCCATCTGCCTCCACGAGCAGCCCTGCTTCGCCGAGCTCGGCTACAAGAAGGGGCAGTTCCCCGAGAGCGAGAAGGCGGCGGCGGAGGTGCTCAGCATTCCGGTGTATCCCGAGATGACCGAGGGGATGCTGGAGGATGTGGCGAAGGGGATCGAGGGGTTCTACAAGGGCTGAGGCCCATTCGAACCCTTCAATCCGCAGGCCTTCGGGGTTGGGGTTGACCTTGAACAGGCATCCTTTCAAGGCATGGTTCGCGATGTGGGCGAACCATGCCTTGGAAGGGTGCGGGCAAGCGAGAGCGCGCCAGGTTGGGTCGGAGTCCCGATTCCGTGGCACGCCGAGATGGTGGGCCGGAACCTGGTGTTGCAATCGTCCCTCCCGTGATGCCTCCTGGCCAGGGGATGCCTCATGGCCCTGGCGCGCTCTCGCTTGCCCGCACCTCGCTCAAGCCCAGCCAAAAGGCGGCTGGGCTTGAGCGAGGTGCCTTGTTAAGGTCAACTTCCACGTCAACATCAACGTCAACATCGAGGTCAAAGTCCACAGCCCAAGGCCGCTCCGACGCCCAGGAACCTTCCCCATGCTTCGCCCCCCCTCAGAACGCACCCTCTGCCTCTTCGACTGCGAATGGGTCCCCGATCCCGCTACCGGCCGCCGGGTCTACGACCTACCCGCGGATCTGCCCGATGCGGAGGTGCTGGGGGTCATGTGGCGGGAGGGCGGCGCCACCGAAGCCGATCCCCGGCCCTACCTGAAAACCACCCTCTGCCGGGTGGTCAGTCTCGCCGCCGTGATCCGGGAGACGGACGGCCGGGACGTGAAATTGCGGCTGTTCTCCCTCCCGGAGAAGTACGAGCCCATCGACGAGGGCGAGCTTCTCGCGCGCTTCCTGGGCTACCTCGCTGACAAGCACCCGCAGCTCGTAGGTTTCAACAGCCGCGAGGCCGACCTGCCCATCCTCGTGCAGCGGGCCATGGTGCACGGGCTCTCGATCCCCGGCCTCGGCCGTCCCGGCGACCACGTGAAGCCCTGGGAGGCCGGCCCCGACTTCTTCAACCGCTTCGGCAACCAGCACGTGGACCTCCGCGAGATCCTCACGGGCTTCGGCAAGACTTCGGCCCGGCTCCACGACCTCGCCACCGCCTGCGGCATCCCCGGCAAGCTCGGCACCGACGGCGCGTCGGTGGTGGACCTCTGGGTGGCCGGCGACATGGCGGGCATCGTCCGCTACAACCTCTTCGACGCCTGCACGACGTACCTGCTCTGGCTGCGGGCCATGACGCTCGCGGGCTTCGTCAGCCCCGAGGCGCGGCTGAAGGAGGAGGCGAGCTTCCGCGGCGTGCTGGAGGCCAAGGCGGCGGCCGACCCGCCCTTCGGGGTGTACCTGGAGGCGTGGGCGCGGCTGGGTCGGGGGTGAGGGGCCGGCGGGGCGGGGTGGCGGTCCGATATGGGTCGAAGGGGGGAGCGACCCACCCCTTCCCAGGTCCCGGCCACTCCGGCCACGACGCGCTGCGCGCGTCTGGCACCTTCGTTTGCCACGGTTCGCCAAGGGCGCGAACCATGGCAAACGAAGGTGCTCTTCGAAAGGCGGAGCGAGGTTGAGTGGTCGGACGTTTTCGTCCTGTTCCTGAGGAGCAAGCGAGCCGCTCGAGACGGGCTCACCGCTGGAAGGGCCACACAGACCCGGTGTTGACGTTCCAAGAGCACCTTTGGCTGTCGCGGCGGCTTCATGCCGCGGCAGACGAAGGTGCCAGACGCGCGCAGCGCGTCGTCAGCGCCCGTTCCGGGATCGGCCCACGGGATGGGTCGAAGACCCTCCTCCCTTACCCCACCCCGAAATGCTCCCCCACGAACCGGTTCAAGGCCTCCACCACCCCCGCCGGCGGGTCCAGGAACATCACCCCCACGCCGACGTGCTTCATGGACGCCAAATGCCCGCCGCCCAGGGTGTAGCGCACTTCGCCCCGAAGGGCGTCCTTGGGCAGAGCCGGGTGGTTCATCACGATGCCTTCGAGGAGGGCCCCGCGCTGGAAGTGCCGGGCCTTCTCTGAGGGCACCATGACGCATAGGCCGCCGGCGCTCACGTTGGGGGTGGGCAGGCGCTCGTAGGCCGACCCGTCCAGGACGAAGCTGACGGTGGAGTCCCGGTCCAGGGGGACGCGTCGCTGGTCGCGGCGTTCGGGGTGCGTCATGGGGCCTCGATCGGGAAGATGGCTTGGATTCTCAGGCGTTCCGCGCTATCTTATCCCCTTGCGGCCTAACCCGATGGGGGACCGGATCCGGGGCACCGGAATCCTGGCCAGGACGGGTTCCTGGCCTAACCGAGAGGGGACAGCGGAGATCGCTGGCGCGCGTGCACGGAGCATCAGCATGGAAATCCTCCTCATCGAGAACGTCTCGAAGCTCGGCGTCCGTGGCGACGTCGTCACCGTCAAGGACGGCTACGCCCGCAACTTCCTCCTCCCCCGCAAGCTGGCCCTCCCCGTCACCGCGGGCAACAAGCGCCAGATCGAGCTGGAGAAGGAGCGCGCCGAGAAGATCAAGGCCAAGGAGATCGCCGCGGCCAACGAGCTGAAGGCCAGGATCGAGGGCATCACCCTGTCGGTCACCAAGAAGGCCGGCGATCACGGCCACCTCTTCGGCTCCGTCACCAACGGCGAAGTGGGCGAGCTCCTCAAGGCCAAGGGCTTCGAGGTGGACCGCCACGCCATCAGCCTTCCCCACGTCAAGGACCTCGGCACCTATCCCGTGGAGATCCGCCTCTACCAGGGCGTGGTCGCCAAGCTGACCCTCGACGTCCAGTCCGAGGCCGCCCCGGCTCCCGCCGCGGCCGAGTAGGCATCCCCATGGGCCGCCGCCGGGGCCGTCCCGGCACGCGCGGCCCTTCCCCCCTCATGCCCGGGGCCGGCCGAGCCCGTGCCCGGGTAGACCCTTCCGCCAAGGAGCTCCCATGACCAAGACCGCCTCCAAGCCCGCCACCGCCGGCATCGCCGAGCTGTCCGCCGCCCTGGCCGACCAGCACGACCTGACCAAGGCCAAGGCCAAGGCCATCCTCGACAGCCTCCGCGACCAGATGGTCGAGACCCTCCTCAAGGGCGACCGCGTGAACCTCTTCGGCCTGGGCACCTTCGAAGTGAAGGCCACCAAGGAGAAGATGGGCCGCAACCCCAAGACCGGCGAGAGCATCAAGATCCCGGCCGGCCGCAAGGTCACCTTCAAGGTCGCGAAGGGTCTCAAGGACCAGATGTAAGACGTTCCGACCGCCTGACGAAAAGGCCGCCTCCGGGCGGCCTTTTCGCTTTGTAGTCCCGGCGTTCCCCGGGATCGCCTGTGACGGGGGACGCCGCGACCAACGGTAGACTGGAGCTTCGTCCAGGAGCCGTCCCATGTCCCTCGGCATCTTCCGCGTCCCCACCCCGGTGAACGAGCCCGTGAAGGGCTACGCCCCCGGCAGCCCCGAACGGGCCAGCCTCCAGGCGAAGCTCAAGGCCATGGCCGGCGAGAGCATCGAGATCCCCCTGGTGATCAACGGCCACGACGTCCACACCGACAAGAAGATGAAGGTGGTCATGCCCCACGACCACCAGCATGTCCTGGGCACCGCGCACCTGGGCGGGGCGCCGGAAGTGAAGCAGGCCATCCACGCCGCCATGCACGCCAAGCACGAATGGGCCGCCATGTCCTGGGAGGCCCGCGCGGCGATCTTCCTCAAGGCCGCCGACCTCCTCGCCGGGCCGTGGCGGGACGTGCTCAACGGCGCCACCATGCTGGGCCAGAGCAAGACCTGCCACCAGGCCGAGATCGACAGCGCCTGCGAGCTCATCGACTTCTTCCGCTACAACGTCGCCTTCTACGAGCAGCTCCTGAAGGAGCAGCCCCAGTCCGCGCCCGGCATGTGGAACCGCCTGGAGCACCGGCCCCTGGAGGGCTTCATCTTCGCGGTGACGCCCTTCAACTTCACCTCCATCGCCGGCAACCTGCCCACGGCGCCGGCCCTGTGCGGCAACACGGTGGTCTGGAAGCCCGCCAGCTCGTCGCTCTACAGCGCCCACTTCATCATGAAGCTTCTGAAGGCCGCGGGCCTGCCCGACGGCGTCATCAACATGGTGCAGGGCAGCGGCGGCGCCATCGGCGATCCCGTGCTGGCCGACAGCCACCTGGCCGGCGTCCACTTCACGGGATCGACCGGTGTCTTCAACGGCATGTGGAAGACCATCGGCGACCACATCTCGAAGTACAAGGCCTATCCCCGCCTCGTGGGCGAGACCGGCGGCAAGGACTTCATCGTGGCCCACCGCAGCGCCGACGTGGACGCGCTCTGCACCGCCATCGTCCGGGGCGCCTTCGAGTACCAGGGCCAGAAGTGCAGCGCGGCCTCCCGCGTCTACGTGCCCTCGAACCTCTGGCCGAAGCTGAAGGACCTGCTGGCGGCCCAGGTGGAGAGCATCAAGATGGGCGACGTGGCGGACTTCACCAACTTCATGGGCGCCGTCATCGACAAGGGGTCCTTCGCCACCCAGAAGCAGGCCATCGACGAGGCCAAGGCCAGCAGCGACGCCGAGATCCTCGTGGGCGGCACCTACGACGATTCCAAGGGCTTCTTCGTGCGGCCCACCGTCATCGTGGCCAAGGACCCCAAGTACCGCACCCTGTGTGACGAGCTTTTCGGGCCCGTGCTCACCCTCCACGTCTACGACGAGGCGAAGTGGCTCGAGACCCTGGACCTCGTGGACCACACCAGCCCCTACGCGCTGACCGGCGCCGTCTTCGCCCAGGACCGCCACGCCGTCCAGCAGGCGGTGGACCGGCTGCGCAACGCCGCCGGCAACTTCTACATCAACGACAAGCCCACCGGCGCCGTCGTCGGCCAGCAGCCCTTCGGCGGCGCCCGCGCCTCGGGCACCAACGACAAGGCCGGGTCGCTCCTGAACCTCCTGCGCTGGGTCAGCCCGCGCACGATGAAGGAGACTTTCGTTCCCCCCACCGACTACCGATACCCCTTCATGGCGGAATAGCCCGCCACGGTCGATGCCATGATGGAGGATCCTCCTCCATCCCCATGAGCGACGAGCCCCGATCCACCGGCCCAGGTTCTCCGGCCCCGCCGCCGGGCTCCCGGGACTGGACCGCCTGGGATCCCTCCGAGGCGCCCACCCGCGCCGAGGCGACCCAGGACCCGGGCCTGGCGGCCCTGGAGGCCTCCCTCGCGGACTGGGACCGCTACGAGGTGCTGGGCTTCCTCGCCCAGGGCGGCATGGGGCGGGTGTTCAAGGCCCGGGACCGCAAGCTCGGGCGGCTGGTGGCCCTCAAGTTCATCCTTTCGGACGCGGGGGTGGCCGCCAGCCGCTTCGCCCAGGAGGCCCAGGCCCAGGCCCGCGTCCAGCACGAGGCCGTGTGCCGCATCCACGAGGTGGGCGAGTGGCGCGGCCATCCCTACATCGCCCTGCAGTACATCGACGGCAAGCCCCTCACGGCCTGCCTCCGGGACATGGGCCTGGAGGAGAAGGTGGACCTCCTGCGCCGAGTCGCCGAGGGCCTGCAGGCCGCCCACCGCCTCGGGCTGGTCCACCGGGACATCAAGACCAGCAACATCATGGTGGAGCGGCGGGAGGACGGCAGGCTCCAGCCCTACCTCATGGACTTCGGCCTCGCCCGGGCCCTGGAGGCCCCAGGCCTGACCCAGACGGGCCTCATCGTCGGCACCCCGGCCTACATGTCCCCCGAGCAGGCCCGGGGCGAGGCCGGCGCCGTGGACCGGCGCAGCGACGTCTACGCCCTCGGCGCCACCCTGTACGAGGCGCTCACCGGCAAGCTGCCCTTCGACGCCCGCTCCTCCATGGACGTCTTCGTGGCCATCCTGACCGAGGATCCCAGGCCCCTGAGGCAGGTGGTGCCCAGCCTACCCGCCGACCTGGAGGCCATCACCCTCAAGTGCCTGGAGAAGGATCCCGCCCGGCGTTACGACTCCGCACAGGCCCTCGCCGAGGACCTGGCCCGCTTCCTGGACGGCCAGCCGGTCAGGGCCCGCCAGATCGGGGCCCTGCGCCGCCTCGAACGCCGGATCCGCAGGCACCCGGCGGCCAGCGCGGTGGTGGCCATCTCCGTGGCCCTGGCCCTCCTTCTGGGCGGCTGGGGCCTGCGCTCGGCCCTGCGGGCGCGCAGCCAGGCCGCGCTGGCCCAGGCCTTCGCCCAGGACGCCGCCCAGCTCGACATGCTGCTGCGGGTGGGCCGCCTCCTGCCCCTGCACGACCTGCGGGACGAGAAGGCCGCCGTCCGGGCTCGGATGGCCGACATCGAAAACCGCATGGCGCGCCTGGGCAGCCTCGCCCAGGGGCCCGGACGCGCCGCCCTGGGCCGGGGGCACCTGGCCCTGGGGGAACTGGCGGCGGCGCGGCGGGAGCTGGAGGAAGCATGGCGCCTGGGCCACCGCACGCCGGACACGGCCCACGCCCTGGGACAGGCCCTCGCGGGGCTCTACGAGACGGCGCTGCAGGAAGCCCGGCGGGTGCGCGACCCCGCCACCCGGGCGGCGCGCAAGCGGGAGCTGGAGCGGACCCTGCGGGATCCCGCCCTGCGCTGCCTCGAGGCCGGCCGGGACCTGCCCGGCCTCAAGGCCTACACCGAAGGCCTCATCGCCCTCCAGGAGGAGCGCTTCGACGAGGCCCTCGCCAAGGCCGCCGAGGCCGCGTCCCACGTGCCCTGGCTCACCGAAGCCCGGGCCCTGGAGGGGCGCGCGTGGTCCCTCCGCGCCGGGGCCGATGCCGAGCGCGGCGCCTATGCCGAGGCCAGGGAGGCCGCGCGGCGTTCCGAGGCCGCCTTCGCCAGCGCCTTCGAGGTCGCCCGCAGCGACGAGTCCCTGCCCCTGGGCCAGGCCGCCGCCTTCCTCCAGGAGATGGCCATGGACGTGGAGCAGGGCCGCCCCACCGACCTGGCCTTCGCACGCGCCCTGGAAGCCCTGGGCCAGGCGCGCCAGGCGGACCCCCGCAATCCGCAGGCCTGCTCCCTGGAGGCCCGCCTCCAGTGGCTCCGGGCCAGCGACCTGGACAACTCGGGGCGGGACGGCCGCGAGGCGCTGAAGGCCTCCCTCGCCGCCGCGGAGGAGGCGTTGCGCCTCGAGCCCCGGGACCTCGAGCACCACGAGCGCGTCGCCAACGCGGCCTGGTACCTCTCCCAGCAGGAGACCAACCGGGGCGGCGACGGCGGCCCCGCCCTCGCGACGGCGGAGGCGGCCGCCCGGCAGGGGTTGGCCCTGGACGAGGGGCGCTGGGGCCTGCACCGCAGCCTCGGCGTGGTCCACGGCATCCGCGCGGAGGCGCGGTTCCGGGAAGGCGCGGACCCCGTGCCGGAGCTGGAGGCCAGCGTCGCGGCCTTCCGCCGGGCCCGGGAGCTGAACCCGGACGCCGTGCAGGTGCTGGGCAATCTCTCCAACGCCCTGGTGCTCCTCGCCGAGGCGAAGGCCGACCGGGGGGAGGACCCCCGGGACGCGCTGCTCCAGGCGGAATCCAGCCTCCAGCGGGCCCTGGAGCTGAATCCCCAGTTCGCCGACAGCTGGGACGAGCGGGGCAAGGTGCGTTTCCGCCTCGCCCTGCAGGCCATGCAGTCAGGAGGGGATCCCCGGGCCGACCTCGTCCTCGCCCTTGGCCACTTCGAGGCCGCCCTGGCGCGGAACCCCGCCATGCCCCAGGCCACGGTGCACAAGGCCCAGGCCCTGCTGCTGCGTGCCGCCTGGCTTCGCGACGCCGGCGGCGATCCGGCGCCGGACCTGGCGGCCGCCGAAGCCGCGGCCCGGGCGGCCCGGGCCATCATCCGGGACTACAGCGAAATCGTCGCCACCTACGTGGACGTCCTCCTCCTGAAGGCCGAGGTGGAGGCCGCGGACCGGCGCCCCCACGCGCCCGCCCTGGAGGCCTGCCGCGAGGCCCTGGCCCTCGCCCTGAAGCGGGACGAGGGCTCGCCCTACCTCTGGGACCGCCGGGCCCGGGTGGAGCTGCTGGCGGCGCGGCTCGCGCCGGCCGCCGCCCCCCGACTCGCCCAGGCCGAAGCGGCCCTGGCCAGGGCCGAGGGCCTCACCGCGCGGACCCCGGCCCTGCTGAACCTGCGGGCCCGGCTCTGCCTCGATCGAGCCCTTCGCGGCTCCATCGCCGAGGCGCCGGGGCTGCTGGCGCAGGGCCTCGAGGCCGTCGAGGCCTCCCGGCGCATGAACCCGCGGCAGCCCGAGACCCTCGCCCTGCGCGCCGCCCTGCTGATGGCGCGGAGCCGTCGGGGCGGTCCGGCCCAGGACGCCGGGGAAGCCCGTGCGGCCCTGGTCCAGGCCCTGAATGAGAACCCCCTGCTGCGGCGGGCGTGGGAGCCCCTGATCGCGGGGCTCGGGGCCCCATCCGGCGCAGGGCTCGGCGCCGCCGCCGGAATCCCTCAGAATGGAGGGCCCGGCGGCCGAGGCCGCCGGCCTTGAAGGCCGCAGCCCCGCGAGGACGACCATGAAGCTCACCAACGAGACGCCGCTCTTCCCGCTGCGCAAGGGCCGGCACAGCCGCCAGGCCCACGTGGACCTCCCCGAGGGCACCTTCGAGGAGGAGCACGCCCGCAACGGATTCTTCGGGAAGACCACCCACCTCTACCGGCTGCACCCGCCCACGGACTGGACCCGCATCGAGGGCCCCCTGCGGCCCCACAGCTACGACCTCAACGGCCTCTTCCCCGTGGACCCGGCCAAGGTGGGCGACGCGGCCACCCAGCAGGCCCGGGAGGAGGCCCTGCGGAACTCCATGTTCGGCAGCACGGAGGCCGCCTTCGCGCCCGTGTGCTTCCTCCACAACAAGGACGTGGCCCTGCACTTCGTCGCGCCCGGGCCCATGGACTTCTTCTACCGCAACACCGACGGCGACGACGTCTATTTCATCCACGCCGGTGGCGGAAGGCTGGAGACCGACTTCGGCGTGCTGGACTACGTCCGCGGCGACTATCTGGTGCTGCCCCGCGGCACCACCTACCGCTTCCTTCCGAACGACCAGGTGCAGCGCTACCTGCTCATCGAGAGCGCCGGCGAGGTCACGATCCCCGACCGCGGCATGCTGGGGCCCAACGCCCTCTACGACCCGGCCTTGATCGACACGCCGGAGCTGGCGGAGTACGACGAGGGGAAGGGCCGCGAGTGGGCCGTCCACATCAAGCGCGAGAACGCGATCACGAAGGTGTTCTACCCCTTCAACCCGCTCGACGTGGTGGGCTGGAAGGGCGACCTCACCGTGTGGCGCATCAACGTGAAGGACATCCGGCCGGTGATGAGCCACCGTTACCACCTTCCTCCTTCGGTCCACACCACCTTCCTGTCCCGCAATTTCGTCATCTGCTCCTTCCTGCCCCGGCCCTTCGAGGAGGAGGAGGGCGCCATGCGCGTGCCCTTCTACCACCGCAACATCGACTACGACGAGGTGCTGTTCTACTCCGACGGCCACTTCTTCTCGAGGGACGGCATCGGCGCCGGCATGGTCACCTGGCACCCCACGGGCATCCACCACGGTCCCCACCCCAAGGCGATCCCGCTGAGCCGCACCAAGGACCGCACCGACGAGGTGGCGGTGATGGTGGACACGGTGAACTACCTCCAGGCCACGCCGGCGGCGGGCCTGGTGGAGAACCTGAATTACTGGGCGAGCTGGAAGTAATGGGCCTCCTGAGCCACGAGCCTCTGGCGCGCTTCTGGGCCTGGATGGAGCACACCGGCTGGGTGAAGCTCCAGCACCTGGCCCTGGTGCTCCTGGCCTGCGTCGCCTTCCTCTACGCCATCCGACTGGTCTCCAAGGCCGTGCGCAGGGCGGTGGACGACGGCAACGACGATGTCACCACCGAGGCCGAGCGCCGGGCCGACACCCTGGGGTCGGTGCTGCGCAACGCCGCCCGGGTGGTGGCGGCGGTCTTCTTCCTGCTCATGACCCTCCAGGAGTTCGGCATCAACATCGGACCCCTGGTGGCCGGCGCGGGCATCGCCGGGGTGGCCCTGGGCTTCGGCGCCCAGAGCCTGGTGAAGGACGTGATCTCGGGGTTCTTCCTCCTCATGGAGAACCAGTTCGCGGTGGGGGACCTGGTCTCCATCGACGACGGCAAGCACCTGGGCCACGTGGAGCGCATGACCTTGCGCATAACCCAGCTCCGGGACAGCGAGGGCCGCGCCCACTTCATCCCCAACGGCGCCTTCACCAAGGTCGTGGTGCTGAGCAAGGACTACTCCAAGGCCCTGGTGGACGTGGAGGTGGGCTACGACGCCGACCTGGACCGGGTGATCGGCCTGCTGCAGGAGATCGGCCAGGCCATCGCGGAGGACCTGCCGGATCTGGTGCTGGAGCCCACGGACGTGAAGGGCGTGGAGGCCTTCGGCAAGGACGGCTGCACGATCCGCACCTACACCAAGACCGCCCCGGGCCGCCAGGCCGAGGCCGCCCGCGAATACCGCAAGCGCATCATCCTCCGCTTCCGGCTGGAGGGGATCGAAAGCCCCATCCCGCAGCGCAAGGTGTTCAGCGCCGTGCTGGGCTCGGGTTCCGCGCCTGCGGCGGAGGGCGAGTAGGCGGGGCGTTCCGGAAACGTGACCGAGGCGACAATTACGCCACGGCCGGGGTCCCGGGAAGGATGAATCATGGGGGCGCCTTCCCGGGAGTCCCCATGCGTCGCCTCGCCTTGATCCCCGTCCTCCTCCTCGCCAACCTCCCCGCCTTCTCCCAGGCCGATGCCGCGGGCTGCAAGGACCATCCCCTGCTGCCCACGCGCATGCCCGGCTACGTCATTAGGGAATGCAAGACCGAGGCCTTCGGCCGCTTCGAGTTCTGGACCCCGAACGCCCGGGAGAAGGTGCCGGTGGAAGGGCGGTTCACCTTTCTCCGCTACGTCGTCGTGGACAAGGCGAAGGAGCCCTCCGCCCTGGAGGTCGTGCGCAACTACGCCAACGCCATCCGCCAGGCCGGGGGCACGGTGCTGAACCAGCGGCCCGACTGGTGGGTCAACGGCAAGATCACGAAGGACGGCGGCGAGGCCTGGATCCAGGCCGAGCGCGGCAACGGGACAATCTGGCTGCGCATCGTGGAGAAGGGCGCCATGGAGCAGCACGTGACCGCCGACGCCGCGGCCCTGGGCAGCGGGCTCAAGGCCACGGGCCACGTGGCGGTGTACGGCATCTTCTTCGACTCCGGCAAGTCGGAGGTGAAGCCCGAGTCGAAGCCTGCCCTGGAGGAGATCGCCCGGCTCCTGAAGCAGGATCCCGCCCTGAAGCTGCGGGTGGTGGGCCACACGGACGCCACGGGCGGCTTCGAGTCGAACCTGCGGCTTTCCCAGGCCCGGGCCGAGGCGGTGGTGGCGGCCCTGGCAGCCCAGCACGGCATCGCCGCGTCCCGCCTGAAGGGCCACGGCGTGGGCCCCCTCGCACCGGTGGCGACCAACGACACCGAGGAGGGCAAGGCCAAGAACCGGCGGGTGGAGCTGGTGAAGGACTAGCGCGAACCGGGCCCGGGCCTCAGAGCCTCACCCGCAGCCCCGCCAGCCGCCAGGCCTCTGCGAGGTCCTCTCGCCGCAGGGCGAGGTGGATGGCCTCCTCCAGCGATTCCGCGGATTGCGGATCGCCAGCCCTGTGTTCCACACCCGCCAGGTCCGGAAGCTCGGCGGTGTTGGCCAGGCGGCCCAGGTCGTTGGCGCTGAGGATGTGGCTGGCCTTCAGGACCTCGGGCACGGCCTCCCAGCCGATGGGCTGGCCCGCGGGTTTGGCCACCTCGAAGAGCGCGTCGCCGAAGGCGCGGGTGTAGCAGGCGCCGCCGTTGCGGCCCACGTGGTCGAGCTTCGCGGGGTCGGGGAGGTCGCCCTTGAGCAGCTCCTCCTTCACATGGAAGCAGAGCACCTCGCCGATCACCATGAGGCCGCTACCGGGGCCCGAGCCCAGCTCGAGGATCTCCTTCAGGCGGCACTCCATCTGCACCGGCGATTCGCCCACCAGCGCAGCCTTCACCAGGCGCGCGGGAAGGGGCGTGAAGCCGCTCTTGAGGAACTCGTCCACGCCGTCGCCGTACTCCGCCGAGGCCACGTTCATCTGCTGCACCATGGCGTGGCTCACCGTGGCCACCACGAACTCCTTCACCGCCGCGATGTTGAGGTAGGTGTGCTTCAGCGTGCCGTCGCGGCCCCGGCGGTTTGGCGCGAAGGCGATCGTGGGCGGGTTCGAGCCGAAGGCGTTGAAGAAGGAGAAGGGCGACAGGTTACGCACCCCCGCCGCGTCCACCGTGGACGCGAAGGCGATGGGCCTCGGCGCGACGGATGCGCAGAGCCAGGCGTTCGCCTGGATGGGGTTCAGGTCGGCGGCGAGGACGGTGCGGGTGGGCATGGGGAGAGTTTAATCCCATGGACTGGAACGGCCTGAGTGTCCAGAAGCCTCCCGGCCACTCGGAACCCTTCAAGGGGTTGACCTTCCAAAGGCACCACGATCCAGCGCCGACGTGCCTTCCGGCGACGCTGGATCGCGGTTCGGCCAAGCGACAGCGCGGCAGGACCATGAAAGGTGGACGTCCCGGTGCCTGCAGGAGAGGTGGGACGATTGAAAGGGTGTCCCGGCCGGCCAAGCGGCAGACTTCCGGCCGTGCCGTCCCCATCGTCCGTGCACCACCGTGCCCGCTCGTCTCTACCCTGCCGCGCTCCGCTTGGCCGCACCTCGGTTGGCCATGGCCCGAAGGGCGCGGGCCATGGCCAACCGAGGTGCCGTGATCAACCCCAGCCTGTCCGAAGCGTTCCGTCCTACCTCTTGGAAGGGACCCGGATGACCCGGACGGCCTACCGCTCCCGCACCACCTGCCCGCCCTTCATCACGAACGTGATCCTCTGCAGCGCCGTGATGTCCTGCAGTGGATCCTCCTTCACGGCCACGAGGTCCGCGTAGCGGCCATCCTCGACGGCGCCCATATGCTTGCTCTGGCGCAGCAGCTCGGCGGCGTTCCAGGTGGCGGCCTGGATGGCCTGCATGGGGGTCATGCCGTGCTTCACCAGCAGGGCCAGCTCCCGGGCGGGATTCTCGGTCCAGGCGAAGCCGCCGGCGTCGCTGCCGTTGGCGATCTTCACGCCCTTCGCCACCGCCCGGCGCAGGGCCTTGCCGGCGAGCTCGGGCATCTGCAGCCACACGCCGCCGCGGCCCTTGGCCACGTACTCGCCCACGTAGAGCGTGGGACACCACCACGTGCCCTGGGCGATGGCGCGGTCCATCAGCGGCTCCGTGAAGCCGTAGCCGTGCTCGATGGAGTCGAAGCCCGCGGAGAGCGCCGCGTCGATGCCGTCGAAGCCCATGGCGTGGGCGGCGGCGTACTTGCCGAGGCGGTGGGCTTCGTCCACGAAGGTCCGCAGCTCCTCGGGGGTGAAGTTCACCATGGAGCGCAGGCGGCCGTCCTCGGCGACGACGTAGCGGCGGTCCACGTAGACCTTGATCCAGTCCGCCCCGAACTTCACCTGCTCGCGCACGCCCTTCCGGATCTCCTGGACGCCGTCCACCACCTGCACGCCGTCGGGCACCTTGAGCTCCCAACTGTAGCCCGAGAGCGGGTACATGCCCGTGGCGCTGAAGGCCCGGGTGGCCACGAACATGCGCGGGCCCGCCACCACGCCGTTCTGGATGGCGCGCTTGAGGTCCACGTCGGCGTACATGGCGCCCTCGGTCTCGAGGTCCCGGATCGCCGTGAAGCCCCACCACAGCGCCCGCCCCGCGGCCTGGGAGGCCCTGAGCGTCCGATACGGGATGCTCTCCTTCAGGAGCTGCTCGTCGTAGTCCGCCGCCGTGATGTCGCCCTGGAGGAGCACGTGGGTGTGGGCGTCGATCAACCCGGGCAGCACCGTCATCCCGGAAAGGTCGATGGCCGGCGTGTCCTTGGGCGCCTGCTGCTGGGCCCAGGCCCAGGAGCCGACGGCCTTGATGCGGTCGCCCTCGATGAGGATGCCCTGGTCCTCGAGGACGCGGTTGAAGTGGGGGTCGATGAGACGGCCGGCGTGGACCAGCTTGAGGGCGGGCGCCTGGCCCAGGAGCAGGCCGCCGGCCAGCAGGGCGAGTAGGGCGGATCGGAGGGCCATGGATGCTCCCGCGGAAGGGTGGATGCGCTCAGGCGCCGGCTTCGCCGCTCGGGCTGCCGGCGTAGAGGTCCGGCAGCACGCCGCCCACCAGGTGGGCGGGCATGCCGATCAGGCGTTCGGGCGCATGGACCACCGTGTTGACCAGGCGGCCCAGGCCTCCGATCTCCATGACCACCTCGTCGCCGGCCTTGAGCCAGAGGTTGTCGGTGATCTTCGAGCCGTTCAGCTCCAGCAGGCAGCCTGTGCCCACGGTGCCGCTGCCGATGACCTCGCCTGCGTGCATCTGGATGCCGTAGCTGGTGCGCTGGAGGATCTGGGCGAAGGTCCAGTTCATGGAGTCCGCGTTGCCGTCGGAGAGCCTCCGCCCGTTCACGTCGCAGGTCATGCGGGCGTGGAGGATCTCGCCCCGCTCCGTCTTCTCCAGGGGCAGCTCGTCCTTGGTCACCAGCCAGGGCCCGAGGGAGGTCGCGAAATCCTTGCCTTTGCAGGGGCCGAGGGAGAGCTTCATCTCCTCCATCTGGAGCATCCGGGCGCTCCAGTCGTTCATCACCATGTAGCCGAAGATGGCCGCGTCGGCCTCCTCGAGGGTGGCGTTCCTCAGGGGCCGCCCGGTGACGATGGCCACCTCCAGCTCGAAGTCCAGCCGCGCGAGGTGGTGGTCCTGGACCCTGACTTCGCCCGGGCCCGTGACCGCCAGATGGTTGGTGAAGTAGGTGACGGGGAAGAGGTCGAACTCGGGGATCATGTCCAGCCCGCGGTTGCGCCGGGCGGTGGCCACGTGCTGGCGGAAGGCGTAGCCGTCCCGCATGGAGACGGGCCGCGGCACGGGGGCGAGCAGCGTCACGTCCCCGGCCTCGAGAAGCGTCTTCGGAGCGCCGGCGGCGGCCCGAGCCAGGGGCATCAGCTCGTCCTGGCGCCGGATCAGGGTGAGCATGTCCACCGCGAGGCGGGGCTCCTGCGCCGCGAAATCCAGGATCCGCCCGTCGCCGAGCACCGCGCCGATCTTCTCGGCCTCCCCGTGGAGGAACGTCACCAGCTTCATCCGATCACCTCGCCTTCAGCATAGACGGCGCGGCCCGGGACGAAAAAGCGCCCGGCGGGGCCGGGCGCTGGTTGGCGGCCAAGGGGCTCAGAACGTGAAGCGCACGCCCGCCTGGATGTTCCGGTTGTTGTCGGCGCTGGTGACGATGGGGGAGCCGAAGGCGGGCGCGCCGGGGGGCGGCGTCTGGAAGTTCTGCACCTTGGTGATGTTGTAGTGGTTGAAGACGTTGAAGACCTCGAGGATCAGGTCGAGGCCGACCTTGTCGCTGGGCTTGAAGTTGCGCGAGACGCGCAGGTCCACGTTGGTGATGCTCGGGGTCGTCTCGGAATTGCGCTTCACACCCGCCGGCCGGTCGGCCGGGGCGCTGAGGCCCTCGCCGTTGCCCAGGAGGGTGCCGGCGAAGGGGCCGCTCGCGAGCGTGCCGTAGTCCGCGTCCACGCCGGTCCACAGGCTGTAGGGCCGTCCGGACGCGTACTTCCCGATGAGGGCGATCACCCAGTTCCGGGTCCAGGCCGAACCCATACCCTTGGTGTTGAACACGGCGCTGAGGTTGACGCGGTGGCGCTGGTCGTGGTTGCTCGGCCCCATCTCGGAGGCGGGGTCGAAGGTGTTCTGGGGGGCGTACTGCGTGAGCCAGTCGATGTAGTTGTCCTCCGACTTGCTCCAGGCGTAGCTGGCGCTGATGGCCATCATGTCCCGGAGCTGCCACGCCATGCCCACCGTCACGGAGGTGTACTTGCTCTCGCCCGTGCCGTCGTATCGGAAGATGGCGGAGTAGGGGATGCCGGTGGGCCCGAAGCGGATGGGATTCCGCAGGCGCGTGTTGGTTCCCGCCTCCACCGTGTTCTGGTCGCCGACGAAGCCCGGGTTCGGGATGCTGGAGTTGATGTCCCGCACGTTCATGAAGTGTTCGCCCTTGGAGTGCACGCCGTCCAGGGTGAACTTCAGGCTGGGACGGGGGCTCCACTCGAAGCCCAGGTTGGCCTGCTTGGTCTCCGGGGCCTCGTAGTCGCCGGGGAGCAGGAGCACCTTGCCGCCCCGGGCGGTGGACGGGTTGCCCGGCACGAAGGGGCCGAGGGCCGTGGCGAAGGTCTGGTAGCGACGGTTGGCGCCGCCGTCCGCGCTCGCCCAGGAGGCGAAGGTGTTGGGGGCGCGGCGGCCGATGGTCTGGAGGTCGGTGCCGTTGGAGAGGAAGACCGCGCCGTAGGGGCCGAGCTGGGTGCGTCCGACGAAGACGCCGTAGCCGCCGTAGACGCGGGTCACGGGGGTCGCCTGCCAGGTGAAGGAGACACGGGGCGAGACCTTGCTGCTGCTCCAGTCGTTGCTGTGGCGGCGCAGCGCGGCGAAGTCGTAGGGGCCGCGGCCGGTGGCGGTGGCGCCGGTGGCGCCGGTGACCGCCCCGATGCTCCCCGAGGACAGGGCGTCGGCGCCGAAGGGGCCCGTGGGGTTCTCGAGGAAGTCGTAGTCGGCGGTGTCCTTGAAGGCGGGCAGGTCCTCCCGGTCGTAGCGCACGCCGAGCTTGAGGGTGAACTTCGGGGTGACCTGCCAGTCGGCCTGGGCGAAGGCGCTGTAGTAGTTCACGTCGAAGTTGAGGTAGTCCTCGCCGAAGCCCTGGACGAAGGCGGCGGGCATGCCGAAGCCCCCGTAGGGGTTCGCGGCGTTCAGCGCCGCGATGCCGTTGCTGAAGCCCGGGATGGCCTGGAACCGGTAGATGCCGGAGAAGTTCAGGGGGAGCGCGCCTTCGATGTTGGTGCGCATCAGGTCCACGCCCAGCTTCAGGGTCACCTTGTCGAAGAAGATGCTTCCGGTGTCGCTCAGCTGGTAGGTCTTCTCCGTGCGGACCTGGGGCAGGAAGCGCTGGGTCCCGAAGGTGGCGGCGCCGAGGATCTCCACGTAGGGGCCCTTGGTGTCGTCGAGGCTGATCAGCTCGTGGTCCCGCAGGCTCCAGAGGAGGCGGAAGTCGTTGACGAAGCGCGCCGAGGCGTTCCAGAGGTGGGAGAGGCTGGCGCTCCGGTCCTCGATGCGGCGGGCGCCGCCGGCGCTGCGGTCCGTCAGGCCGCCCCACTCGAGCTGGTTCTCGTTGTACTCCTTGGCCCAGGTGAACCGGCCGCTCCAGCGGCTGGTGTCGCTCTGCGCCCAGTCCAGCTTCACGATGCCGGTGGTGACGTTCTCCACGAAGGGCACCAGGCCCTGGGACACCTTGAAGCCGGTGCGCTGGAGGATGGTCGCCGCGGTGCTGGAGTCGATGGTCACGTTGTTGGCGTCGTTCTTGTCGAAGCGCTCCACCGAGGCGAAGTAGAAGAGCTTGTCCTTGATGATGGGCCCGCCGACGGTGGCGCCGTACTGGTTCTGCTTGAGCTGGGATTCGCTCGCGGACAGCGGGCGCTTGGCGTCCACCTTGCCGTCCCGGCGGAAGTAGAAGAGGGTGCCGCCGAACTGGTTGCCGCCGCTCTTGGTGACCACGTTCACCGTGCCGCCCGCCGCCCGGCCGTATTCCGCGGAGAAGCCGTTGGTGACCACCTGGAATTCCTGCACCGCGTCCTGGCTGAAAGTGGTACGCACCGAGCCGGTGGAGACGTCGTTGTTGTCGAGGCCGTCCACCATCACGTTGTTGAGTCGGGGGTTCACGCCGGCGAACACGAGGCCCGAGTTGGCCGCGGCGCCGCCGTTGTCCGGGCTGTTGGCCGTGGTCACGCCGGGCGTGGTGAGGCTGAAGTCCTCGAAGCGGCGGCGGTTGATCGGCAGGTTGTTTATCAGGTTGTTGTCGATGACCGTGGAGACCTGGGTGCGCGTGGGATCCACCAGCGTGGCCTCGCCCACCACCTCCACCGTGGCCTGGGCCTCCACGGGGCTGAGGTCCACGTTCAGCTCGGTGGTGTTGGCGATGCGCAGGGTGATGTCCTTGATGCGCTTGGCCTGGAAGGTGGGAGCCTCCACCGACAGGGTGTAGGAGCCCGGGGGCAGGAGCCGGAAGCTGAAGTTGCCGTTGGCGTCCGAGGTGAGGACGCGGGTCTGGTTGGTGGAATCCTGGGTCAGGCGCACCACGGCCTTGGGGATGGGGGCGCCGCCGGGGGAGCGGACCTGCCCGCGCAGGTCGGCGGTGGTGACGCCGGTGCTCTGGGCCGCGAGGCTCATGGAGAGGGTGGTGAGGGCCGCCAAGCTCAGGGAGGGGGACAGTCGGAAGGCCATGGGGACTCCATGATGGGAGGTGAAGACGGGCGGACCGGATAGGGTGCCCCGAGGATAGAAAGATTCCCCGGAGGGCGCAAGCAATCGAAATATCAAAATAAAAGCTCGGCCAACTCCTGAACGGCGCCGTGGATCCGGGCGGGCGGGGTGGCCAGGGGCGGCAGCAGGTAGAGGCAGTCCCCCAGGGGGCGGACGAGGAGCCCGCGGTCGAGGGCGCGGCGGTGGAAGCGCCAGCCGAAGCGAGCCTCCACGGGGTGCGGGCGCCCGGTGCGGGGATCCACCACGGCGCAGGCGGCGATGCAGCCGAGGGTGCGCGCGCGGCGGACGGCAGGATGCGCCGCGAGGCCGCTCCACGCTTCTCGCAACGCGTCGGCGAGGGCCTGCGCCCGCTCCAGGACGGGCGTCTCCTCGAAGAGGGCGAGGTTCGCGCAGGCCGAGGCGCAGGCGATGGGGTTGGCGGTGAAGCTGTGCCCGTGGAAAAAAGTGCGCATCTCCGCGTAGTCACCCCAGAAATGCCCGAAGACCTCCTCCGTGGCCCAGGTGAGGGCGAGGGGCAGGATGCCGCCGGTGAGCCCCTTGGACAGGCAGAGCAGGTCCGGCGCGACGCCCGCCTGCTCCAGGGCGAGGAAGGTCCCCGTCCGTCCGAAGCCGGTCATCACCTCGTCCAGGATCAGGTAGACGCCGTACCGGTCGCACTGGCGCCGGATCTCGCGGAGCAGCTCGGGGGCCCACATGCGCATGCCCCCGGCGCCCTGGACCAGGGGCTCCGCGATGAAGGCCGCGAGGCGGGGACCCTTGGCCTCGAACCAAGCCTGGAGCGCCGTCAGCGCCGCCTCGAGGCCGGGCGACTCCGCCGGCGCCCCGGGGCCGACCTCACGGCGGGTGTCCTCGGGTACCTCGAGGGTGTCGCAGGCGAGGAGCAGCGGCGCGAAGAGCCCTGCCATGAAATTGCCCCGGTCCCCCACGCCGACCGCGCCGAGGGTGTCCCCGTGGTATCCGCCGGCCAGGGCGCCGAAGCGCTCCCGGCCGCGTTCGCCGCGCTGCAGCTGGGCCTGGAAGGCCATCTTGAGCGCCACCTCCACCGCCGTGCTGCCGTTGTCCGAGAAGAAGGCCCTCGTGAGGCCGGCGGGCAGCCTGGGACGCAGTCGCGCCACCAGCTCGATCGCGGGCTCGTGGGTGAAGCCCGCGAACATGACGTGGTCCAGCCGCGCGGCCTGCCGGGTGAGGGCCTCCGCCAGCCGGGGATGGCCATGGCCGTGGACGCAGGTCCACCAGGAGCTGATGCCGTCCAGGACCTTCCGCCCGTCCACCAGCAGCAGGTCCGGGCCTTCGCCGCCCACCACCGCCAGGGGTGGGTCGGCCTCGTGCTCCTTCATCTGCGTGAAGGGATGCCAGACGTGGGCGTGGTCGAAGGCGAGGCGGTCGAGCCAGGACTCGGGCAGGGGGGAGGCCATGGGCTCAATCCTCCAGGACGTGAACGGGGACGGGCAGGAAGCGGGCCAGGATGGCGGCGTTCTCCGCCGCGGCCGCGTGGCTGCCGTCCAGGCCCGGGTTGAGGAGGACCGCCGGCACCCGCCAGCCGCGGAGCATGAGGGCCTCGCAGGTGAGCAGGGTGTGGTTGAGGGTCCCCAGCCCGCCCCGGGCCACCACCACCGCGGGGAAGCCCAGGTCCAGGGCCCATGCCGCGAAGACGCGGCCCGGCGCCAAGGGGACCGCCACGCCGCCGACGCCCTCCAGCAGCAGCCGCCCTTCCGCCGGGCGGGCCGCCCACGCGGCCAGGGTGTCCAGGTCCAGGACGCGGCCTTCCCGTTCGGCCGCGGCGAGGGGGGAGAGGGGCGCGGCCAGCACCAGGCCCGTCTCCGCCCGGATGCCCGGCCCCGCCACCGCCTGGGCGTCGGCCTCGGGATCCGAGCCGTCCCGGACGCCGGTCTGGAAGGGCTTGCGGTAGGTCACGGGGCCCTCGGCGGCCCAGGCCGCCGCGAGGGCGGCGGAGACCCGCGTCTTGCCCACGCCGGTGTCCGTGCCCAGCACCCACAGGGGGGCGGGGAGGGAGGCCGCCAGGTCTGGAATCAAAGCAACGCCTCCAGGGCCGAGAGCAGGTCGGCCACCGCCGCCTCGGACTGGTGGGCCCCGGTGGTGATGCGAAGGCGCGACGTGCCCGGGGACACCGCCGGGGGCCGCACGGCCCGCACGTCGAAGCCCCGGTCCTGGAGGGCGCCGGCCACGGCCAGGGCCCTGGCTTCGGTGCCCAGGACCACGGGGACGATGGCGGAGGGCTGGGGCGGAAGGCCGAGGCGGGCGCGGATCCGTGCCGCGTGCCCCAGGGCCGCCGAGGCCCGCCAGCGCTCCTCCCGGGCCAGGGCGAGGGAACGCCGCGCCGCTCCCAGCACCGGGGGGGGCAGGCTGGTGGAGAAGATGAAGCCCCGGGCCGTGTTGACGAAGTGGTCCCGCAGCTCCCCGGGGCACGCCACGAACGCGCCGAAGGCGCCCAGGGCCTTCCCCAGGGTGCCCATGACCAGGGGGATCCGCCCGGCGACGCCGCAGGCCTCGGCGAGCCCGCCGCCGTGGGGGCCCAGCAGGCCGGTCGCGTGGGCCTCGTCCACCAGGAGCAGGGCGTCGAAGCGCGCCGCCAGCGCCAGCAGGGCAGGGAGGTCCGCGGCGTCGCCGTCCATGCTGAACACCGCGTCCGTGGCGATGAGGAAGAGGCTCCCCGCGGCACGGCGCCCGCGGGCCGCGCGGAGGCAGGCCTCCAGATCCTCCAGGTCGAGGTGTCGGTGGACGTGCACGGCCGCGCCCCGGGCCTTGGCGAGACGGCAGCCCTCCACCAGGGAGGCGTGGTTGAGGGCGTCGGAGAAGACGTGGTCGCCCTCCCGGGCCAGGGCCGGGATCAGCGTGGCGTTCGCCTGGAAGCCCGAGTTCAGCAGCAGCGCGGAAGGCAGCGACTTGTGCCGGGCCAGGGCCTCCTCCAGCGCCTCGTGCAGCGAGCTGCCGCCCCGGAGGAGCCGCGAGCCGCCGGACCCGCTCCCGTGCTCCAGGGCGGCCTGGGCCGCCGCCTCGGCCACCCGGACATCCCGCCTCAGTCCCAGGTAGTCGTTGGAACAGAAGTCCAGGCCGCGGGGAGCCTCCACGCGGCGTTCCAGCCCGGCCCCGCGGCGGGTGTCGGCCTCCCGGCGCAGCCGCGCCGCCCAGGACGGGGGGACCCAGGGGCGGTCGGCCCCGGAGGGAACCACTTGGGAGTCTGTCGCACTAGCCATCGTCGATCCGGAGTCGCTTCAGGGGCCCCGGATCCGCGGAACGGCGGCGGGGACGGACGCCGGCTCCGGTGGTAGACTCGAGGCTTTGGGGCCGCATCGGCCCAGGGGAAGAGGATGAGGCACCTGGCCAAGGACTCCAACGCTTGAATCGCTCCCCCGAGGCCGGCCCCGGCCGGTTCCGTCCGCAACCCTGAAGGGGAATCCCCTTCAAACCCTGACCGAGGAATGTTCATGCTGCGCTCCCTGCTCCCTCTGGTGGCCCTGACCCTGGCCGCCCAGACCCCCGCCCCCAAGCCCGCCGAAGCTCCCAAGGCCGAAGCCCCCAAGGCCGAAGCCCCCAAGGCCGCCGTGAAGGCCGAAGCCCCCAAGGCCCCGAAGGCGGACGTGAAGACCACGTCCGGTGTCGAGGTCGGCCAGGCCGCCCCGAAGGCCGAAGACAAGGTGATCGCGAAGATCGGTCCCTACCTGCTCCACGATTCGGACGTGGAGGCCGCCCTGGGCAACATGGCCCCCACCGAGCGCCAGCAACTCACCCTGGTGGCCGGCGCGCGGGACCAGTACGTCAAGCGCATCGTCGAGATGCACCTCATCGCGGCGAAGGCCAAGAAGCTGGGCCTGGACGCCACGCCCGAGCACAAGCGCGCCCTGGGCCTGATGACCACGCAGCTCCTGGCCCAGGAGCTGCTCAAGAAGGAGGGTGACGCCCTCAACGCGAAGATGAACGTGAGCGAGGAGGACGTCCGCGCCTACTACGAGTCCCACAAGGCCCAGTTCGTCACGCCCGGCAAGTTCAACGCCCGCCACATCCTGGTCTCGGTGAAGAGCGAGCGCACCCAGGGCCAGGGCTACACCGACCAGGAGGCCCGGGACCGCGTGGCCAAGATCCAGGAGCAGCTCCGCAGTGGCAAGAAGCTGGAGGACCTGACCAAGGAGTGGTCCGACGATCCGGGCAGCAAGGACAAGGGCGGCCTCTACGAGAACATCACCTTCGGCCAGTTCGTGCCCGAGTTCGAGGCCGCGGTGAAGGCCCAGCCCGTGGGCAAGGTGGGCGACCCCGTCCGGACCGCCTTCGGCTACCACCTGATCCAGGTCGAGAAGATGATGCCCGGCGACCAGATGGGCTGGGACCAGGCGAAGGACCAGGCCAAGCAGAAGGCCACCGAGGCCCGCCGCGAAGAGGTCTGGAACGGCTTCATCGAGGGGATCAAGAAGGAGGTCCCCTTCGAGATGAACCCCGCCCCGGGCAAGGCCGCGAAGGCCGCGAAGCCGGCCGCCAAGAAGGGCTGATAGGCTTCCCCCCATGACGATCCGGCGCCTCCTCCTGCCCGCCCTGCTCCTTCTCCCCGCGCCCCTGCTCATGGGTGGGCCACTGCCGGGGGAGGTCCGGGAGGAGGTGCTGGTCATCGTCAACGCCCACATCATCACTCGCCGCCAGTTCCAGCAGGCCGTGGAGCAGGAGCATGCGGCGCTGTACCGCCAGTTCTCCGGCAAGGAGCTGGACGCCAAGCTCAAGGAGGCCCGCGAGAAGACCCTCCAGGGGATGGTCGACGCCTTCCTGGTGCAGGACAAGGCGGACGACCTGGGGATCCGCGTCCCCGACGACTACCTGAAGAACGTCATCGAGGACATCAAGAAGCAGAACAACCTGCCCACCGACGCCGACCTCGAGCGCGCCCTGCGCGGTTCCATGGGCATCGGCCTGGCCGAGTACACCCGGCGCCAGAAGCAGGGGATCCTGCAGCAGGAGGTCCTGCGGCGCGAGGTCTTCTCCAAGGTCGCCATCGAGGACCAGGAGCTCCGCGCCTACTACGAGGACCACAAGGACGAGTTCAAGGTCCCCAGCCGGCTGCGCATCCGAGAGCTGGTGATCACGAAGGGGGCGACCCCCGCGGAACAGGAGGCCGCGAAGGCCAAGGTGGCCCTGGTGAAGGCCTCCCTCGCGAAGGGCGCCGGCTTCGAGGCCCTCGTACGGGAACACTCCGAGGGCATCAGCCGCACCACCGGAGGAGACCTGGGCTGGATGGAGAAGGGCCTGCTGAGGCCCGACCTCGAGAAGGCCGCCCTCGCCCTCCAGCCGGGCCAGACCGCCGGCCCCCTGGAATCCGACCGGGACTTCAGCTTCGTCCAGCTCGTCGAGGCGCAGATCGACGGCGCGCGGCCCTTCGCCGAGGTGAAGGACAAGATCATGGAGAAGCTCCAGGAACCCAAGGCGCAGAACGCCATCGAGCAGTACATGCAGTCGCTGCGGGTCCGCGCCAACATCCGCTACCAGGTGGCGAAGGACAGGATCCTGCAGGGCTAGGCCGGCAAGGAGTGCCCCGTGCGCCTCGACGCGTTCCTGAAGAAGACCCACCTGCTCAAGCGCCGTGAGCTTGCCCGGGACCTGTGCGACGCGGGGATGGTGCGGGTGAACGGGACCCCGAAGAAGGCCTCCTGGGAGGTCAGCGCCGGCGACGAGCTGCAGTTCCCGGTCTACAACCGGATGCTGCGGGTGCGCGTGCTGGGGATGCCGGAGGGCAACGTCCCCAAGGCGGAGCAGTGGTCCTTCGTGGAGCTGCTGGAGGAGCGGAAGCTGCTCGTGGACGACGGCTGGGAGGAGCCCCCCTTCGGCGTGGCCAAGAAGCCGCTGGACCACTGACGCCCGCCCGGACCGGAAGCCCCCCATGCCCGACCAGCCCACGCTGAAGTCCCTCAAGGAGGGCGAGGCCTTCGCCGGCCACCTCCTGGCCCAGGAGGCCGCCTGGCGCACCAGCGCCAAGGGGAGCGAGTACCTCGAGCTGCGCCTCGCGGACGCGAGCGGCGACCTCAAGGCCTTCCTCTGGGACGTCCGCGCGGTGGAGGGCGACCCCGGCCGCGTGGTCCCCGACGCCTTCCTCTGGGTGAAGGGCGCGGCCAGCGCCTACAACGGACGGCTGCAGCTGCGTCTCGACAAGGTGCGCCCCGCCGCGGACGCGGAGGTCGGCGACCTGGGGCGCTTCTTCCCCGTGAGCGCGCGGCCGGTGGCGGAGATGCTCGCCGAGCTGGACGCCCTCCTCGCCTCCGTGCGGGACCCGTGGATCGCCCGCCTGCTCTCGGCCCTCTTCCAGGAGGACGCCGCGCTTCGCGCGGCCTTCGCGAAGGCGCCGGCGGCCAAGTCGATGCACCACGTGCGCCTGGGCGGCCTGCTGGAGCACACCCTCTCGGTGGCGGCCATGGCCGAGCGCGCCTGCGGGCACTACCGGCACCTCAACCGCGACCTCGTCCTCGCCGGGGTGCTCCTCCACGATCTGGGGAAGACCGCGGAGCTCAGCTACGACCGGGCCTTCGGCTACACCGACGCCGGGAACCTGCTGGGCCACATCACCCTGGAGGCGCAGTGGATCCAGCGGGCCGCCGAGGGGATCCCGGGCTTCCCCGACGAGCTCCGCATGCAGATCCTGCACATCGTGCTGAGCCACCACGGCCGCCTGGAGTACGGCTCCCCCGTGGTTCCCAAGATCCCTGAAGCGCTCCTGGTGCACATGCTGGACGACCTGGATGGGAAGCTGGACGCCATGGACCGGGCCAGGGCCGAGGCGGGGGGTTCACGGTGGAGCCCCTACAGCCGCGCCCTCGACCGCATGGTCTACGCCGGCGGGTGGGCGCCGGTTCCCGGCGACGCGTCCCCAGGCTGAATCCGGGGCCAGGCCCTCAGACCATCGCCATCCAGCTCCCGGTCTCGGTGGGCCGGGGCGCTTCGGGCAGGTCGCTCTCCTTGAACATGAAGTGCACGCTGTTCCAGGAGGCGCAGCTCTCGCACCGGTCCACGTAGTCGGCACTGCGGTGGCCGCAGACGCTGCACTCGAAACGCAGCTTCAGGACGCCGAGGTTGCGCAGGAGCTGGCGGTACTCGTTCATGGCCTGGTCGTTCCGGCCGCGCCGGGCGTGGATCTTGGCCATGAAGAAGTAGAGGATCGGCGAGAAGACCACCTGGCTGCGCACCTCCTGGAACTGGTCCAGGGCGCGGTCGAGGATCTCAAGGCGGTAGAGCATCTTGCCCAGGAAGAACTTGGCGGTGGTGGCGTGCTCGCTGGTGGCGGCCACCCGCTCCAGGACCGCCAGCCCGTCATCTGGGCGGCCGAGCTGAATGAAATAGTCCTCGATCTCCTGGAGGAATGTCCCCTCCCCGGACTTCCGGAAGCCCTCGAGCCAGATCTCCACGCCCTGCTGCTCCTGGTCCTGGAGCACCATGCAGCGCCCGAGGGCGAGCTGAGCGGGGAGGAAGCCGGGATCCTCCTTGAGCACCTGCTGGAAGGCCTGGGCGGCCTCCTTGTACTGGTCGGCCTCGACCTTCGAGAGGCCGACCTGGTAGAGCAGGGCCGAGCCCTGGGCCTTCTCGCCGGTGCCCATCTCCTGGCTGAAATGCTGGTTGAGCTTGCGATGGGCCTCCAGCGCCTCCTCCCAGCGCTGGGCGTCGGTGTGCAGGGCGCGCAGGCGCCGCCAGGCGCGGAGCGCCTGCTTGGGCTTGTCCGAGGCGATCTTCTTCAGCACCGTCACGGCCGCGTCGGAGGCCCGGTTGGCCAGCAGGGCCTCCGCCAGGAGGTAGCGGGCCTCGAGGTTCTCGGGCCTGGCGAGGCACCAGGCCTCCAGGTGCTTCACGGCCCCGTCGGTGTCGCCGGTCTTGAGGAGCACCTCGCCGAGCAGGATGTTGGCGCCCTGGTGGTCGCCCCGCTCCTCGAGCACGGAGTCCAGCACGCCTTTGGCCTCCGCGTAGAGGCCGTGGCTCATCAGCTCCCGGGCCTCGGCCATGTGGTTGCTCACGCGCCGTCCCACCCGCGTGGCGGCGGAGGCGTTGAGGCCCGAGACCATGCCCTGAACCGCCACCCAGGCGTTGTAGATGAGGTTCACGAGGAACCCGATCATCACCGAGCAGAGGACCAGCACCCAGACCCGCATGTGCCGGTCCCCGTAAAGGACCAGCTCCTTGTTCAGGAGGTCGTAGTTCGTGAGGTAGACCCCCCCCAGCAGCCAGAGGACGGCCACCATCAGCAGGAACGCGAGGAAGTTGACGAGCTTGATGCCGGGCATGGGGACTCCGGAGGGCTAGAGGCAGTCTAGCCGGGCTCCGCCCCCGGGCTCAGGCGCCCCGGCCCCTCGAGCCAGGCCTTGGCGGCCTTCAGGTCCTCCCACACGGCCTTGCGGACCTCCGGGGTGTACTGCCGCAGGACGTAGGCGGGGTGGAAGGTGGGCATCACGGGGATCTCCCGGTCCCCGACCTTTACCCGCCGCCACTGGCCGCGGACCCGCGTGATCCCGGCACCCTCGCCCACCAGTTCCCGCAGGGGCGTGGCGCCGAGGGTGACGATCACGCTGGGCGCGATGAGTTCGATCTGGCGGCGCAGGTAGCCGAGGCAGGCGGCGGCCTCGGGCCCCGTGGGCACCCGGTTGTCGGGGGGGCGGCACTTCACGACGTTGGCGATGTAGACCTGGTCCCGGGCGAGGCCGATGGCGCCGATCATCCGGTCCAGCAGCTCCCCGGCCTTGCCCACGAAGGGCCGGCCCTGGAGGTCCTCGTCACGGCCGGGCCCCTCGCCCACGAACATGAGCCGGGCCTTCGGGTCCCCTTCGCCGAACACGAACCTCAGGCGGCCCGGGCCCAGGGGGCAGGCCAGGCAGCCCTTGATGCGGTCCTCCAGTTCGGCCAGGGTGGCCGCGGAGGCCACGAGCCCGGGGGCGGGGCAGGCCGAAGGATCCGCGGGCGGGGCGTAGGGGCCGGCCATGGCGCCCACTGAGACCTTCGCCGGCGGTTCCGCGGCGGCCGCGCCCCGGGCCCGCGACCGGGGGGCGGCCGCAGGTTCCGGGGCCGGAGTCGCCACCGGGGCGGAGGCCGCGGAGCGGGGCTCTGGCACGAGGCCCATCACCCCCAAGTCCCGGAGGGTTTCGCGCCAGGCCTGCCGCGGGTCGTCCATTGACCTAGACTAATGGGGAACCTTCCCCCGCGCCCGGGCATCCCAGGTGCGACGAGGCACGCATGCAGCCCCCGAGTTCCTTGGAAACAACCCCTTTCGGCGCCCCGGCGGACTTCCACGCCGCCTTCGCGGAGCTTTATCCGCGCCTGGTGAGCTACGCCCGCCGTTACGGGGCCGTCTACCCCGAGGACATCGCCCAGGAGGCCTTCGTCATCCTGATGCAGCGCGAGGTCCCCCCGGAGCACCCGACGGCCTTCGTGTACGGCACCGTGCGGACCCTGGCCCTCACCGAGCGCCGGCCCATGAAGAACCAGAACCTGAGCCTGGAATCCGTGATGGAGCCGGGACGGGGGGCCGATGCGGACGACGCCATGCTCAACCGGGAGGTGCGGGAGCGCATGCAGCTCCTGTCCCCCACCTTCCGGGAGGCCCTCTGGCTCTTCGTCGTGGAAGGCCTCTCCATCAAGGAAATCGCCGAGATCCTCTCCATCCCCGAAGCCACCGTGAAGACCCGAATCCACCGCGCCAAACTGCAGCTCCGCGACCAGATCAACCCCGGAGGCGTCCATGCCCTGGCCTGAACCCGTCCGCCGCTTCGAGTCCCCCGAGGACAAGGAGCTCCGGGCCGAGCTCGCCGAGCTCCTCGGTCACCGTCCTGTCCAGGGCGCCGGTACGGCCAATTACTTCGGCGCCAAGCCGACGCCTGAGATCGTCGCCCTGGCGGAGAAGCTCCGGCTTGAAGCCCAGCGCCGCCGCAACACCTCCCGGCGCCGTCCGGGCTGGATGCTCCTCGCCGCCGGCCTGCCCATCGCCCTGGCCCTGACGGGCCTGGGCTCCTGGGGCCTCCACCAGCAGCGCAAGGCCGAGGCCGCCGCCGCCGCCGTCCGGCAGATGGAGGAGCGGGTGCGCCACGCCAAGGAGGCCTCCGAGGCCGAGATCCAGCGCAGCCGCGAGCACGGGCTCCAGCAGGGCGGTTCCCTGCAGCTGGCCGTCGCCCCTGAAACCGGCAAACCCGCCACCGAGGCCGAGGCCAAGGCGAACCGCAAGGGCCGGAAGAAGCTCGACCCCTATCCGGTCATCCCCGTGGAGCGCGGCGTCGTGCCCTCCCCCGCCGGGACCACCCAGGTGAAGGCTCCCCAGCGCTGAAGCACCTCCCCCCCATGAACAAGGCCGGCATCGCCGGCCTTGTTCATGGGGGGGGGCGCTCTCAACCCGCGGCGCTGTGGGCCCCTGGGGTCCAGCCCCGCTCGTTCAGCAGCCGCACGCCCTGGATGCGGGAGAGGCGGAAGGCCATCTCCTCCTGGTGGAGGTGGCAGAAGGCGTGGAGGTGGTCGCCTTCGACGTCCCGGGGCGTGACCCGCCGCAGCTGGGTGCGGTGCGCCGCCGGAGGCAGGTAGGTGAGTTCGACCATCAGGGTGTGGGCCCCGGCGTACTCCAGGATGCGCTGGGTCTCCTCGGGGCCCTGGGCGGCGCCGAGGTGCAGCATGGGGATGCGCTTCTGGATCTCCTGGTAGAGGTTGGCGTCCTCGTCGTGGAGCTTCTGCAGGGCGGCCCGGACCATGGTCCGCACCGGTTCCAGGTGGTGGTCCATGCCCTTCTCGTCCACGAAGGCCAGGGCCGCCAGGGCCCAGAGATAGAGGTCCTCGTCGCCGTCCAGGCTCACCGGGAGGAAGCGGGCCGGCTTGGGGAGGAAGCCGGCGGCCTTCAGGAGGGCGAAGGCGTTGCCCTGGCCCCGCACCTCCATCACGGTGTCGGAGATCGGCGTCAGGCGGAGCTGGGCCAGCTCGGGCCGCAGCCGTAGTTCGTCCGCGAGGTGGGCCGTGCGGGCCCGCACCAGCCGGGCGCCCTGCTCAACCTCGACCTCGCCCACGCGGGCGGCCAGGTCCTCGAAGAGCTGGACCAGGGGCTGGGGCAGCGGCCCCGTGGCCCGGTCGCTGAGGCGGTGGCGAAGGTCGTCCAGGCCCACGCCCATGTCCAGGGCGCGCACCAGGGTGTCCTGGCCGACGCGGAAGGTGGCCATGGTGTCCAGGGCCTCGATCTCGGCCACCTGGGCGAGCTGGAGCAGGCGGTGCGGGTTCTGCAGGAGGGGCGTGAGGACCTCGAGGTTGGGCTGGATCACGAGGGGCGCCTCGACGTCCATGGGCCGCCAGTGCGCCTCCGTGCCCGCGTGGTCCCGCAGCAGGTACTCGTGGGCCAGGGCCTCGCCGTGGGGGGTCAGGGCCAGGTGGCGGCCCGCCGGATCCATGGCGACGAGGCCCATGCGCTTCAGGAAGGGGAGAAAGACCTCGGCGGTGCGCGCCTCGTCCAGCGTGTGCAGGGTCTTCAGGAAGGCGAGGAAGGGCTGGACGGTCAGCGTCTGCCCCCGGCGTTCCAGCAGGTGCTGCATGAGGAAGTGCCGGTCCTCCGCCGGTGGCATGCCCCAGGCCTTCAGGTCGTGCTCCAGGAGGGAGGCGAAGGCCCGTTCCGCGACCCAGCGGGGCGGGTGGGCGAGGACCGCCGGGAGCAGGGTGTCCACGCGACCCTCACGGCTCCACAGCAGGCCGAGACGATGCAGCAGGGTGAAGAGCAGGGTGGCGTCCTGGTCCTCGTGGAGCAGGGCGTTCCGGTGAAGGAGCTGGTTCAGCTCCTTCTTGGCGGGAAGCCCGCCCTTGAGGACCCGGATGCCCCCGACGCAGCGGAGGAGGACGGAGGTGAGCGCCAGTGAGAAGCCGAAGGGCTGAGGCTCGGGCAGGGCCACGTCGCCGGCTTCCTGGAAGGTCAACGCGCCTTCGTCGAAGTCCTCGAGGGCGTCGGCGACCCGGGGGGGCACCACGAGGCCGTGCTCCAGCCGCCCGTCCCGGGGCAGGGCGAGGCCGAGGTCCATGAGCTCCTGGGCTAGGACGGCCTCTGGCTGGGCCCCTTCGGCGGCCAGGTGCTTGAGGGCGAGGAGGGCCGGGCTCTCCAGGTCCGCCAGGACGTCCGTGAGGTGCCGGTTGTCCTCCAGGTGGAAGGCCATGGTCTTGAGCAGGCGCTTCCGGCCCTCGGGCCCGTCCTCCCACCGGGTGGGGATGGGGAGGCGACGGCGTTCACAGATGCGCTGGAGCTGTTCGTCAGTGCAGGTGGTGAGCAGCTGGAAGTGCGAGTTCGCCATGGAACCTCGGGGAAGGCAGGACCCTCCAGCTTCCCACGAAAACGCTCCGCGGGCACGCCCGAGTTCCAAGGGGCACGGTGGCAGGGCCCGCGGAGGCAGGCCCTGGGGCGGGCATCCGGGTCGGCCGTTCTCCGGGCGCTACTGGGCGTTCAGCGTGCCGACGGAGATGGCGATCGTCGTGGCGGCGCCGGAGGCGGGCAAGACCACGGCCTTGTTGGTCACGGCGGCGAAGGTCACCGCGCCGAGGGCGGGGTTGCCCTTGAGGTCCAGGGCCACCCGGGCCAGGGGGGTCCCGGCGGTGAAGGTCACCGCGGGCACCGCGCTGCCCTTCTGGTAGACGCCGGCCTGGAGGGTGTCGCCATTGGCCTTGGCCTTGAGGAGCTGGGTGCCGCTCCCCAGGTTGAACGCGTTGTTCTGCACCAGTTCGGCGTCGGAGGCGGCGACCTTGGTCCAGGTGACCTTGGTGGTGTCGGCGCTCAGGTAGAAGCCGACGCCGCGGCCGGTGTCGCCGGTGGTGCAGACCAGGTCCAGCACCAGGTGCGTGGCGGTGGAGAGGCCGGCGTTCCGGACCAGGCGGTAGGCGCCGGTGGCGGGGTCGGTGTAGCCCAGGGCGCCCGCGGTGCGGGTGAAGGTGGGGGAGGCCGTGGTCCCGCCGGGCGTGGTGACGCTGATGGGGCCCGCCGTCGCGCCCGCGGGCACCACCGCCGCGATGGAGGAGGCGGAGGCGGAGAAGGAGGCCGCCGGGGTGCCGTTGAAGCTGACCGCGGTGGCCCCGCCGAGGTTGGCGCCGGAGATGGTCACGGTCGAGCCCGCGGGCCCGCTGGCGGGGGTGATGCCCGAGATGGTCGGCGCGGGTGTCGGCGTGGTTCCGCCCCCGTTGCCGCCACCCCCGCCGCCACAGGCGAGGAGGAGGACGATCGAGGCGCCGGTGAGGATTCGCAGTGAGTTCGTCATGGTCGCCTCGACTCAGAAGCCCAGGAGGGAAAGGAAGAGATTGAGGTCCACATCGTCGACGTCGCCGTCGCCGTCGAAGTCGGCGCCGGGGAGGGTGGTCGCGATCCCCGTTCCACTGTAAGCCCGTGCCAGGATGGCCATATCGAGCACGTCCGGGGAACCCCCGCTGGCATCCAGGTCGAGAGGCTTTACCGTCACGGTGGCGTTCGCCGTGGCAGTCCCCATCCCGTTGGAGGCGGTCAGGACATACTGGGTGGTGGTGCCCGGGCTCACGTTGATGGAGGTCCCGCTGACGGCGCCAACGCCGCTGATGGACAGGGAGGCAGCGTTACTGACGTTCCAGGATAGGGTGGAACTGTTCCCCTGGGGGATCGTGCCCGGGGTCGCGGTGAAGCTGTTGATCACGGGGGCCGAGCTGACGGTGGTGACGGTGAAGGACGGTCCCACCGCCGTGCCACCCGGCGTGGTGACGGTGACGGTGCCCGTGGAGGCACCGGCAGGCACGGTGGCAGTGATGGCTGTTGCCGAATTCACGGTGAAGGTGGTCGCGGGAGTGCCATTGAAGGTCACCGCCGTGGCCCCGGTGAGGTTCGTGCCGCCCACCGTCACCGAGGTGCCGACAGGACCGCTGTTGGGAGTCAGGGACGAGACCGTCGGAGTCGGCGCGGCGGACGTCGAGAGCTCCCAGACGCCACGGCCAAAGGTGGCGGCGCGGACGAAGCTGCCGTCAGGGGCGATGTAGAGGTCGCGTACCGCGACCAGGGGAAGACCCGTCCCATATCGGGACCAAGTGGCACCTCCGTTCTCGGAGATGTAAACGCCGAAGTCCGTACCGGCGAGCAGGCGGCTCCCATTGGACGGGTCGTTTTGGATGACGTGGACAGGGACTCCGAAGGGGAAGCCGTTGCTCACGTCGATTGGGGCCCACGTGCTTCCTCCATTGCTGGACTTGAACAGGTGGCTGACGGCTCCCAGGGTCGAAGACGTGGCGTAGAGGTTCTGGCTGTTGGTGGAGTCCACCCAGACGTAGGCCAGGTTCAGAACTCCGCCCGTCACGTCACCGCCCTTGGGATTGGTCCAGGTCGTGCCGCCGTTTGCGCTGAGCCATACGTTGCCGCTATTGGCCGCGATGATGAGGACATTGGGATCCGAGGCCGAAGCATTGAAATTCCGGATCAACGTCCCACCGAAGCCGGTCATGGGCAGTGGCGTCCAGCCAGTTGCAGCCCAGTCGGTGGTCTTGTAGATCACCAGATTGGTGGCCGTGTAGACGGTATTCCCTGTTGGATCCCCGCCGCCAGGGTAGAGGCGGGTGTGGAAGGGGGCCAAGGAGGAATTCCCTGCGCCCGTGATGCCTAAGAAGGCGGAAGTCCAACTCGTCCCCCCATTGGTGCTCCTTAGCGGCCGGGCGTAATAGGAGGAGACCATCATCTTGTTGCCATCCGCCGAGTTGATAAGGGTTCCGAAGCCGTCACCCGTGCCAGTGGGGTCGTTGTAGGTCGTCGAGTTCACGAGCCCGGTGCCCTCGTCGACTCGCACGCGGCTGCTGAGGTCCTGAATGCCCACCGTGATACGGGCGCGGGCGTCCGGCGGCGTGGACGCGGTGGTTGAGCCGAGGTGGTAGACCAGTTGGGAACTGAGTCCTCGATTACGGCGGTTGTCAACGAACGTAACGTCGGTGGTGGCGTACACGGACGGATTCGCGGTGAAGGGTGGGGATGCCCGGAAGGGGTCCGGCAGGACACAGAGCCCGCCATCGCTCCCGGTGAAGAGGGTCTTCGGACCAGTCTTCGACCAGGCTGCGGTATGGAAATCCGCGTGGGCGTAGGGGAGATTGGTGGAATCCCAACTGGTCATCTGAGTCCAGGAGGTTCCGGAGTCCATGCTGCGGTACAAGGAGAGATTGGCCCCCACGAAGAGGCGCGTCGCATCGTCGGGGTCGACCGCGAGCAGCTGGTTATACTCCGCCTGGTCCCCATCCCCGGAGTTGTTGAAGGGCTGGAAGAGCCCGCCGGTCACGGTCGGCGCTGGCACGAAGGTCCAGTTGTGGCCCGCATCGGTCGACTTGAACACGCCTGACGCCATGAGCCGGCCACTCGCCGGATTCTTATTGGCGATGGCATAGACAATGAAGGGACTGGAGGCGGAGCCCGCGACCGTGGCCCGTCCGGGCGCCTGGGCGGTCGCCGCGCCGTCGAGGGCGGCCTGGCTCCAGCTCGCCCCGCCGTCGGAGGAGTACCAGAAGGTGCCCGTGCTACTGCTGAGCCGAGTGGCCACCAGATTGGACGTGCTAGTGCCGACGCGGGTCACGGACCAGACGTCACCGCTGGTGGAACCCCCGAGGCTGATGTTGGTGAACGAGGTTCCGCCATTGGTGGATCGCCACATCCCTGCGTTGCCGCCGACGATCAGCGTGGTGCCGTCAACCGCGAACAGGGTGTGCACCCGCGTCGTGGCGCCAATGGCCCCCAGCTCCGTCCAGGACGATCCTCCATTGCTGCTTTTGTAAAGACCTTTGCCGGCAGCATCGAAGGAGTCCCCCAGCCCGAGAAAGATCGTCTCGGGGTCGGCGGGGCTCATGGCCACGGCACCGATGCTCACATTGCCGGTGGAGGCGCTTGCGGGAAGGGCGTCGGTCAAAGGCGTCCAGGTCCAATCGCCCGAGGTGGCCGGATCGGCGTTCGTGGTCTTCCACAGGCCGCCCCCCGAGGCAGCGAGATAGAGAATCTGGGGGTTGGTGGGATGGGTGAGCAGGCCGCCTTCCGCAGGTCGCCCACTGTCCACGTCGGGGTGCGCAGGGGCTTGGCCCGAATAAACGGAAAACGTGCTCTTCGTGGGACCCACACTGACCCAGGTGCCGCTGCCTCCGGGGATGGCCGGCCGGTCGCCCTTGAGAGCGAAGGTGTTGCTCCAGCGGGACACTTCGTCCTTGGCGCGCTCCCGCTTGAAGTCCAGGTACTCCGGGGTGGCCTCCCCTCCGAACCAGAACAGATCATCTTCCCGGCGCAGGGCGGCGTTGTCCCGCTCGGCGGCCTCGCTTTCCCCACGGGAGGCCTGCGCCCGGGCGTTTTCCGAGGCTTCGGGCCGGGGGTAGGCCCCGCTGACGCGAGCGGGTTTCGGAGGCTGGGTGGGCGCCTGCCGCTCCCCCAGGGGAGAGCCGGCACCCACAGGAAGTAGAGCGAGCGCGGTGAGGGCGAGGGCGACCCTTGAAATGACCGACATGATTCCTCCAATGTGAGCAGCGACGGGAGCAGGCGGGGAGACAGCGCCTTCAAGTATAGGAATCCAACGAGGGGTCCTTTCCTGAAAGTTTCTTCACGACGGCCACCCCGGCGACCCTCCCCCGCCGATCCCAGCGTTGACCGGACCGGGGCCCGCACGTAGGCTCGAGTCTTTTAGGCCTCGGCGGCCTCCGCCATGGTTTCCGCAGCCCTTCCATTCCCGCTGCTCCCCTCCCCCGGGCCATGCAGGCCCCGAAATCGTGCTGGATCAGGCCCTTGATCGCAATGCGACCCGACAATCCCCTGATCGTCCAGAGCGATCGGACGCTCTTGTTGGAAGTCGCGCATCCCGCTTTCGAACAAGTGCGCGACGAGCTGGCGCGCTTCGCGGAGCTGGTGAAGAGCCCGGAGCACATCCACACCTACCGCATCACGCCGCTCTCCCTGTGGAACGCCTCGGCGTCGGGGGTCACCTGCGACCAGATGCTGGAGACCCTGGACACCTGGTCCAAGTACCCGGTGCCCCAGAACCTCATCCAGGAGATCCAGGACCACGGCACGCGCTACGGCAAGCTCAAGCTCGTGAAGAAAGGGGACCGCCTCGCCCTTGAGATGGACGACCGCGGCCTCTTCTGGGAAATCGAGAACCAGCGAAGCCTGCAGGGCCTCCTCGCCGAGCCCTATCCCGACGAGCGGGGCGTCTACCTGAACGAGGGCATGCGCGGCGAGGTGAAGCTGCAGCTCATCCGGCTGGGGCACCCCGTGCAGGACATGGCGGGCTACAAGCCCGGGGACCCGCTGCCGCTCGCCCTCTCGCCGGAGCTGAAGTCCAGCGGCAAGCCCTTCGGCCTGCGGGCCTACCAGAAGGCCGCCGTGGACGTCTTCCACGCCGGCGGCGGGCCCGAGGGCGGGGCGGGCGTGCTGGTGCTGCCCTGCGGCGCGGGCAAGACCGTCATCGGCATCGGCTGCATCCACTCGCTGCAGACCCACACCCTCGTGCTCACCACCAACGGCACCGCGGTGAAGCAGTGGAAGCAGGAGCTGCTGGACAAGACCACCCTGACCGAGGAGCAGATCGGCCTCTACACCGGGGACACCAAGGAAATTCGCCCCGTCACCATCGCGACCTACCAGATCCTCACCTACCGCCGCAGCAAGGACGCGCCCTTCGAGCACTTCAAGCTCTTCGAGGCGGCCAACTGGGGCCTCGTGATCTACGACGAGGTGCACATGCTGCCCGCGCCGGTGTTCCGGGCCGTCGCGGAGCTCCAGGCCAAGCGGCGATTGGGCCTGACCGCGACCCTCGTCCGCGAGGACGGCAAGGAGGAGGACGTCTTCTCCCTCATCGGCCCCAAGCGGGTGGACGTGCCCTGGAAGATGCTGGAGAAGGAGGGCTTCATCGCCACGGCCCACTGCCTGGAGATCCGCGTCCCGCTGCCCAGCGACGAGCGCATGGATTACGCGGTGGCCGACCAGCGCCAGCGTTTCCGCATCGCCTCCGAGAACAGCCTCAAGCTCACGGTGATGGACGAGCTGCTGAAGGGCCACCCCAACGACAGCATCCTCATCATCGGCCAGTACCTGGAGCAGCTCCGCATCATCGGAAAGCGGCTCAAGGCCCCCGTGCTCACAGGCCAGACGCCGGAGAAGGAGCGCGAGGAGCTCTTCCGCCAGTTCCGCAGCGGCGAGCTGCGGGTGCTCATCGTCAGCAAGGTGGCCAACTTCGCCATCGACCTGCCCGACGCCAGCGTGGCCATCCAGGTGAGCGGCACCTTCGGCTCGCGCCAGGAGGAAGCCCAGCGCCTGGGCCGCATCCTGCGCCCCAAGGGCGACCGCAACGTGAGCTACTTCTACTCCCTCATCAGCAAGGACAGCACCGAGCAGGAATTCGCCCGCAACCGCCAGCTCTTCCTCACCGAGCAGGGCTACCGCTACATGATCGAAAGCAGGAGCTTCGACAGCACGGGGCGGCTCAGCGAGCCGGTGGTGTGGCGGGAGCTGCTGGCGGAGACGGGGGGATAGTCCCCACTCCCGGAACACGTTCGGACTGGAACGGCCGAAGGCATGGGTCGGGCCCAAATGGTTTTCCAGGAGCGGCTGAGTAAACCGCGGCCGAAGTGTGGCCGCGGCTTGCGAAGGCGCAAGCGAGCGGAGCGAGCCAGGACGAGGGCGGCGCAGGGACGGGCGAAGCCGGAACGCCCAACCGCGGGCCCGGCCGGGAGGCGGGCCAGGGCATCCTCCCGGCCATATCGGCCACGACGTGCTGCGCGCGTCTGGCACCTCGATCTGGCTCAAGCCGCACACCCCGCGGCTCGAACCGGATCGAGGTGCCCGCAGGAAAGGCCACCCACCAGGGCGGCGAGACCGGTACCTTCCCGGCGCTGGTCGGGACCGGGAAGGAGAACTACCCGATCAGGCGCGCCACCCAGGGCGCGAGCAGCATCACCACCGGCACGGCGTACAGTCCCGCCACCACGTCGTCCGCCACGATCCCCTCGCCCCCGGGCAGGCCCTGGATCTGCCGCGCGGGCCAGGGCTTCCATACGTCGAGGAGGCGGAAGAGGAGGAAGGGCAGGGCGTAGAGGAACAGAGCGTGGAAGTGGTGGTGGTCGTGGGCTTCGTGCAGGGCGCGGAGCAGCTCCCAGCGCAGGGGCCACAGCGCGACCCACTGCCCCGCGAACTCGTCGGCGACGATGAAGCCCGGGTCCTTGAGGCCCGTCTCACGATGCACGAGGTCCGAGGCCTTCACCGCCAGCCAGGTCATCCCGATCGGAAGCGCGAGGTGCCACACCTCCCCGGCCCAACGCGGCATGACCACCGCCACGTGGGCGAAGACCACCCACACGAGGAGCGAGGCCGCGCTGCCCCAGGTGCCGGAGGCGGGCTTCAGGCGCCCGCTGCCGAAGCCGGTGGCGACGAGCCAGGCCCAGCGGGGGGCCTTGGGTCGCGAGGTTCCGGGATTCGGGGCGTCAGACATGCCGCAGGGCCTCCACGATGCGCAGCTTCGCCGCCTTCCATCCCGGGAAGAGCGCGCTGAGCTGCAGGGTGAGCTGGAGCCCTACGAAGACCCCGAGGTAGACGAGGGGCACGAAGTGGATGTTCAGCTCGTAGCCGTGGCTGGTGCCCGGGGGCGGCGGGAGCTGGAGGTGCAGGGCGTTCACCCCGGCGCGCAGGAGCAGCGTCAGCAGGATGCCGAGGGCGCTGCCCGCGGCGCCGAGGATGGCGCCCTCCCACTGGAGCAGGGCCAGGAGCTGCCCCGGCTGCAGGCCCACCGCCCGCAGCGTCCCGAACTCCCGCAGGCGTTCCATGACGCTCATGAGCAGGGTGTTCGCCGTGGCCAGCAGCACCACCAGGAAGAGCACCAGGCCCATGAACCCGAAGATGGCCAGGTAGAGCAGCTTCACCTGCTGGTAGAAGCTGGCGAGCGCCATCCAGGGGGTGGCGGCCACGCCTTCGCCGGCGAGCCTCGCCAGGCGCGGGGCCTCGGCCTCGGCGCGGGACGGATCCTTCAGCACCACCGAGAGCCTCGACCGCGCACCGCCGGCGTCCACCAGCGTCTCGGCGGTGGCCAGGCTGAGGGTGAGGAAGCGGTCGTTCAGTTCCTTGAATCCGAAGTCCTGGAGGCCGACGACCTCCACGTCCACCGCGTTGAGGGCGCCGTCCTTCGTCGTGCTCATCAGCGTCAGCGTCGAGCCCACGGCGGCGCCCAGGCCCTGGGCGAGGCCGGCGCCGAGCAGCACCTCCCGAGCCCCCGGGTCGTTGGAAAGCCAGCGCGAGCCCACGCCGCCCCGGGCCTTGGCGCCGTCCTTCACCTGGTCCAGCGCCGCCATGTGCCGCGCTTCCCGGGCTGGGTCCACCGCCGTCCCGAGGAAGGCCACGCTCTTGGGCCCGTTGCTGAGGAGCCCCATGACCTGGATGCGCGGCAGCACCTCGAGGACCGCCGGGTCCTGGCGCAGCCGCGCCGCCACGGCCTCCCCGTCGGGAATGGCGAATTCCAGGCTCTGGCCCTCGTCGCCGGAAAGGGCCTTGGGATGCATGAGCTGCACGTGCCCCAGCCCGCCGCGGATGGCGGCGTCGGCGAGGCCGCGGAAGGTCTGGGCCATGAATCCGCCCGAGAGGCACAGCGCCATGGTCCCGGCGATGATGACCAGCAGGGTGAGGCCCGTGCGGCGGCGGTTGCGGCGCACGTTGCGCCAGGCGAGGCGGGCCAGCAGCATCAGGCCTTCCCCTCGACGCCCGTGAGCAGGCCGTCCGAAAGGCGGAACACCATGTCCGCGGTGGCGATGACCGCCGGGTCGTGGCTCGCCACCAGGAAGGCGAGGCCCCGCTCGGCGCAGAGCTCCTTCATCAGCGCCATGAGCGGCCCGCCGTGGGCGTGGTCCAGGCTCGCGGTGGGCTCGTCGGCGAGGACGAGCCGCGGCTCCGGGGCCAGGGCGCGGGCGATCTCCACGCGCTGCTGCTGCCCGCCGCTGAGCTGCCCGGGCCGGTGGGAGGCGCGGTCCGCGAGGCCCACCCGGTCCAGGGCCGCCAGGGCCTTGCGGCGGGCCTCGGCCTCGCCGCGGCCCTGGAGCTGGAGGGGCAGCATGACGTTCTCCAGGGCGTCCAGCACGGGCACCAGGTTGAAGGCCTGGAAGACGAAGCCCAGCTTGTGCAGCCGCAGGTCGCAGCGGGCCCGCTCCGGCAGCGCGGAGGCCGGCTCGCCGTCCAGGGCGACCTCGCCCTCGTCCGGCGCGTCCAGCAGCCCCGCGAGCTGCAGCAGCGTGGTCTTCCCCGAGCCCGAGGGCCCCGCCAGCACCGCCAGCCGGCCCTCCGGGACCTCCAGGCTCACCCCGAAGACCCCCGCCTTCTCGCCGCCCAGTTCGTAGGCGCGGGTCACGTGGCGGAGCTGGAGCATGGGGTCAGTGTAGCGGGGGGGCTTGGCCGTGAAGTGTGGGAGCCTGGGGGCCTCCCTCGGGAAGGACCCGCCGATGACCTTCACCCGCGCCCTCTGCCGCCGACCCGGCCCCGACTTCGCCGATGGGCTGACCACCGCGGACCTGGGACGGCCAGACCACGGGACGATGCTGGCCCAGCATGAGGCGTACGTCGCGGCCCTGCGCGGCCTGGGGCTCGAGGTGGAGGTGCTGGACCCGCTGCCCGGCCATCCCGATGCCTACTTCGTCGAGGACGCCGCCCTGGTCTTCCCGGAGCTCGCGGTGGTGACCCGGCCGGGCGCCGAGGCGCGGCGGGCGGAGGCCGAGGCCCTGGCGCCGGCCCTCGCGCGCCACCGCGCCCTGGCCCGGCTGGAGGCCCCGGCCACCCTGGACGGCGGCGACGTGCTCACCGTGGGAAAGCGGGTCTTCGTGGGGCTCTCGGAGCGCACCAACCGGGAAGGCGCGGCGCAGCTCGGGCGGCTCCTGGCGCCCTACGGCTACACGGTGGTCCCGGTGCCCGTGGCGGCGGGGCTGCACTTCAAGTCCAGCGTGAACAGTGTGGGCGGGGACGGGCTGCTGGTGACGCCGGCCTTCACGGAGCGGGAGGAGCTGGCGGGCTTCCGGCGCCTCGTGGTGGACCCGGCCGAGGCCTACGCGGCGAACACGCTCTGGATCAATGGCACCCTCCTCACGCCCTCGGGCTTCCCGAAGACCCGCGCCCTGCTGGAGGGCCTGGGCCTGCCCATCCTGGAGCTCGACACCTCCGAGGTCCGGAAGATGGACGGCGGGCTGACCTGCCTGTCCCTGCGGTTCTGAAGGCCCGCCCGGGCACTTGTGATCTCGGCCCGGTCGGCGCCGGACCCGGGCCGCACCCGCGGCGCTAGGGTGGGGGACGGATCGGCGGCGACCCCCCGCGCTCCGCCCCTGCGACGCAGGCGGACGGGAGGACCCGGAGCCGGGATCCCTGGAGGCCGTATGGACTTTTCCATCAAGGTTCACCCCTCGACCTGGCAGCGCTACATCTCCACCCCCAAGAAGGGGGAGGGCGTGCTCATGGACTCCTTCCTCAACAAGGGCACGGCCTTCACCGCCCGGGAGCGGGAGGAGCTGGACATCCTCGGCCTCCTGCCGCCGGCCATCTTCACCATCGAGCAGCAGCTGGGGCGGGTCTACGAGTCGTTCTGCGCCAAGCCGACGAACCTGGAGAAGTTCATCTACCTGGCCAGCCTCCACGACCGCAACGAGGTGCTGTACTACCGCCTCATCCACGAGCGCATCGACGAGATGCTGCCCATCGTCTACACCCCGGTGGTGGGCGAGGCCTGCCAGAAGTTCTCGCACATCTTCCGCCGGGGCCGCGGCCTCTACATCAGCTATGAGGACCGGGACCGCATCGAGCAGGTGCTGCGGAACTATCACACCAGCGAACCCTCGGTGATCGTGGTGACGGACGGCGAACGCATCCTCGGCCTGGGCGACCAGGGCGCCGGCGGCATGGGCATCCCCATCGGCAAGCTGTGCCTCTACACCGCCTGCGCCGGCGTCTCGCCCTACTCCACGCTGCCCATCATGCTGGACGTGGGCACCGACAACGAGGAGCGCCTGGCCGACCCGCTCTACGTGGGCCTGCGCCACAAGCGCATCCGCGGCGCCGCCTACCAGGACTTCATCGACCGCTTCGTGGCGGCGGTGAAGAAGGTCTTCCCCAGCGTGCTGCTCCAGTGGGAGGACTTCCTCAAGGAGAACGCCATCTTCCAGCTGGAGCGCTTCCGCGACCAGCTCTGCACCTTCAACGACGACATCCAGGGCACGGCGGCCGTGACGCTGGCGGGCATCTTCGGCGGCCTGCGGCTCACCGGCGGGGCGATGAAGGACCAGCGGCTGGTCTTCGCCGGCGCCGGCGCCTCGGCCCACGGCATCGCCGAGCTCTTCGTCTCGGCCCTGGTGGACGAGGGCGTCAGCGCCGAGGAGGCCCGCAAGCGCATCTGGACCGTGGACACCAAGGGCCTGGCGGTCTCCGACCGTGCGGGCCTCGAGGGATTCAAGAAGGAGTTCGCCCGGGACCGTGCCGAGCTGGCGGGCTGGAAGGTGGCCGACCCCTCCCGCATCACCCTGGAGGAGACCCTGGACCACGCGAAGCCGACCATCCTCATCGGCGTCTCGGCCACGCCGGGCACCTTCAGCGAGGCCGTCGTCCGGAAGATGGCCGCCTTCAACGAACGCCCGCTGATCTTCCCGCTGTCGAATCCCACCTCGAAGGCCGAGTGCACGGCGGAGCAGGCCATCATGTGGTCGGAGGGCCGCGCCATCGTCGCCACCGGCAGCCCCTTCGATCCCGTCGTCCACGCGGGCACGCGGCACCGCATCGGCCAGTGCAACAACGCCTTCATCTTCCCCGGCGTGGGCCTGGGCGTCTGCGTGGCCAAGGCCCGCCACGTCAGCGACGGCATGTTCCTGGACGCTGCGCGCGCGCTGGCCTCCAAGGTCACCGAGGCCGACATCGCGGCATCGGCGGTCTTCCCGCAGCTCGACACCATCCGCGACTGCAGCCACGCCGTGGCCTGCGCCGTCATCCGCCGCGCCGTGGCCGAGGGCCACGCCGACGCCGAGGTCCTCGAGGACCTCGAGCACGTTGTCCGCGAGGCCATGTGGTTCCCGGAGTACCTGCCCATCCACCACGAGCCCGCGGGCGTGCCGGAGCACGCCCACGCCTGAGGCGCGCCGGGCAGCCTACACTCGAGGGGGCCGGCGCGAT